>CALXDB010000057.1 GCA_944386955.1 uncultured Oscillospiraceae bacterium
TCCGGTGCTCTGTACAACAGCGGCAATGCCGGCGGCTTCGCGGTCAAGAAGATGACCATCAACGATGACGACATCGTCACCGCTGTGACTGTCGCCACCAGTTCCATCGACGCCAACGGCGACGGCTTCGTGATCGGCAACAGCATCGCTGTTGTGGCCGCTGAGGATGACGTCATTACCGTGGGTGCTTCCCAGTACACCTATGCTGACGATGTGGTCGTGTTCCAGTACGACATCAGCGACAAGGCCTTCAGCGCGAAGAAGATCACTTCCCTGAAGAGCGACAACTATGACCTGTACATGCAGCTGGATGGCTACACCATCGTGGCTCTGTACTATGTGGTTGCCTAATCACAAACAGGATCTCTGAATTCTGTAAAAGCACGCCCCTGCGGGAAATTCCCGCAGGGGCTGCTTTTATTATGCGCGGCCTTTGCCGCCATTCGGAGCTTTATGCACAGTAGGCGCAGTAACAGTAGCTGGCTCCGCTGACATTCATGCTGGTAATCGCATTCGCGCCTCGAAATGTGATCTCTTCAGCCGACCAGGTGACAATGGTGTAGACGTCTCCGCTGGTCCCCACGCCCCCGCCTCCTTGGGGCGTTACGATGGCGAGCGGCGTTTGGACATCGGTTGCCGCCATAATGAGGAGGAACCGTACCTGTTTACCAATCGTCAGATGCACGGTATTGCCCCCAGTTCCAGTATAAGTGCCGTATAGGATTTGAGGAATCGATGCGTCCATCTTGGCAAAGGCGTTATTGAAGTCCTCCATCAGGACCCGGTCCGTCTCCACCCACTGGGGCAGCTGATAATTTTCCGTATAATTCAACAGTATTTCTCCTTTTTGTTGTGAATTTGCCCGGCTGTAAGGTCGGCGGTCGGGGCCCCCTCATCCGTCACGGCTCCGCCGTGCCACCTTCCCCCAGCGGGGGAAGGCTTTTACTTTTTTCGGGGCCTGACAAAAAGCCGGTACACCTCTCATGGTGTACCGGCTTTCTGTTGCACGGAGGTGTGCAACACTTTTCGGAGGGGAAAACTTTATAACGATCTCACGTCCACGCCGGATCTCCGCTGCGGAGCAAGGCTGTTGGGCGCCTTTTCAAAAACCGGTGGATTCCCTGCATTTATTGGCAGTTTCCTACAAAAAAGTTCCCTACGCTTTGGCGGATCGCAAAAAAAGAGAAGGCAAGAAGGAAATTTTGCCGCCAAACTTGCAAAATGCAGGATTTGGAGTCTTGTCCTGCATTTCCTTTTTGACGGAGCCGCCGGAAGTGAGACAAAGCAAAGAGAATGTTTTTAAATGGAAGAGCAGGAAAAACCTTTTATTTCTTATTGGAAAGAAATTTTGGGTCAAATATTTTCACACGCCGCTGTTTTTGAAATTTACGGAGAAAACCAAAAAATTACTTTAGAAAGGTGAAGGAAACGAAATTTTCTCTTGCCAAGGATGCACGTTTCGTGTATGATAAATAGGTAGTCCTATGGGACTGGATCAAGTTCAAAGGAGAGAAGTTAGTATGAAGAAGTTTCTTGCGCTGCTGATGGCCATGGCCATGGTACTGGCTATGGTCGCCTGCGGCAATACCACCAACAACGGCGGCTCCACCGATAACGGCGGCGCCTCCAACAACGGCGGTTCCGCCGACGACGGCTCCGGCGAGGGCGGCACCACCGGCACCGGGAAGGAGCTGCGGTTCTCCACCGGCGGCGACCAGGGCACCTACTACGGCTTCGGCACCGTCCTGGCCCAGTATGTCACCAGCAACACCGGCACCAAGGTCACCGCTGTGGTCAGCAACGGCTCTCAGGACAACATCGAGCAGATGAGCATGAACACCGCCCAGATGGGCTTCGTGCAGTCCGACGTCATGAGCTACGCCTACAACGGCGAGCGCCTCTTCGAGGGCATGCCCGTCACCGATTTCTCCACCGTGGCCGCCCTGTACATGGAGCAGGTCCAGATCGTCACCTGCAACCCCGACATCAAGAGCGTTGCTGACCTGGAGGGCAAGAACGTGTCCGTGGGCGCCTCCGGCTCCGGCGTGTACTATAACGCCCTGGACGTGCTGAGCGCCTATGGCCTGGGCGACCTCAACGACAAGGGCGAGTTCACCAAGATCAACGCCACCTACCAGGACTTCGGCAGCAGCGTGGACGCCCTGCAGGACGGTAAGATCGACGCCGCCTTCGTGGTGGCCGGCGCTCCCACCACCGCCGTCACCTCCCTGGCCACCGCCAAGGACGTGTATCTGGTGAGCCTGGATGGTGAGCACATCGCCGCCCTCCAGGAGACCTCCCCCTACTACAGCGAGTACACCATCGCCGCCGACACCTATGAGGGCGTTGCGGAGGCCACCACCGTGGCCGTGGGCGCTGTGGTCATCGCCCGGGACGACGTGGCTGACGAGGATATCTACAACTTTGTGTCCTCCATCTTCGAGAACACCGGCAGCATCAGCCACGGCAAGGCCGCTGAGCTGAATCTGGACTTCGCCGCCTCCGTCACCAACATCCCCTATCACCCCGGTGCCGCTCAGTACTTCTCTGAGAAGGGCTACGAGGTCCCCGTCAAGTAAGATTTCGGCGACAACTGCAAGAAATGCGAGAAACTACGGCGGAGATTTCCGCCGTAGTTTCCGTGATATAGGGGGCTGTTAATGTCCCGACAAGACCATTCCAAGGAGAGAGACCTCTTATGAGCCTGTTTCGAAAGAAAGAGACGGAGGCGGAGAAGCTGGTGACCCCACCGGAGCACGACGCCTCCACCGGGACCGCCGCCGATGTGGAGGCGGTCATGCGGAAATACGACCGGGAGTCCAACACCCGCATCTGGGAGGGGGCCCCCAAGTGGATCATCAGCGCACTGATGGCCGTCTTTTCCCTGTACTGCATCATCGACACCGTGTTCCTCACCACCCTGACGGAGATCCGTCTGCCGGTGTTCATGGGGCTGATTTTGCTGCTGGGATTCCTCACCTTCCCCGCCAGGAAGGGGGAGGTGCGGGTCAACCACCTGCCCTGGTATGATATCCTGCTCATCGTCTGCGGCTCCGGCGCCTACTTCTTCTACGCCGTCAACGCCAGAACGGTGATCCAATTGTCCAGCCGCATCATGAAGGAGCCGCTGTACATGGTCATCGGCCTCATCGGCATCCTGGCCCTTGTGGAGCTGTGCCGCCGGTGCGTGGGCATCCCCATCCTCTGCGTGGCCGGGGCCCTTCTGGTGTACACCTTTGTGAACCTCATGTCCGGCGACGTGGCCATGACCTTCGCCCAGGTGATCCGCACCATGTTCTATACCACCAACGGCATTTTCAGCAATCCCATCACCGTCTGCGCCAAGTTCATCGTGGTGTTCATCATCTTCGGCGCCTTTCTGGAGCGTACCGGCATTGCCAGCTTCTTTATCAGCCTGGCCAACGCCCTGGCCGGTGCGGCCCCCGGCGGTCCCGCCAAGGTGGCCGTCATTTCCTCCGCCCTGTGCGGCATGGTGTCCGGCTCTTCCGTGGGCAACACCGTCACCACCGGCTCCGTCACCATCCCCATGATGAAGAAGACGGGCTATAAGGGGGAGTTTGCCGGGGCCGTGGAGGCCGCCGCCTCCACCGGCGGGCAGATCATGCCCCCCATCATGGGCGCCGCCGCCTTTTTGATGGCGGAGTTCACCAGCGAGCCCTACAGTAAGATCGCCGTCCGGGCCATCCTGCCGGCAGTGCTCTACTTCACCGGCATCTATATCGCCGTCCACCTGGAGGCCAAGAAGCTGGGCCTCAAGGGCATCCCCAAGGAGGAGCTGCCCAAGATGGGCAAGCTCATTAAGCGCATCTACCTCCTGCTGCCTCTGGTGCTGCTGGTGGCGCTGGTGTCCACCAACACCTATACCATGGCCTACTCCGCCGCCCTGGCCATTGTGGCCACTATTGTGGTGACCCTGCCGGACATCATTCTGGACGGCGTCCACACCAGCAGGACCGACGGCGCGGCCACCGGCGTCCGGAAAAGCGGGACGGACCTTCTGAAGATGGTTTTTGGCGCTCTGGAGGGCGGCGCCAAGGGCTCCGTCACCGTGGCGGTGGCCTGCGGCATGGCCGGCATCATCTCCGGCTGCATCACCGTTACCGGTCTTGCCTCCAAGCTCCTCAGCGCCATCGTCTCTGTGGCCGGCGGCCACATGATGGTGGCCCTGGTCCTCACCATGCTGTGCTGCATCGTGCTGGGCATGGGCGTACCCACCACCGCCAACTACTGCATCATGGCGGCCACCTGCGCCCCCATCCTGATGGATCCCTCCATCGGCGTCAGTAAAATGGCGGCCCACTTCTTCGTGTTCTACTTCGGCATCGTGGCGGACATCACGCCCCCCGTGGCCCTGGCGGCCTACGCCGGCAGCGCTATCGCCAAGGCGGACCCCATGAAGACGGGCATCAACGCCACAAAGCTGGCCATTGCGGCCTTCATCGTACCCTATATCTTTGCCCTCAGCCCCCAGATGCTGTTCGTGGATGTGGAGAGCGCCTTCCAGGTGGTGCAGATCTGCATCAGCGCCCTGCTGGGCATCTTCGGTGTGGCGGCGGCCCTCAACGGCTTCATTTTCCGGAAGCTCCCAGCGGTGTTCCGGGTGCTGCTGGCGGCAGGCGGCCTCGGCATGCTGATCCCCGGCACCCTCACCGACGTGGTGGGGCTGGTGCTGGTGGGCGGCATCTGCGTCTTCGAGTTCTTCGCGGCCAAGCGGTCCGCGGATCCCCTCAACGCCTGACAACTTCTCTCTTATCCCATACGGGGCGGAGCCTTTCACCGGCTCCGCCTCTTTTTTGCGGGCAGGGCGGGGCGAGGCGGCATAGAATGGCCCAGGAGGTGTCACCATGCCCATCATCTATCTCAGCCCCTCCACTCAGGAGGGGAACCTGTACGTTACCGGCAGCGGCAGCGAGGAGTACAACATGAACCGCCTGGCCGACGCCATGGAGCCCTATCTCCGGGCTAATACCATCCGCTGGACCCGGAACACTCCGGAGATGACTGCCGGAAGCTCCATACGCCAGGCTAATCAGGGGGACTACGATTTCTATCTGGCCCTCCACTCCAACGGCGCGCCGCCGGAACGGTACGGCCAAGTCCGGGGCGTCATTGCATTTTACTACCCCGGCAGTACCAACGGCCGTCGGGCGGCGGAAATCTTTGCGGAGAATTTGAAGCGGATTTATCCCCTGCCGGAGCTGGTAACGACCCGGTCCACCACCAGCCTGGGGGAGGTGCGGGACTCCCGGGCCCCGGCAGTGCTGCTGGAGCTGGGGTACCACGACAACATCAGCGACGCCCGGTGGGTGGAGGAGAATACCGACGCCATTGCCCGGAATCTGGTCCAGAGCCTGACGGACTACTTCGGTCTGCCCTTTATCGAGCCCATCACGCCTTACGACGCCACGGTGTCCGTGAGCAGCGGAAATCTGAACCTGCGGACGAAGCCGTCCACTGATGCGCCGGTGGCGGCGCAGCTGCCTAACGGCGCGGTGGTGCGGGTCTACGGCCTCTGGCAGGGATGGGCCGCCGTGGGCTATGGGGATCTGGCAGGCTATGTTTCCACGGCCTATCTCCGATGATGAGGAGGAGAAGACAAAAAGAAGTGCGCTTCCATCTTGGAGGCGCACTTCTTTTGATGTCGCTGGGAATCAGACCTTGAAGTTGACGGCAGTATCGCCCTGGAGGTCGGTGCCGAACTCATAGTCCTTGCCGGGCAGGATGGCGTTGAGGAGAATACCCGCGATAGCGGCTGCCGCCAGACCGGACAGGCTCACCGTGGCGCTGCCTACCTGGAAGCTCACCGCGCCGGAGTAGTTGATGCCGATGGCCAGCACCATGATGAGGGCGGCGATGATCACGTTGCGGCTGTTGGTGAAATCCACTCGGTTCTCCACCACGTTCCGCACGCCCACAGCGGAGATCATGCCGTACAGCACCATGGACACGCCGCCCATGGTGGCGGTGGGCATGGCGGAGATCAGGGCCTCAAACTTGGGGGAGAAGGAGAAGAGAATGGCCAGCACCGCGGCGATGCGGATCACCTTGGGGTCGTACACCTTGCTGAGGGCCAGCACGCCGGTGTTCTCGCCGTAGGTGGTGTTGGCCGGGGCGCCGAAGAGGGAGGCCAGGGTGGTGGCCAGACCGTCGCCCAGCAGGGTCCGGTGGAAGCCGGGGTCCTGAAGGTAATTGCGGCCGCAGGTGGAGGAAATGGCGCAGATGTCGCCGATGTGCTCCACCATGGTAGCAAGAGCCAGGGGCATGATGGTCACCGCTGCCGTCAGCAGCATGCCGGTATCCAGGTCGGGGCGGCTGAGCAGGCCGAAGACGGTATCGTCAAAGTGGAAGGGCAGGCCGATCCAGGGAGCATCGGACAGGGCCTGGATTTTGGCGGGGTCCATAGTGTTCATGCCGGTGACCTGGCAAATAGCCGCCACTGCATAGGAGCCCACCACACCCAGCAGGATGGGGATAATCTTTACCATGCCTTTGCCCCAAATGTTGCAGCCCACCACAATGGCGATGGCGATGATGGCAATGGCCCAGTTGGTGCGGCAGTTAGTAATGGCAGTGGAGCTGAGGGTCAGGCCGATGCAGATAATGATGGGGCCTGTGACGATGGGGGGGAAGTAACGCATCACCTTCTTGGTGCCGAAGATTTTGAACAGGGCCGACAGCACCACATACATAAGGCCTGCCAGAGCTACGCCGAAGCAGGCGTAGGGCAGCATCTCCTTGTTGGGACTGCCGTCCTCCAGCATGGGAGCCACGGCGGAGTAGCCGCCGATGAAGGCGAAGGAGGAGCCCAGGAAGGCGGGGACCTTCCGCTTGGTGAGGAAGTGGAACAGCAGGGTGCCGAGCCCGGCGAACAGCAGCGTGGCGGACACGCTGAGGCCGGTGAGGGTGGGTACCAGCACCGTGGCGCCGAACATGGCAAACATGTGCTGGACGCCCAGTACCAGCATCTTCGGACGGCCCAGGGTCCGGGCGTCGTAGACGGCGGATGTGGTTTCGTTCATAATGCGACCTCTCTTTCCTAACAACACAGTGGTGGGATTCAGCCGTCTTCTCCTTCCGCCGGGCAAAAAAAGGACCGGTGACAGCGCACCGGTCAGCGGCCAAGGGCGGGAAAAAGAGAAAAAGAGACCCCCGCGGCACAAAACGGCAGATTTGTCGCATACTGTGTCATATCGGGCGCCTCCTTGACGGTTTTTCCCATTATACGAGGTTTTCCCCAGCTTTCACAAGCGCAATGTTGCATAACATTTTGTTTTTTGCGCCGCCGGGGTTTGTGGCTTTTTTCCATTCTTGACAAAAGGCGGCTTTTCCCGCAAAAAGGCTTGTAAAACCTGGGAAAAAGAGGTACAATACACCTGATTCTCTCAAAAACTCACGAAAACAGGTGATCGAATATGGAAAGAACGAAAATTGCGGCCATCTACGCCGACAGCCAGCAGCTGGGCGGGCGGGAGGTCTACGTCTGCGGCTGGGCCCGGACCATCCGGGACATGAAGACCTTCGGCTTCATCGAGCTCAACGACGGCTCCTGCTTTAAGAATCTTCAGGTGGTCATGGACGCCAATATCCTGGCCAATTACAAGGAGATCGCCTCCCAGAACGTGGGGGCCGCTCTGCGGGTCACCGGTACCGTGGTGCTGACTCCGGAGGCCAAGCAGCCCCTGGAGGTAAAGGCCGCTTCTATCGAGGTGGAAGGTACCTCCACCCCCGATTATCCCCTCCAGAAGAAGCGCCACACGGTGGAGTATCTCCGGACCATCCAGCACCTGCGTCCCCGGACCAACCTTTTCTCCGCCGCCTTCCGGGTCCGCTCTGTGGCGGCCCACGCCATCCACTGCTTCTTCCAGGACCGGGGTTTTGTGTACGTCCACACCCCCATCATCACCGCCAGCGACTGTGAGGGCGCCGGGGAGATGTTCAAGGTGACAACCCTGGACCTGGAGAACCTGCCCCGTACCGAGGACGGCAAGGTGGACTACAGCCAGGATTTCTTCGGCAAGAGCGCCAACCTCACCGTCTCCGGCCAGCTGAACGCGGAAAACTTTGCCATGGCCTTCGGAGATGTGTACACCTTCGGTCCTACCTTCCGGGCGGAGAACTCCAACACCCAGCGCCATGCCGCCGAGTTCTGGATGATCGAGCCGGAGATGGCCTTCTGCGATCTGAAGGGGGACATGGACGTGGCGGAGGCCATGATTAAGCACATCATCCGCACCGTGCTGGAGAAGTGCCCCAACGAGATCAATTTCTTCAACTCCTTTGTGGACAAGGGCCTGAAGGAGCGGCTGGAGCATGTGGCCTCCTCCGACTTTGGCCGGGTGACCTACACCGAGGCGGTGGAGATTCTGAAGCAGAACAACGACAAATTTGACTACAAGGTGGAGTGGGGCTGCGACCTGCAGACGGAGCACGAGCGGTATCTCACTGAGCAGGTGTTCAAGAAGCCGGTGTTCGTCACTGACTATCCCAAGGAGATCAAGGCCTTCTACATGCGCCTCAACGACGACGGGAAGACCGTGGCGGCGGCGGATTGCCTGGTGCCGGGGATTGGGGAGATCATCGGCGGCAGCCAGCGTGAGGAGCGTCTGGACGTGCTGGAGGCCCGCATTCAGGAGCTGGGCATGAAGCCGGAGGATTATTGGTGGTACTGCGACCTGCGGCGCTACGGCAGCTGCAAGCACGCAGGCTACGGCCTTGGCTTCGAGCGGATGGTGATGTACCTCACCGGCATTTCCAACATCCGCGACGTGCTGCCCCATCCGAGGACCGTGGGCAACGCGGAATTTTAAGAATGGGAAAACGGCTCTGATGTGCGCTCTGTTCGTGGGGCAGCACGTCGGGGCCCCATCTTGGATGGGGCGGCGCTCTGCGCCGTACAAGCGTTTGGGACCTAGGGTCCAAAACCTTGGCATGGGACAATTCAGTTGTCCCATGTTTGATAAGATTCGGGGTCCCCGGCGCAGTAAACTGCGCCGGGGGCTGCCCCATCCGAGGACCGTGGGCAACGCGGAATTTTAAAGAATGAGAAAACGCGCCTGTGCAGATGCTGTCTGCACAGGCGCGCTCTGTTTTATTTTCTGTTGTCCTGCGGAGGATACCCCTCGGAATACTTGTGGATGAAGTCCAACAGTTCCCGGCGGCAGCGGTCCTCCTCCTGGAGGTAGCTTTCCCCGTGGAAAGCCCCCTCCACCAGCACCTGCCTCTTCTCCCCGGCGGCCGCCTGGTAGTTCTCCTCCGTCATGCCGGCGGGGACAAAATCATCCCCGGTACCGTGGACGAACAGTACCGGCAGACGGCTGTGCCCCAGAGCCTGGGCGGCGGTAACCTCCTTCAGATCGTATCCTGCTGTGATCTGGCAGGCCAGATTAGTCAGGTGCAGGAAGGGGAAGGCGGGCAGGTGATACCACTTGTGGATGCAGTGGCGCATCTCCTCCCAGGCGGAGTTGAAGCCGCAGTCGGCGATGATCCCCCGAACGCTGGCTGGCATGGGCAGCTCCGATGCCATCATCACCGTGGAGGCTCCCATAGAAAGCCCTTGGAGAAAGATGGGCAGGCTCCCGCCCAGCTTGGCATGGAGAAACCAGGCCCATTGCTGGCAGTCGTACCGTTCCAGGATGCCGTAGCCGATGTATTTCCCTTCGCTGCGGCCGTGAGCACGCTGGTCTACCAGCAGGATGCTGATGTGGTTATCATAGAGCATAGGCAGCACCATGGAGAAGTCAAACTGTCCGCGGGAGCGGAAGCCGTGGAACAGCGCCACGCAGGCTGTGGCCTCCGGGGCCTCCAGATAGTCCCCGCGCAGCCGCAGCCCGTCCCGGGAGATGATAGATACCTCCTCCTTGGGCTGGCGGGCGTACCACTCCATACCCGCACGCATCTCGTCTCTCCGGCCGCACCAGGGGCGGCTGTTGAGCTTGGCCTCCCACTGTGCCTCCGTTTTGTCCCGCCGCAAAATAGCCTTCCGCATCCCGACGGCGGTCATGGCTCCAAGACTCGCCGCCGCTGCACTCAGACCGGCTGCGGCCCAGACACCTTTGTTTACGCTTGGCTTTCCCATGTCAACGTACCTCCCATTACCTCCAGCATGGCCTCCAGGTCCGCTGGGTCAAACGTCTCCTCCAGCGCCACCATGGGGTGGCCGCAGCCAAGAGCTGCCAGCTGCTCCATGGTCTCCTCCTCCTCACACAGCGCCGCCACACAGCGGCAGAGAGCAGCGTGGAAGGCATCCTCCGCCAGGGGCTCCTGGGCGTCGCTGACGGTCAGAAGCATATCGTAAAACCGGGTGGTCTCCCCCAACTGCCGCAGTCCGGAACCTCCGGTATCCCCGATGGTCAGGACCAACACATCCACCTCCCCTGCGGCGGCAGCCAGCACCATGGCATCGGTGCCCTCCATCTCCACCACATGGGGCAGGTCCTTCAGAGTGCGGCCTTCGAATCTGCTGCTCAGCCACAGACTGAGGTAGTCCAGCTCCCGGCCTCCCTCCGGCACTGCCCACACCGCCTGAGCCAGTTCCTCGAAGGAGGACTCCTCCGTCAACTGGCGGCCGCGGTCTGAGGAGGCCGCAAAAATGCCCACAGTCCGCCAGCCCGGATGATCCTCGGCAGGCAGGGCTGTCCAGCTGCCGCCGTCTACCTCCAGGTCTACCCCGTCCGGCGCGGAGGTCATCAGTACCGGCAGCCCGGCGGCGTACTGGATGTAGGTCTCCGTATTCACCAGGGCCGCGTCCACCGTACCGGCATTGAGGGCGTCGCCGGTGCTGCGGGAGGAGGCGCCCAGGGTGATCTGCACCGTGTCAAACACATAGCCCTCCTCCGCCAGAAGTGCCTGGAGCCGCTGTCCCAGGGGCTCCAGCGCAGCCAAGCTCTCGGGAAAAATCCCCTCCCGGGTCCCGCGCAGCTCCAGCAGAAACTGTTCCAGTTCCACCGGTCCCGCCGGCACTGTATCCGCCGGTCCCGGCGGCGTCACCGGCTGATCCGGCGCCTTCTCATAGGTGCGGGCACAGCCCGCCAGCCCCAACAGCAGCGTCAGCCCCAACACCAGGGCCCACAGCTTTTTCATGCTTCTACCGCCTCCTTGTTCCCTCCTGCGCTTCTGCTGCCATCATACACCAATTGCCGCCCCGGCGCAACCCTTCTCCACGGGGAGGTTTGTCTTGACTTTTTTCGAAAAACATCGTATGATGTTCTTGTAAGAAGGACGTAAAAACAGATTTTGTGTTTTTATGGAGGACAAATGGATGCGTAAGAAAATGATGGACGCTCTGGTGAAGGCCGCAGCCGGTCCGGGGCTGGAGCTGCGGCAGGTGCCGGTGCCCCAGCCGGGGCCCGGTGAGGTGCTGATCCGGGTACACAAGACGGCAATCTGCGGAACGGACGTACATATCTATAACTGGGACCCCTGGGCCTGGGACCACATCAAGCCCCCCATGGTCATCGGCCACGAGTATGTAGGGGAGATTGCGGAGCTGGGGGCCGGCGTTACCGGATTGGAGGTGGGGCAGCGGGTCAGCGGCGAGGGCCACATCACCTGCGGCCACTGCCGCAACTGCCACAACGGCAACATCCAGTGGTGCAAGAACACCACCAGCGTGGGGGTGGACCGGGACGGCGCTTTTGCCGAGTATGTGTGCATTCCTGCCAGCAATGTGATCCTCATTCCCAAGAGCCTGCCGGAGGACGTGGTGGCCTTCTTCGACGCCTTCGGCAACGCTGCCCACACCGCTCTGATGTGGAATCTGGTGGGTGAGGACGTGCTCATTACCGGCGCGGGCCCCATCGGCATGATCGCTGTGGGCATCTGCAAGTACGCCGGGGCCCGGCGGGTGGTGATCACCGACATCAACGACTATCGTCTGGAGCTGGCCCGGAAGATGGGGGCCGACGCGGCGGTGAACGTGTCCCGGGAGGACCTGGGCGAGATCATGACCAAGCAGGGCCTGGTGGAGGGCTTTGACATCGGTCTGGAGATGAGCGGCAGCGGCGCGGCTCTGGAGCAGATGATCTCCGTCATGCGCAACGGCGGCAAGATCAGTCTCCTCGGCATCGCCAACAAGCCCGTTCCCATGGACATGAACAGGATCATCAGCAAGGGGCTGACTCTCCAGGGGATCTACGGCCGGAAGATGGACAACTGGCACCAGATGTCCTACATGGTCCAGGGCGGCCTGGACATCTCCCCGGTGATTACCCACCGCTTTCCCTACACGCAGTTTGAAGAGGGCTTTGCAGCCATGAACAGCGGCCGGTCCGGCAAGGTGGTGCTGGATTGGACCAAGAAATGAATACGGAACAGGGAGGAGACTATCATGAAGACGGCATTGCAGCAGTATCGTGACACCCTGGCCCAGATCCGGGCGGAGGGCACCTACAAGGATGAGCGGATCATCACCACGCCCCAGCGCTCCCGCATCGACACCACCGCCGCCAAGCGGGTGGTGAATATGTGCGCCAACAACTACCTGGGTCTCTCCGACGATCCCCGGCTCATCGAGGCCGCGAAAGCCAGCTACGACAAATGGGGCTTTGGCCTCAGCTCTGTCCGTTTCATCTGCGGCACCCAGGCCATCCACAAGGAGCTGGAGCAGAAGCTCAGCGAATTTCTGGGCATGGAGGACGCCATTCTCTACTCCTCCTGCTTCGACGCCAACGGCGGCCTCTTTGAGACTCTGCTGGGCCCCGAGGACGCGGTGATCTCCGACGAGCTCAACCACGCCTCCATCATCGACGGCGTGCGGCTGTGCAAGGCCAAGCGCTGGCGGTACAAGAACAACAGCATGGAGGACCTCCGCCGGTGCCTGGAGGAGGCAAAGGCGGCGGGCTGCAAGGTGAAGCTCGTTGCCACCGACGGCGTGTTTTCCATGGACGGCTACATTGCCAATCTCCAGGGCATCTGTGACCTGGCGGAGGAGTATGACGCCCTGGTGATGGTGGACGACAGCCACGCCGTGGGCTTCATGGGCGCCCACGGCCGGGGCACCCCGGAGCACTGCGAGGTCATGGGCCGGGTGGACATCCTCACCGGTACCTTCGGCAAGGCCCTGGGCGGAGCCTCCGGCGGCTACACCGCCGCCCGGAAGGAGATCGTGGATCTTCTGCGCCAGCGGAGCCGTCCCTACCTCTTCTCCAACACGGTGGCCCCGGCCATCTGCGCCGCCGCTCTGAAGACTTTGGAGATCCTCTCCGCCTCCACGGAACTGCGGGACAAGGTCCACGAAAACGCCCGGTATTTCCGGGCCGAGATGGAGAAGGTGGGCTTTGACCTGCTGCCCGGCGAGCATCCCATCGTCCCCGTGATGCTCTACGATCCCAAGGTGGCCAACGAGTTTGCCGCCCGGATGCTGGAGAAGGGGGTTTATGTGGTGGGCTTCTGCTATCCGGTGGTGCCCAAGGGCCGGGACCGGGTACGGACCCAGATCTCTGCCGCCCATACCAGGGAGGACCTGGACTTCGCCGTCCGGTGCTTTGCCGAGGTGAAAAAGGAGATGGGAATCTGAGGCCGTCCCCGGAAGTCCTGCGCGTCTGCGCCGAATGGCGCAAATCTAGTCGCTGTCGAAAAAGGGCAGGCTCCACAGGATTGGAAGCGTTTGGCTGCGTGCAGACCATCCGGAAAAAGGCGCTTCGCTGTTTTTCCTGGCTTTTTTGGCGCTTCGCAAGTCTTTGAAAGGGGGCTCTGC
>CALXDB010000058.1 GCA_944386955.1 uncultured Oscillospiraceae bacterium
ACCGGCGGCAGGGCGAAGCAGATGTTCACCGGGTCCCCGATGTAGATGACGTTGCCGATGGCCACCATCATGGCGGCGTACCGCAGGAGCCGCCAGCCCCAGCCGGGCCGGGGCGTGAGAAACTTGTTCAGCACCTGCCCGGCGGCCAGAGCGGAGAGCACCGTGAACACCAGGAGGAGACTCCTCCACACAATGTCCGGCAGATTCATGGCAGTTCCTCCTCTCCCAGCATGTGGCGGGCCAGGGCCATGGACACGCTCTGGCGGAGGGACCGGCTCACCGGCAGCGATGCTCCGCCGATGTGCAGGGTGCTTCCCTCCAGGGCCTCCACCCGGTCCGTCTGTACCAGATAGCGCTGGTGGATGCGGAGAAAGTCCGGTCCCAGCTGCTCTGCCACATCGTCCAGCTTGGCGTAAAATGCGTAGGTCCGGTCCGCCGTCACCACCGACACCAGCCGCCGGTCGCTGCAGGCGTAGAGGATCTCCCGTTTTGGGATGCGGTAGAGGCCCTCGCTGTTGCGGATCACATAGTAGTCCGGGGCCTTTCGCCGCTGTTCCTCCTCCACCCGGCCCAGAAGGGCGTACAGGGCTTTCCGGTCCACCGGCTTGATGAGATATCCCATGGCTCCCACCTCATAGCCCTGATAGACGTAGTCGGCGTAGCCGGTGACGAACACCAGAGGCAGCTCCCGGTCCATGGTCCGGAGCTTCCGGGCGGTGTCCATGCCGGAGAGACCGGGCATCTCGATATCCAAAAAGAGGAGGTCCAGCTCCCGCCGGTGGCGCTCCAGCCAGCCTAAAAACCCCTGTCCCCCGGAAAATTCAAAGAACAGCGGCTCCTCCTCCCGGAAGTATCCAAGGCACAAAAGCCGCAAACCCTCCCGGGCCGCCGCCGCGTCGTCACAGATCCCGATGCGCAGAAAAGCCCCTCCCTTCCCTTCAAGTCCTCCCCAGTGTAGCACATCCCCCGCCGCCCCTCAATCCCTGCCGCTGCCAAACTTGACAGGAGAACAGCCAAACTTGACAAGCCGGTTTTCTCCCCGCCAAACCTTCCATTTTCCCGCCCGAACTTGACGGTCCCTTTCCCCGAAAGAAAAGGAAAGGGGTATGCTGGAGCCACCAAGGAAAGGAGCGAACACCCATGTTATATGTGGAAAACCTGAAAAAATCCTACATGGTGGGCGGTCAGCCGGTGGAGGTGCTGAAGGGGGTCAGCCTCCAGCTGGCCCAGGGGGAATTTGTGGCGGTGATGGGCCCCTCCGGGTCCGGCAAGACCACCCTCCTCAACTGCATCTCCTGCTATATCGCCGCCGACAGCGGTCAGATCACCCTGGGCGGGGAGAAGCTGGCGGATCTGGGAGAGGAGGCATTGGCCAAGGTCCGCAACGGAAAGCTGGGCTTTGTGTTCCAGGACTTCATGCTCTTAGACGGCCTCACCGTCCGGGACAACATCCTCCTGCCCCGGATCATCGCCGGCGGCGTGGACGGCGAGGGGGAGCGGTACGCCGACCAGCTGTGCGAGGCCTTCGGGATCGGCCACATCAAGGGCAAATTCCCGGCGGAGATCTCCGGCGGAGAGAAGCAGCGCTGCGCGGTGGCCCGTGCGCTGATGAATCACCCCCTGCTGATTTTGGCCGACGAGCCCACGGGGAACCTGGATTCCAAGTCCAGCCGCAGGGTGATCGAGACCTTCCTCCAGGCCCGGCGGGAGCTGGGGGCCACCATCTTCATGGTGACCCACGACTCCTTCGCCGCCTCCTTCTGCGACCGGGTGGTCCTGCTGAAGGACGGGACGGTGTCCGACCAGCTGAGCCGGGGCGGGGACAGCCGGGGCGCCTTCCAGGACCGGCTTCTGGGGGCCATCCGGGAGATGAGCGGAGGTGACGGCGATGCGGTCCTGGCGTGATTTAGACCGGACCCTGGGCCGCCAGGGCCGGAAAAACGACCTGCTTTTGCTGCTGTGCTGCTTTGGCTCAGTGCTGCTCATCACCGCCTATGTCACCATGATGCGCTCCCCCACGGTGCTGACGGTGCTGCCGGAGGGGGGCGACAGCCGCAAGCAGGTGATGATGATCTTCATTCTGGCGGTCATCGGCTGCGGAGCCTTCACCACCTACGCCTCCGGTCTCTACTTCCGGGCAAAATCCCGGCAGACCGGCGTCCTCATGGCCCTGGGGGCCTCCCGGCTCCAGCTGCGGCGGATGCTCTACCGGGACGTGGGGCGCATCACCCTCATCGCCTGTGCCGCCGGGGCCCTGCTGGGAACGCCCCTGGCCTGGGGGCTGTGGCAGCTGTTCCGCCTTCTTGTGGTGGACTCGGAGCAGATGCGCCTGACCCTGGACCCACAGGCCTACCTCTTCGCCCTGGCCTTCTCCCTCTTCGTCATCGTCATGGTGTTTCTCATGGCCCGGCGGTTCCTCCGCCGCACCAACATCATCGACATCGTCAATGAGGCCCGGCGCAGCGAGCCCATCCGGGAGGTGAAGGGCTGGTACGGCTGGGCAGGGCTCCTCCTGATGGCCGTTGGAGGATTCCTGGGCTATATGGCCCCCAGCTTCTTTGTCACACAGCTCCGCTGGTATCCCCCGGAGGGCCTCACCGCCGTCTTCTACGCCCCCCTGTTTGTGGGGCTCTACATGGTGCTGCTTCACACCGTGGTCAACGGCTGGCGGCGGGGCCGGAGCCGGTACCACAACCTGATCCCCAACAGCATGATGAAGTTCCAGGGCCGCCAGACGGTGCGGAATATGCTGGTGATCACCGTGCTGCTGGCGGGGGCTTATTTCGCCTCCTTCTACGCCCCCATGCTGGGCACAGGAAACGCCCTGTCCATCCAGGAGCGTCCCGTGGACTACGCCTACCACTACCGGGCCGACCAGAATATTCCCCAGGAGGGGGAGGTCCGGGCCCTGGCGGAGGACTACGATGTCGCCATCACCTCCTGGGCGGAGGCCCCTATGGCCCGGCTGGCGGTGGACGGCATGGAGCATGTGGAGACAGAGGGGACCCTCGGCACCACCTGGGAGGCGGTGTACCAGGAGCGCCAGCGCAGCGAGCTGTTCCTCTCCGAGAGCGCCTGGAACACCCTCACCGGGGACCACCTGGACCTTGCCCCCGGCACGGTCTCCGGCATCTTTGACCGCAACGGAAACGGCAACGGGGTGTTCACTGACCAGATCACCCTGGTGACCAATGTGGTCACCGGAGAGACCCTCTCCGTCACACCGGCGGAGGGTCAGAAGCACGACATGCTCTTCGGCCGCTTTATTTTGGACGACGGCGACTACGCCGCCATCACCGAAGGACTCCCGGAGGCCTGGCGGGAGGAGATGATCTTCTTCAACGTGGAGAACTGCGAGGATACCTACTACTTCGCCAAGGCCCTCTTCCACGAGATCGTGGACCGGTCCGGCGAGGAGGTGGAGGTCTACGACGCTTGGGACCCGGTGGTCCGCCAGCGGGACCTGGAGGAAACGGGGACCTATTTCCTGGATCCCGACCAGCTGGAGCGGTTTGGCTTCACCACCATCGACTACAGCCAGCGGGACAGCTCGGAGTTTCGGAACTACTGGGCCTACATGCCCCAGTTCCGGGTACTGGATCAAAACGATTTCGTCCGCACCATGGCGGTGTTTCTGATGCTGTTTATCTTTATCGCCATCATCTGCTTTGCCGCCGTGCTGGTCATCGCCTACACCCGCAGCCTCACCGTGGCCCTGACGGGACGGCAGATGTATGAGGATCTGGGGCGTCTTGGCGCCTCAAAACGGTATCTTCGGAAAACGGTCCGCAGTCAGATCAGCCGGGTGTTTTTCACCCCCTCCCTGGTGGGTACGGCGGCCATGTATGCCCTCTACGCCATGATTCTGTATTTCAACGGCGCCCCCCTGGGGTGGACTCCCGACGAGGCCGCGGGCATGGGGGCCTGCCTTCTGGTGGTGGCCGCTGGCAGCGGCGTACTCTACGGGTTTTACCGCTTTACCCGCCGGAGGGTATACGCCATGCTGGGGATCTGAGGTTGCGCCCATGCATACCCTCTGCTATACTGGTAGAGAGTGCAAGTAAGGGAGGAATTGCCATGGCCATTCGTGTGATGACGTCCCCGGTGGGACCGCTGACCCTCCAGAGCCGGGGGGACGCGGTGTGCGCGGTGCTCTACGGCCGCCGGGGCGAGCCGGCGGAGGCGGACACGGCGGTGCTCCGCCTCTGCGAGGAGGAGCTGACGGCCTATTTTGCCGGAACCCTGCGGACCTTTTCTGTGCCGCTTCAGCCGGTGGGGACCCCCTTCCAGCTGTCGGTATGGGAAGCGCTGCGGCAGATCCCCTACGGGGAGACCAGGACCTATGCCCAGATCGCGGAGGCCATTGGAAATCCCAAAGCCTGCCGGGCGGTGGGGATGGCCAACAACAAAAATCCCATCTCTATTCTCATCCCCTGTCACCGGGTCATCGGGGCAGGCGGCTCCCTGGTGGGCTACGGCGGCGGGCTGGAGGCCAAGAAGTTCCTCCTTGCCCTGGAGGGTGTCCTGTAAAACGAGTAAAAAGCTCCTCCGCGGCAATGCCGCGGAGGAGCTTTTTACTCACTGATGCGCCGGACGCCCAGGTAGTAGTGGGCCTGGGTGAGGTCCAGCTCCACCCGCCGGACCCCGGCCTCCAGATCGAAGCCGAAGTTCTGGAAGGCGATCTCCACCAGCCCCCGGTCCTCCAGAACCGCCTCCTGGCCGGTGAAGGCGAGCTGGGACCCCAGGGCCGTCACCAGGTCGTAGCCGTAGATCCCCCGGTTCTCCGTGTGAGCGCAGGCGTAGTCGAAGCTGGGGGACTTGGTCATCTCCGCCGTCACCGTGAGGCTGCCCCCGGCGGGGATGGTCACCGTCCCCTCCAGCCAGCACACCCGGTCGATGAGGAAGGTCTCGCCGGTATAGTCCTCCAGATTGCCGAAGGCGTACCGCTCCACGCCGCTGTCGGAGAGGACCCCATACTGGAGAAACAGCTCCAGGAAGGCCCGGTAGCAGGTCTCAAAGCCGAGGCCGGTCTCCGTCAGATGGTCCTGCCAGCTCACATCCGAGGCCAGGATGGTCCGCAGCATGGTGCCGAGGTCGCTCTCGTACCGCTCCACCGTCGCGCCGCAGCCCGCCAGTTCCTTGGTATCGGCGTCCGTTCCGCCGGTGACATAGCCCCGGACCGCCATGTTCTCCACGTCCTCCCCCAGCACCAGGAGGTAATAGGTCCCGCCGTCCTCCGGGTCGGGGATGGAGAAGCCCTTCATCATGGTCCCCGCCTGGGCGTCAAAGGCCCCGGCGTGGAAGCCGTAGGACAGCACCGTGGTCTCCCCGTAGTCCAGGTCCATGGACACCCGGAGGGTGGGGTTGGGGACATCCTCGTCCGCCTCCGGGCCGTAGGGGTCCGTGAAGCGGTAGACGATGACCGGGATGCCGTCCACCTCCGGAGCCGGGCCCAGGGCGTTCTCCAGATAGCTGCCGTCGGCAAGGAGATCCCGGTAGTCCTCCCAGCTGTCGGCCTGATAGAGATTGGAGCTGCCCCCCGGGTCGTCCGCTCCCCAGACCCCGGTGAAGCCGCCGGAGTAGGCCCCGATCCGCAGGACGGTCTCCAGGGCCTCTCCCTCCGCCGTCAGGGACGGCCGCAGCGTTTGGAGGCTGTACAGGGGAGCGGCAAAGGGGTAGCGCACCGTCACCGTCCGGTCCTCCGACGCGGCGTTGGTGAGGACATATTCGTCGGTGACCCGGATGTCGTCGGAATTCTGGTAGTAGCCCCCCTCAGGAAACCACTGGTTGTACTGCTCCAGCACGTCCTGCCGCTCTGCCTCCGTAAGATAGGTGCGGCTGGCAGCCTCCTCCTCGTTGGAGATCCACACCGGCTCCCAGGGAGCAAAGTCCAGCGTAACAGTCCGAAAGGCCGTAATGGCGTCGTCCGCCTCCCCCAGGGCCAGGGGGAACACGGGACCGGCGTAGACCTGGAAGGTCACGCCGTCCTCGCTGCCCTCTCCGCCGGCGTTGGCCCCAAAGCGGACAAACCTCCAGGCCGCCCCCACTCCGAGGACCAGCACCAGACAGGCCGCCAGAGCCATCCACCGCCGCCGGTGGGTCCGTTTTTGGGGAACGAAGGCGGCCCCCTGGCCGATCTTCTCGTCGGAGAGACCGCTCATGGCCTCCCACAGCCGCTGACTTTCCCTGCTCATAGGCTCACTCCTTCCTCCTCCAGGGCCCGGCGGAGCCCTTTCCGCAGCCGTCCCAGCCGCTGGGCCAACCGGTTGGGGGACCAGCCGAGACGCCCCGCCAGATCCTTCACGCTGTCGCCGTACCAGTACCGCCGGAGAAACAGTCCCCTGTCCCGGTCCTCCAGGGTGTCCAGCCACCGCTCCACCGCGGCGGCGATCTCCTCCGTCTCCCACTGCTCCTCGGCGCTGGGGACGGCGGGGACGCACTCCTCCAGCTCCAGCACAAGGGCCTCCAGCCCCTCCCCCCGCTTCAGGCTCTTCCGGGCCCGCCAGCGGTCGATGGAGAGGTTGCGGACGATGCGGCAGAGGTAGGCCCCCAGGGACTGGGGCCGCTGGGGCGGCATGGTGTCCCAGGCCCGGTGCCAGGTGTCGTTGACGCACTCCTCTGCATCCTCGTGGCTGCGGAGGATGTTGTAGGAGATCCCCCGGCAGAGAGCGCCGTATTTCTCCTCCGAGGCGGCAATGGCCCCCTGGCTGCGCGCCCAGTACAGTGCCACGATCTGTCCGTCCTCCACGGTCCTCCCTCCTTTCTGTTCTCTTCCTTCACCCCTCTTGACGAAAACGGCGGCCCGCCGTGACAGGGCATTTTGTTTTTTATTTTACCAGAAAGAGGGACGGGCGCAAAGGCAAAAAAAGGGTCCTCTCCCACTTGGAAGAGGACCCTTCTGCGGTTTGGAGTTCAGTTTTACTTGCTGCTCTTGTTCTTGCGGATCAGCACCACGCTCTGGATGAGGAGGAAGAGGCAGATCATGGCGGCCACGGTGATGTTGGTCCACCAGGCCTCGTCCAGACCCAGGGAGGAGACGATGTTCTTGATGGTGCTCAGGGAGAGGACGCCGAAGAAGGTGCCGACAATTTAACTCCCCTTTTTCCTCAAAGTCAATACAACATTGTATAAACACTACAAATTCGTACCGACGCACAATACAAATTTATGACAAAACCATCAAAAGAGAACCAATTTTTCGAAAAAGTTCAAATCAATTGAAAATTGGTTTAATATTTTACGATTTTCGAAATGATTTCGACATTTTGGGTCAAAACCGACCGGCCTATGAGAAAAATAACTTTCCGGTCAATTGAACAAAGGCGGCGGATCTATTGGGAGAAAAAACGGAGATCGTGTAATTTTTTCCGTTTTTCCACCAGCTTCTCCCTAAACTCCCCTGAGAAAAAGTTCGTTATTTTTTGAGTCCCTCCAAATTGTGCCGTAAAATACTCAACCGTTCCTTTCGTGTCTGTCCCGCCCGGTGTCCCCTCTTCGGCTGCGCCCTTTTGGATATGAAATGGGACAACCAGTATATCCGCCAGACCTTCCTGCGGCCGGAGACCCAGTCCAGGCTGGGGATTGAGGGCTACGACGCCGGAGCCAAGATCCTCCCGGATTTCTTCAAGACAGTACATCCTTCCCCCGGACAAAAAAAGGAAGACATCTGCTGAAAGCAGATGTCTTCCTTTTTTGGTGCGCGAGGCGGGACTTGAACCCGCACGTCCGTAATGAACACTAGAACCTGAATCTAGCGAGTCTGCCAATTCCACCACTCGCGCGTATGTACTGCTCATTTGCAGGGAGAAAAGGTGGTGCGAGTGACGGGACTTGAACCCGTACGACGGTTGTCACACGCCCCTCAAACGTGCCTGTCTACCAGTTCCAGCACACTCGCATCTCTGCTCCCCTCAAATGGACAGCAGAGTTATTATAGCGGCTATTCTCACTTTTGTCAACCACCTTTTTTCTCTTCCCGCCAATTTTTTACAAAGCGCCCAGCACCTGCCCGATGGGCGCCTGGATGGTCAGGTCCGCCCCGGCGCCGTGGAGCTCCGTCTTGTTGATGACCACCAGCCGCTTCCCCCGGTAGTAGCGCACCAGACCGGCCGCCGGGTACACCACCAGGGACGTGCCCCCGATGATGAGCATGTCCGCCCGGGCGATCTGCTCCACCGACTCCTCCAGGATACCCTGGTCCAGGCCCTCCTCATAGAGGACCACGTCGGGCTTGATGTACCCGCCGCAGCTGCACCTCGGCACCCCGGTCCCATTGGCGATCTCCTCCACGCTGTGGAACTTCCCGCACTTCTCGCAGTAGTTGCGCAGGACGCTGCCGTGAAGCTCCAGCACCTTCTTGCTCCCCGCCTTCTGGTGGAGGCCGTCGATGTTCTGGGTCACCACAGCCGTCAGCTTCCCCGCCGCCTCCCACTCCGCCAGCTTCCTGTGGGCGGCGTTGGGCTGGGCGTCCAGATACAGCATCTTGTCCCGGTAGAACCGCCAGAATTCTTCCCTGTTGCTTTTATAGAAGGTATGGCTTAAAATGGTCTCGGGCGGATAGGCGTACTGCTGGTGATAGAGCCCGTCGGTGCTGCGGAAGTCCGGGATGCCGCTCTCGGTGCTGACTCCGGCTCCGCCGAAGAAGACGATCCGGCTGCTCTCCTCCACCCACTGCTTCAACTGCTCCAGTTCCTTCATACTTCCACCTCCAAAGGAGAATTTTGCCCCATGAATATTCAGATCTTCGGCTCCTCCAAGTGCTTCGACACCAAAAAGGCGGAGCGCTGGTTCAAGGAGCGGCGCATCAAATACCAGTACATCGACCTCTTCAAGAAGGGCTTCTCCCCCGGGGAGTACCGCTCCATCCGGAACAAGCTCTCCTTCGAGGACCTGGTGAACACCAAGTGCCGGGCCTATCAGGACCTGTACATGGCCTACATCACCCCCGACGCCGCCGAGGAGAAGCTCTTTGAGAATCCCCAGCTCTTCAACACTCCCATCGTCCGCAACGGGAAGGAAGCCACCGTGGGCTACCACCCCGAGATCTGGGAGCGCTGGGAATAAGGCCCTGAGCCGCCCTTCCGGGCGGCTTTTTTCTTATACATAGCTCTTCTCCACCCGGACCACGGCGTAGTAGCTGCCCTTCATCCCCCGGACCAGGGCCTTGATCTGCCGGGCGATCTCCTTGTCCGTCTGCTCCAGGCCGAAGGGCACCAGGGCGTCAAAGATCAGATTGGTGTGGGTGGTGCCTCGGACCATGCGGAAGTCGTGGATGGTGATCCGCGGATCGATCTGCCGCACCGCCTCCGCCACCTGCCGCCGCACCTCCTGGGTGGCCTCATCGCAGACGATGGGATCCATGTGGATGGTGGCCATGCAATGCATGGTCTCCGCCAGCTCGTTCTCCACCGTGTCCACCGCGTCGTGGAGAGCCAGGAAGTCCCCGTCGGCGGGGACCTCCGCGTGGAGGGTGATCATGAGACGGCCCGGACCGTAGTCGTGAACGATAAGATCGTGGATGCCTACAATCTCCGGGTGGGCCAGCACCCGCCGCTCCACCTCCGCCACAAACTCCGGGGCGGGGGGCTGGCCCAGCAGGGGGCTGATGGTATCCCAAGCCGCCCGATACCCGGCATAGAGGATGAAGAGGGCCACCAGAAGACCGCACCAGCCGTCGATGGCGAGGCCGGTGAAGTGGCCGATGAGAGTTGCCGCCAGCACCACCGTGGTAGCGCAGACGTCGCTGAGGCTGTCAGTGGCGGTGGCCGCCATGGCGGCAGAGTCAATCTTCTTCCCCACCGCACGGTTATAGGCGCTCATGTACAGCTTCACGGCAATGGAGGCCACCAGGATCCCCACCGTCAGCACACTGAGGGTGACCTCCTCCGGGTTCCGGATCTTCTCCACGCTGCTTTTGAGAAGCTCCACCCCCATCAAAATGATGAGCATGGCCACCACCAGGCCGGAGACGTACTCCAGCCGCCCGTGGCCGAAGGGGTGGTCGCTGTCCGGTTTCTGCCCCGCCAGCTTGAACCCCAGCATGGACACCACGGAGGAGCCTGCGTCGGAGAGGTTGTTGAAGGCGTCGGCGGTGACGGCCACGGAGCCGCTGAGGACCCCCGCCAGGGCCTTCCCGGCGAACAGCAGGATGTTGAGGCAGACCCCCACCGTGCCGCAGAGGAGGCCGTATTTCTGCCGCACCTCCGGCCGCTTTACCTGCTGGTAGTCCTTAATAAAACGCTTTGCCAGAAATTGGATCATGGTTCCCTCCCCCGGCTCACTGCCGGCTCTTTCCCGGGATCTCCAGCCGGTCCCGACAGCACAGGCGGTCCAGATCGTCGTCGGTGGCGGCGTCCAGCCGCAGCTTCGCCCCGCAGGAGGCGCAGATCAGGTCCACCGCCCCGGGCCGCACCTCTACGGTGTACTCCTTGCAGCCACAGGCACAGGAGACGCCTCCACGACCGGCGATATCCTTCAGCTCCGAGAGGATCTCGTACATGATCACATTGTCCACAAAGGCCTGGGGATCCTCCCTCTGGGCCTTGATCTTATCCGCCGTGATGGCCAATTCCCGCATCCCGGCGCTGACCCGGCCGTCCTCCCCAATGAGACAGCAGTACTGCTTTGTCTCCGGGCAGGTGAGGGCCACCCCCCGGCCAGTAAGGACCGCCCTGGCGTCCACCCGGGCGGTGTGCTCTCCGCCGCAGATGCCGCAGGGGACCGTGACGTGGAAGGCGTCCCCCTCGTAGTCCAGTACCAGCTTGGACTTCCCGCAATCGCAGATCACTGCCGCTGTTCCTGCCGACAGAGCAAAGGTGCTGCGCTCGGCAATTACCGCCGCCCCGCACTTAGGGCAGATATATCCAATCGTCCGTTTCTCTTCCATCTTCCATGGCCTCCTATGGTCTCGGGCGGCCTCCTGCCGGACCCGTGGCCCGGCGGCAGCGCCGCCCGTTTGATTTCTTGTAAAATGGGATCTCCCCGTCTGTCCCCATTATACGATACCCCTGCCGGTTTTTCCACCATTTTTTGCCGGGCACCGCATAAACTCCAGTGCGGCGGGCCACACTACCGCCAAAGACAGGAGAGAAGGGATCGCCATTGAATAAGCGGGTAGGCAGTCGGACAGTGCGGATGGACCGTCCTCCCATCGTCATTTCCCACGCCAATATCGGCGGGCGACAGGAGGGAAAGGGCCCCCTGGCTCACACTTTCGATGAGCTCAGCGCCGACAGCTTCTTCGGAGAGAAGACCTGGGAGAAGGCAGAGAGCACCATGCAGAAGCGGGTGCTCCGCCGGGCTCTGGAACGGGCGGGAATGAGGCCGGAGGATCTGGACTATATTCTGGCGGGAGATCTTCTGAATCAGTGCATCGGCTCCGCTTTCAGCCTCCGGGACTTTCCGGTGCCCTTCTATGGGCTCTACGGCGCCTGCTCCACCATGGGGGAGAGTCTGTCTCTGGGCGCCATGCTCATCGACGGCGGCTTCGCCGCTGCTGTGGCAGCCATGACCTCCTCCCATTTCTGCACCGCCGAGCGGCAGTATCGTATGCCGGTGCCCTACGGCTCCCAGCGGCCTCCCACCGCCCAGTGGACCGCCACTGCCGCAGGCTGCACCATTCTTTCCGCCGGAGGGGAGGGCCCCCGGATCACCCACGTCACCTGCGGGAAGGTGACGGACCTTGGGATCCGGGACGTAAACAACATGGGGGCGGCCATGGCTCCGGCGGCAGCGGACACCCTCAGCGCCTTTTTCCGGGACACCGGGGCCTCCCCGGGGGACTTCGACCTCATCGCCACTGGGGATCTGGGGAAGCTGGGCAGCCAGCTCCTCCGGGAGCTGATGGCACAGGAGGGTGTTCCTCTGGGGGAGAACTACACCGACTGCGGCCTGATGCTTTTTGACCTGGAGGGCCAGGACATGCACTGCGGAGCCAGCGGCTGCGGGTGCAGCGCGGCGGTGTTCAACGGCTACCTTCTGCGGCAGATGGCGGCGGGACACATCAAGCGGCTGCTGTTCGCCCCCACCGGGGCCCTGCTCTCCCCCACCTCCTCCTTCCAGGGGGAGAGCATCCCCGGCATCTGCCACGCGGTGTGCGTGGAGGCTTGAATATGGAAAGGATGGAACATGTGAATGGAATTTCTCAGGGCCTTCCTCTGCGGCGGGATTTTCTGTGCCATCGGCCAGATACTCATCGACAAGACCCGGCTGACCCCGGCAAGGATCCTGGTGGGCTATGTGGTGGCCGGCGTGATCTTGCAGGCTGTCGGTGTATACGGACCCATTGCGGACTGGGGGGGTGCGGGCGCTACAGTGCCCCTGACGGGGTTCGGAGCGAACCTGGCTAAGGGCGTACAGCAGGCAGTGGGCGAACAGGGGTGGCTGGGGATCTTTTCCGGCGGCCTCGCCGCCTCCGCCGCCGGTGTGGGGGCCGCGGTGCTCTTCAGCTTTCTGGCCTCCCTCCTCTGCAAACCGGGGGAAAAGCGATAGGAATACCGCCGGGGGACCGGCGGTATTTTCCTCCTTGACAAATACCCCACAGGGGTATATAGTAAGTCCAGCCAAACAGAGAAGGAGGATGGGGAGATGGGCGAGTGCTGCTGTGCCTCCGGCAAGCAGAAGCACCGGAGCGAGGAGGAGCTGCGGCGGCTGAACAACCGCCTCAGCCGCATGGAAGGACAGATCCGGGGCATCAAGGAGATGCTGAACCACGACGTCTACTGCACGGACATTCTGATCCAGGTCTCCGCCGTCAACGCGGCGCTGAACAGCTTCAGCAAGGAGCTGCTGGCCAGCCACATCAAGACCTGCGTGGCCGACGGCATCCGCCAGGGCGACGACGAGGTCATTGACGAGCTGGTGGTCCTCCTGCAAAAGCTCATGAGGTAGGTGGGGGGTTTTGTCCCCTCGGTTGCCGGGACCGGCGCTCTTTTTGCCCTCTGACGAAGGGCAGGTGTCGTTTTTGTCGGTACCCGACGGTGTACTGCTTGGTGTTCTGCCTCCGGCGGGTAACTTTTTGAACGAGCAAAAAGTTACCAAAAACTCGCTTAGAACCAAGGTTCTAAGAACTCCTTTGGTTACCAAAACCGGATAGTCAGGGAGGCTTTTTACTGCTGGCTTTGTACGGGTGACGCCTGTTTGGGTCGCCTTCTGCTCCTGCGCCGCGCTTCGGCGCGCTCGTGCGGTGGGTTGACGATGGCTCTTTTAGCCTTCCCCCGCTGGGGGAAGGTGCCTCCGAAGGAGGCGGATGAGGGACCGCACGGTGCAGGATACCAATAGAAGGAAGTCTCCGCCTTTGGGTTCCCCTCATCCGGCGCTTCGCGCCACCTTCCCCCAAGGGGGGAAGGCTTTCGATGGGTGCAATTGCAGAGGCCACTCCCACCACCAAGGGAGCGCGCTGAAGCGCGGAAGGAGGGGAACTCCGACCCCCTTGCAGAGTCAGCCGCACAATGTAACGAAAAGAACGGTACGGACTACCCCAAATAGGCCAAAGGAGTCCTTAGAACCTTGGTTCTAAGCTGATTTTTGCCTACTTTTGTTCAGCGACAAAAGTAGGCCGCCGGAG
>CALXDB010000059.1 GCA_944386955.1 uncultured Oscillospiraceae bacterium
TCCCTGACTTCCAAGTTTCGGTAGGAACCAAAGGAGTTCTTAGAACCTTGGTTCTAAGCGAGTTTTTGGTGACTTTTCGCTCGTTCAAAAAGTCACCCGCCGGAGGCAGAACACCAGACAGTACACCGTCGGGTACCGACAAAAGTGACACCGCCCTCGTCAGAGGGTAAAAACCCGCGCGGCCCGCCCGGCCCGAGGGCAAAAACGCTCCCCGCCCCGTCAGGGGGTGAAGAGCAGTCCGCCCATCAGCAGGTAGTAGGGAGGAAGATCCTCCCCCTTGGCCCAGAGAAGCTCCAGGCCGAAGAGGTCCCGGGCGGCGGCGGCCACGTCGCCCCCCAGGGACTCCACCGAGTAGCGGAAGGTCTCCGGATGGCGGCAGGGCAGTCCCTCCGCCATGGGGCAGGGCTCGCACCGGCTGCAGGCCCCGGCGGCCAGCGCCATACTGCCGGGCCGTTCCGCCTCCTGCCCCAGCAGCTCCTCCAGAAAGGCGTCCTTCTCCCGCCGGAGGATCTCCAGCCCCGCCTGGAGATTCCCCCGCCGCTCCTCCGGGGGAAAGGAAATCTGCCGGGCGGAGAGACGCAGGGTGGTCCACCGCCGCCAGTAGTCCTCCGGGGCGAAGCTGTAGGGGGGACAGGTGCCCCGGCGGCCGAAGTTGGGGCACTGGCGGCAGCAGGCGAGAAAGGTCTCCACATTCACATAGGAGGTAAGAAAGCGCTCCACCGACAGGGGAGGGCAGGCAAGGGCACGGATATGAAATTCCACAGGGATCGCTCCTTTCCAGCGGGAGAGTATGGTGGTACCAGTATACCTCCGGCGGCGGCGGGGCGCAAGGGGCGGGGTTGACGGCGAGACGGGAAACAGGTAGAATGACAGCATGCGGAAGAAAGGAGCCGAAGAACGTGAAACAGAAGAAAGGCTTTCGGCATATTGAAAACAAAAAAGTGGTGACCACGGTCTATGTGCTGCTGCGCGTGGCGGTGGTGGCCATGATGGTGGCCCAGTTTTTCAACGGGAACTATGAAAACGTGTTCCTCTGCGTGCTGACCCTGATCCTCTTCACCATGCCCGCCCTTATCGAGCGGCGTCTGAAGATCGACCTGCCGGATACTCTGGAGATCATCATTCTCCTGTTCATCTTTGCCGCGGAGATCCTGGGGGAGATCCGGGCCTACTATGTGAAGATCCCCTACTGGGACACTATGCTCCACACCATGAACGGTTTCCTCTGCGCCGCCATCGGCTTCTCCCTGGTGGACCTGCTCAACCGCCACCACAAGGCCACTTTGCGGCTGTCTCCCTTCTACATGGCGGTCACCGCCTTCTGCTTCTCCATGACCATCGGCGTGCTGTGGGAGTTTGCGGAGTTCTCTATGGACCAGCTTTTCCTGATGGACACCCAGAAGGACACCGTTATCCACGAATTCTCCACCGTGCTGCTGGATCCCACCAATCAAAACGTGGCTGTGCCGGTGCGGGACATCGCCGATGTGATCATCGTCCACAGCGACGGTACCCAGGAGGCTCTGGGACTGGGGGGCTATGTGGATGTGGGGATCCATGATACCATCGAGGATCTGTTCGTGAATTTTGTGGGCGCAGTGGTCTTCTCCACTGTGGGCTATTTCTATGTGAAAAGCCGGGGTAAGGGCCGCTTTGCCAAGCGGTTCATCCCCCAGGTGGTGGACGATGGAGACGAGGAGGCCGGGACATGAGGGACGGCTTCCAGCGGGAGATCGATTATCTCCGCATCTCCCTCACCGATCGGTGCAACTTCCGCTGTGTCTACTGCATGCCCCCCGAGGGGGTGGAGAAGCGGTCCCACAGTGAGATGCTGACTCTGGAGGAGATCGAGGAGATCGCCCGGGCGGCGGTGGAGCTGGGGGTGCGGAAGCTGCGGATCACCGGCGGGGAGCCCTTGGTGCGACGGGGAGCAGTGGAGCTGTGCCGCCGGCTGGGGCGGATCCCCGGGGTGGAGGATCTGTCCCTCACCACCAACGGGGCCCTGCTGGCGCCCCTGGCGGCGGAGCTGCGGGAGACGGGAGTCCGCCGGGTGAATGTGAGTCTCGACACCCTGGACCCGGAGAAGTTCCGGGCCATCACCCGGGGCGGAGAGCTGGCGGACTGCCTGGCCGGCATCCGCGCAGCTCTTGACTGCGGCATGGACCCGGTGAAGCTGAATGTGGTGCTCATTGGCGGGTTCAACGACGGCGAGATCCCCGCCCTGGCGGCCCTCAGCGCGTCCTGGGGGGTGGAGGTCCGCTTCATCGAGCTAATGCCCATCGGCCACACGGTCCCCTTCGGGCCGGAGGCCTATCTGCCGGTGGACGAGGTGCTCCGGCGGCTGGAGGGCTGGACGGCGGAGGGAACTGAGGGGGTGGCCCGGATGTTCCGGCTGCCCGACGGCGGGCGGATCGGCCTGATCTCTCCCCTCAGCTGCCGGTTCTGCGCCGACTGCAACCGGCTGAGGCTGACGGCGGACGGCT
Source organism: uncultured Oscillospiraceae bacterium (assembly GCA_944386955.1). Classification (GTDB taxonomy): domain Bacteria; phylum Bacillota; class Clostridia; order Oscillospirales; family Oscillospiraceae; genus CAJFPI01. The sequence goes on from CALXDB010000059.1 coordinate 2,484, forward strand.
GTCTCAAGCCCTGTCTCCACTCCCGGGAGGAGATCTCTGTCCGGGGCCTCCACGGGGAGGCCCTGCGCTCGGCCATCCTGGCGGCGGCCGCCGCCAAGCCCGCCGACCACGGCCCCCCTTCGGAGCAGTGCCGGTCCTGCTCCCAGCGGGATATGAACCGTATCGGCGGATGAGAACAGAAAAATGCGCCGCGGCATCTGCTGCGGCGCATTCCTTTTTGGGGGAAAAATCAATCCTTGCTGTCCTTGGTGATCCAGATCTTGCAGAGATCACAGTAATAGCTCTGAGGCGTGGGCTTCCCGGCGTCGCCGCTGGCCTCGTCCGCCTTCTTGGTCACATACAGCCGTCCCACGTCAAAGCTCCGCAGGTGCTCCGGAATCCAGTAGATCCCCTCGTGGTTGGCGCTGTGCATGGCCCCCGGGCGCATGGCGTTCTTGCAAAACGGGCAGTTCATCGTACATCCTCCCTTCCATGTGGCTCGTCTCTCCTCCCTTACAGTATACCGGGTTTCCCCGGCGTTTGCAAGGGGAAAGACCTCACGCCATGGTCACGGAGAAGGCGGCGCCCGCCTCCCCGGCGAAGACAATATACCCGCCCTCCGGCAGGGTCACGGCGGTATTGCCGTAGGCCCAGGAGGCGGCCACGGTCTGGAGAGAGCTGTCGTAGACGCAGAAGCCGCCGCCCTCCGGCACGGCCACCGTCATGGTCTTCCCAGCGGCTGCGCCCACGGCATACCACCGGGCATAGCCGTCGCTCTGGATGGTGCAGCGGGACAGGGCCCCGCCGTAGATGGGGGAGAAGGAGTCCATATCCCGGTAGACGCTGCCGTTCATGGTCATGTACTCCACGCCGTTTTCGTCGGTGATCATCTCAATGACCCCCGCGTCGCGGCTGCCCGTGCCGGGGATTTGGAGCACCGGGGCGGCGGTGTCTCCGTCCTCCAGGCGGTTGATGGAGAGGTAGCCCGTGGGGCTTCCCACCAGGCTCACCGCCCCAAACACGGCACCGAAGGGGTAGAGGGCGGAGGTGTAGACCTCATTGATCTGGGCGTAGAGCTTCCCCTCCCGGGCTTCCCAGGCCGCCATGGCCGCCTCATCGGCCACCGGCTGGGGCAGCTTCTCAAAGGCGTACTCTGCGGTGTAGAAGGGGGCCATACCGGGCAGGCCCGTATAGGCGATCTGCTGGAGGTAGACATGGCCCTCCTGCTCCGTCAGCCGCAGGGCCACCGTGTTCCCCTCATCCCGGAAGGTGCCGTCGGCGCGGTAGGTGAAGGTCATGGGGACCTCCAGACCCGCCATGGAGAGAGACAGCGCCCCGTCCTCGGTGATAGTCACCCGGGCAAGGCCGGAGGCCGCGCCGTAGTCGCCGGACCAGGCGGTGAGGGCGGCGGGCATGGCGGCCGTTTCCGCCTCATCCAGCACGGCGGTGGAGGTATCCACAGCCACCCCCTCCTCTGCCAGGGCGGCGATCAGCATGGTGGCTGCCGCCATCTCGTTGTAGGTGGAGATGCCGCCGCTGGTGAGCACCGCTGCCGCCATATCATACTCCGGCAGCACGATGAAGCCGCAGTGGTAGCTGAGGGTGTCGCCGCCTTTTACCAAAGCCTGAATGCCGGCGGAGGCAAAGGGGTAGAGGGACACGGCGTCCCACCCCAGGCCGTAAGAGAGGAGGCTCCCCTCGCTGTCCTCCGGCCACAGTCCGAGGAGGTACTCCTCATTTGCCATGGCGGCGAGGCTCTTTTCACTGAGCAGGTCCGTGCCGCAGAGGGCCCCGCCGAAGGCGGCCAGGTCCTCGGCGCTGGCGTAGACGCCGCCGGCTCCCACAATGGTCAGGGTCTCCGGAGGCAGGGCCCAGGTGCCCTCACCGATGTAGGTCTTGGCCAGGAGGGACCGGTCAAAGTCGTCCTGAGGGGCGAAGGTGGCGTCGAGGCCCAGGGGCTCCGTCAGTTCCTCACGGAGAAAGTCCTCAAAGCCCATACCGCTGACCCGCTCGATCACCAGCTGGGCCAGGGTGAAGCCGTCGTTGCAGTAGACGCTGTAGGCGCCCGGGTCCGCCTGGAGGGTCTGGGTCTTCAGCTGATCGAGAAGGCCGTCCACCGCGCTGTCGTTGTCCCCGTCATTGAGGAGGAAGGCGTTCAGGGTGGTGGTGCCCATGAGGCCGGAGGAGTGGTTGAGGAGCATCCGCACGGTGATGTCCTTGTACCGGCTGTCGGCCATGGTGAACTCCGGCAGATACCGGGTCACCGGGGCGTCCAGATCTACCTTCCCCTTCTCTACAAGGCGCATCATGGCTGCAGTGGTGTAGACCTTGCTGACGGAGCCGATGCCGTAGAGGTTGTCCGCTGTGAGAGCACGGTTCTCAGTCTTGGAGTAAATGCCGTGTTGCCCGGAGACGGTGATCTCTCCATCCTGCCACAGGGCGTACTGGATGGAGACGGCGCCGCCGTAGGCCATGGCCGTCGTCGCGGCGTCGTAGGCGGCCTTTGCCACTGGGGTCTCTTCTGCTGCCGAGGCCGGCAGGGCCAGGGCGAAGGCCAGTGCCAATGTCAGCAGCAGAGCGGCGCTCCGCCGGATGGTCTGTTTCATAAAAATCGTACCTCCTTTTCAGGTTTCTCCCATTATACCGCCCAGCCTACTCCGCCGCAATCCCCAGTTTCGTTAAGAAGGCCCCGGCATACCGGGGCCTTCTCGTCGCGTTATTCCGGGATCACATAGCGCACGCCGTCGATCTCTACTCCGCGGTAATCCTCCAGGTCGATGAAGCGCAGAGCGGGGGCGCTGCCCCAATTCCCTGTTACCGGCATGGCGGCGCCGTCCCCTCCGCTGAAGGAGAGATGGACGCCGATCTCCTTCATCTCTTCCGCGCTGGCCACGGTCCCGTCGGCATGGATCAGGCGGACGGTGAACTCCGGAAGCTCCTCTGTCGGGGGGGCGGTGAAGTAGAGCCCCAGGGCGGAGAGGCGGACGTCCGTCAGCGGCCCTGTGCCCTCCTCCGGAACAAGTGCGGCCTCCGGCAGGCGATAGGCGGACAGGTCCACCTCCGCCGTCAGCTCCCCGTAACCGAAGCAGACGGCCTCCGTTTCTGCCATGCGCTCCCGGCCCAGCTCATAGCTGAGGAGGAAAGTCATGTCGGCGTCAGGAAAGCGGGAGTTGGACAGCCGCCCGAAGAGATCCTGCCTGGTGTAGGTGCCGCTGCTCCAGGGGAAGTCCTCGATGGCTTGTCCGTCCCGGGATTTGGCATAGACGGCAAAGCGGCCGTACTGCTCCGAGAGGTCCGTTTTCTGCCACTCCTCCCGCACCTCGTCGGTGCGGGCGATGAGGGAGACCAGAACATAGCACACGCTCTCGTCCGCCGCCGCGCCCTCCACCCGAAGCTCCATTTCCTCGTTGGACACGGAGCATACATGAGAGAGGATCTCCTCCAGATAAAATTCCGTCTTCCCCTCAAAATAGGATCCCAGCGGGTCCAGCAGTCCGGCGGCAAAGACTGCCGAGGCCCCCAGAATAAGGGCCAGCGCCAGACAGGCCGCCCAAACGCCCCGCCGGATGCGGCGGGGACGAATCCTCTCCTCCGGCGCGGCCTCCGCAAGAAACCGCTGGTCCACCTGGCCCAGAGCATAAGCCAGCCGCTCCTCCTGTCTCATAAAGAGATCCCCTCCTTTTCCAGATATTGCTTCAATTTTCGCCTTGTTCGCAGCAATGTCATTTTTACGCTCCCCTCCGACATGCCGTATGCTGCGGCGATCTCCTTGGTGGAGAAGAAGTACCAGTACCGGCGCAGGAAGATCACCCGGATCCGGGGGGAAAGGGAGGCTAAAAAGGCGTCCAGCGCCTCCCGCAGCGCCAGGCCGTCGTCCAGCCGGGCTGCTTCTGTTCCTGCAGGGATACAGTCCTTCAGCTCCTCCAGCACCAGGGCACTCCGGTCTGCGCTCCGCTTTTCCGCCGCGGCCCGTCTGTACCGGTCCAACGCCAGGTTTCGGGTGATCCGTCCGAGAAACGCCCCAAGATTCTCCGGGCGCTCCGGCGGGATGGCGTTCCACGCCCGCAGATAGGCGTCGTTGACACATTCCTCTTCGTCCTCCTGGCTGTCGAGGATATTGCGGGCAATGGTGCGGCAGTAGGTCCCGTATCGTTCCGCCGTCCGGGCAACGGCCTCCTCGGAGCGGGCCCAGTACAGGTCCAGGATCTGATCGTCGTTCATACAGCGCATCCTTTCGTGGAATGAAAAAGGCCTTTCACCTGTACAGACGCAGGAAGCGGCGATCCGGTCACGCACCGGCGCAGAAAAAACGCCTTCGCGGCTCAAGGCCGTGAAGGCGTTTTCCTGTCACATGGTCCGGTGAAAATCTGCCAGGGTCTTCAAAAGCCGGGCCCGGGTTTCCGCACTGCAGAAGGCTGCTCTGGCTGCTGTCTCCTGACAGCCCACCAGCTCCTCCCGGGTCATAGCGGCAAATTCCGCCGCCCGCCGCAGCTCCTCTGTCAGGGTAAGGCTCCCGAGGAAGGTGGGGTCGTCCCGGTTCAGCGTCACGGCGGCGCCGGCATCCAGCAGACGGCGGAGAGGATGCTGGCTGGGGTCCCGGTAGAGCAGGGCCAGGTTGGAGCTGAGACAGATGTTCAAGGGCACCTGCTCCCGGACCAGCCGCTCCACCAGCGCCGGATCCTCAGCGGCCCGGACGCCGTGGTCCAGCCGGTCTGCCTCCAGAAGGTCCAGGGCCTCCCGGACCCCCTCGGGGCCGCTGCTCTCTCCGGCGTGGACCGTCCGGCCAAAGCCCAGCTGTCCCGCCCGCTGAAAGGCGGCGCGGAAGCGGCGGCCGGTGGGGCCGGTGAGGGCCTCATTGCCGTCGATGGAGAGGCCTGCCAGCCGGTGGGTGCGGCAGGCAGCCATGGTCTCCACCAGCTGCAGGGCCTCCGTCTCCGTCTGGGTCCTGGACAGGGAGAGAGTAAAGGCGCACGGGGCTCCGCCGGTGGCCTGGCCCCGGTCAAAGCCCTCGGTGAGGGCGGCAATGATCTGGGCGGGAGGGAACTGGGGCCAGTGGGTGGGGTTAAGAATGGCCTCAGCGTAAAGGATCCCCTCCCGGCTGCAGGAGAGGGCAAACTGCTCCGCCACCAGCGCCAGCTCCTCTGCCGTCCCCACATAGGAGCAGATCCGGTCGAGGAAAGCCAGGAAATCGCTGAGATCTTCGGCGGAGCAGCAGTAGAGCTCCCCAGGGGACCGGGGCAGCCGCCGCCCCTGGCGGCGGGCGAACCGGTCCAGCAGCTCCCCGGGCATGGTGGACTCCAGGTGGACGTGGAGCTCGATCTTGGGCAGGCGGGCAAGAAATTGAGTCAGGGGTTCCATGGCGGCGCTCCTTTTCTAAGTCGATGGCGCCCGTATACCATGACGGCACAGCCGAAATGGCGTACTGCGGCAGCTTGTTCGGCTGCCCCGGCAGGGGCGGGAGAGAGAACTGGGGATCTCGGGGTCCTGGTCGCTTTGCGGCCATTATATCACACTGCCGGGCAGAGGGAAAGCGGTCATCTCTGAGGTTCGGTGAAATTCTCCGCCGTGCGGGCAGAGACAACCAAACGGCAGCAGACCATCAGATCACCGCTCTCCCCGGCAAGGCGCAGCCGGCTACAAAGGCGGACAGGGAGACCTGAAAGGCCTCCTCCACGAACCGCCGGCTCCGCAGAGCATAGTAGTCCTCCCGGAAGAGCAGGGGGTGACCGCCCCTTCCCGTTTTGAAACAGCTTCCGGATGCAGAACTTTTTCAGCACGGTATAGGTGGTGGCCCCCTTCCAGCCCGGCTCCTTCTGGCACAGCTTCACCAGCGTTCCGGAGGTATGATGCGCCTTGGATTTGACGAAGCCTGTTCAAACCAGCGCATGGCGTTTCCGCCATTTTGCTGCAACGGTCTGTGTTCCTGTAGGAGACTTACCTACCGAACGCCCGAAAAATAGCACGGCTTTTTCCATTTGCAACCCCTGGATTTGGGGGGCATATATCAGTGGCAGTCGGGGACCCAGCCGGGAGAGGAGCTCGTTGGTGATGGTGCCGCACCGCCGGGCCGCCTCCCGGGCAGGAAGGACCTGGCTGCCGTCTCGGCCGATAAGGGTCACCACGTCCCCGGGACGGACCTCGGGGATCTCCGTCACATCCAGGAACAGCTGATCCATGCACATCCGTCCCACCATGGGGCAGCGGCGGCCGCGGACCAGGGCCTGACCGCCCCGCTGGGACAGCTCCCGGGGCAGGCCGTCGCCGTAGCCGATGGTGACTACTGCCAGGGCCGCGTCCCGGTCGGCCCGGAAGGCCAGGCCGTATCCGGCAGCCTCCCCGGCGGACAGCCGCCGCACCGAGGCCACCCGGGCCCGGAGAGACAGCACCGGCCGCAGATCCGGCCAGAAGGCCGCCGGCTCCTCCCCGCTGGGGACGCCGTAGAGGAGAATCCCTGCCCGCAGGTACCGGCAGGGCTGGGGCGGCAGGTTCAAAAGGCCGTAGCTGGATTGAATGTGAACGGCGCCGGGATCGCAGCCGGCAGCGCGGAGCCAGCGGACCGCTCCATAGAAGGATTCCAGCTGCCGCCTGGTATAGCGGGCGTCGGCGTCGGTGAGGCTGTCGCAGACGCACAGGTGGGAGAAGATACCCTCAATCCGCAGCCCCTTTTCCGCGAAGAGGGCCGCCAGGGCGGCCCGGTCCTCCGCCGGGATGCCCAGCCGGTGCATGCCCGTGTCCAGAGCCAGGTGGACCCGCACCGGGCAGTTTTGGGCTGCCAGGGCACGGCCGTGGGCCTCGTCGGCCACGGCTTGGACGAGCCGCCAGCGGCGCAGCAGAGGGGCCTGTTCCGGCGGGGTATAGCCCAGGATCAGGATGGTCCCCCGGATCCCCGCCCGCCGCAGGGCGATGCCCTCGCTGAGACAGGCTGCGGCAAAGGCGCGGACCCCATGCCGCTGGAGACAGCGGGCCACTGCGGCGGCTCCGTGGCCGTAGGCGTCCGCCTTTACCACAGCCATCAGCTCCTGGCCGGGGGAGAGACGGCTTTGCAGCACGGCGGCGTTGTGGGAGAGGGCCTCCAGATCGATCTCCCGCCAGGCCCGGGCAGTTTCATTCCTCATGCGGTTCGCCCCCAAAGGGTGACGATGAAGCCGTCTGCATTGTCCCCGGAGATCTGGCAGCAGCCCTCCGGCAGCTGCAGCGCTGCCTCTGCCCCGGAGCAGGGCGCCCGGTACACCACCACCTGCCGTCCGCCGGGCAGGGAACAGGTTCGGGGCCGGCAGAGGAAGTCGGGGTATTCCTCCAGGCACAAACCGTTTCTCTCCAGCAAAAGGGCGTGGGGGACGCCTACATAGCGGAAGTGCCAGGGCTCCCAGGCGATACCGGTAACGGCCTCCTTGCCCTTCTGGTAGCGCTGGATGAAGCCGTACCGGGCCGCTGCCCGTCGGAAGGCGCCCCAGACGCCGTAATCGGGGAAGGCGGGACGGAGAAAATCGATCTCCTCCGCCGCCTGGCCCAGGTCGACGGCCAGGCCGCTCTGATGCTCGCTGCAGCCGGGCAGGGCCACATACTGCCGGGTAAAGGCGGCCCCGTGCTCCGCCAGGGATGTGTCCCAGATGGCCTGCTGCTCCTCTTGGCTGCGCCAGCCGGATACGGGTACGATGGCATCCCATCCCCCGACGGCGCGGATGCACAGGGTCAGCAGCCGGGCTGCCCGCCGCTCCAGAAGGACCTCCGGGCGGCGGTCATCCGCCGCTGTCAGGGAGACGGGATCGCCGGGGAGAAGGGGATGGTCCCGGTTGATGACCAGCAGAGAGCCCTGATGGACCTGGGACCGGGACAACAGGATTTCCCTCATGCTTCCACCCCCAGCTGAATGATCCGTTCCACCAGAGCGGCGAAATCCCAACCCGCCGCTGCCATCATGGCGGGATAGCGGCTGTGAGCGGTAAAGCCGGGGATGGTATTCACCTCATTGAAGAGAAGTTCTCCCCGGCGGGTAAGGAAAAAGTCGACCCGGGCGAAGCACCGGCAGCCAAGAGCACGGTAGACGGTCCTGGCGGCGGCCTGGACCCGGGCCGCCGTCTCCGGCGGGATCCGGGCGGGGCAATGGATGGCGGAGGTCTTCAGTGTGTATTTTTCCTCGTAGTCGAAAAATCCACCGGACAGCTGGATTTCATCCACCGCTCCCACAAGGAGATCCCTGCTGCCCAGCACGGCACAGCCTACCTCAAAGCCGTCCGCCGCCTCCTCCAGCAGGATCTCCCCGTCGTGGCGGAAGGCCTCTGCCGCCGCAGCGGGCAGCTGCGCCTGCTCGGTCACCCGGCTGACGCCGAAGGAGGACCCGGCCCGGACAGGCTTGACGAAGAGCGGATAGCCCAGGTCCGCCGCGGCGGCGGCCAGCTCCGTCTCTCCTGCACCCCGGCGGAAGAGGATGCTCCTGGGACAGGGCACCCCCGCCAGGGCCGCCAGCTTGTGGGAACGGTCCTTGTCCATACACAGCGCGCTGGAGAGAGCACCGCAGCCGATGAGGGGCGCGCCGATCAGCTCCAGAAGTCCCTGAACGGTGCCATCCTCTCCGTTTTTCCCATGAAGCACCGGAAAGGCGGCGTCAAAGGGGAGCCGTTCGCCGGTCTCCAGCAGAAGCTGTCGTTCTCCCCAGCGGAGGGAGAGCGTACAGGGGATGCATCGAGAGTCCGCCTCCCAGCTGCCGTCGGCCACGGCGGCCGAAGGGCCGGGATACCAGAGCCATTGGCCCTCCCGGGTGATGCCCACCGGCAGAGGGGTAAAGCCGCTGGGGGCCATGGCCTGGAGCACAGCGTGGGCGGACTGGAGGGATACCGGGTGCTCCGTGGAGCGGCCTCCAAACAATACCAGAATCGTCTTCATACCAAAAACCTCCGAAAAAGGCGGAAACCGCCTGAATTTGACACCTTTATGGTATCAGATCCAGGCGGCAAATGTTTTCGGTTTTTCCTGCGGAGTTCCTGTGAAATCCCTGCGGAATTCTTGCGATTTTCTTACGGCCGCTCCCCCAGCGGCAGGGAGAGGGTGAAGACGATCTGGCCGCCTTGGCTGGAGGCGGCAATGGTACCGCCGTGGCACTCCACGATCTCCTTGGCGATGGCGAGACCCAGACCCGCGCCGCCGGAGGCGGTGGAGCGGGCAGCGTCCAGGCGGAAGAACCGCTCAAAGATCCGGTTGAGCTTCTCCGGCGGGATATCCGGCCCACGATTGGCAAAGGTCAGCACTGCCCGATCTCCCTCCGTCTGAGCGGCGACGGCGATCTCGGTGTCTGGAAAGCTGTAGTGGCAGGCGTTTCGCAGCAGGTTGTCGAAGACCCGGGCCATCTTGTCCGGATCACACAGGCATACCAGCTTCTCCGGCAGCTGAAGGCGGCAGGTGAGGCGGGCCTCAGAGAGGATAGGGCTGAATTCGCTGGCCACCTGCTGGAGCATTCGGGACAGATCCACCGGACGCATCTCCAGCTCAATGGCGGAGAGGCTGAAGCGGGTAATGTCGAAAAACTCATTGATAAGGTCCTCCAGTCGTTCCGCCTTTTCCAGAGCCACGCCGGTGTACCGGGCCCGCAGCGCCGGGGAGAGCTGGGGCTCGTCCCGCAGCAGCGTCAGATACCCGATGACACTGGTGAGAGGGGTCTTCAGGTCGTGGGCCAGATAGACCACCAGATCATTTTTCCGCTGCTCTGCGTCCCTGGCTGCCCGGGCGTCCCGGAGGGCGCGCTCCCGGGCGGCGTTCAGCTGGACCTCCGCCTCGGCCAGGGTGTCCGGCAGGAGAATGGGGTCCTCTGTGGGCCGAGCCAGCCGCCCTGCCGCTTCCACCAGGGCGTCCACCTCCCACAGAGGCCGGGCCACGAAGAAGTAGCTGATGACTACCCAGCCCAACAGGATCACCGACGCACAGACGAAGACGATGTAGTCCCGGATCCAGTTGAGAAAGCGGTAGACGAAGCCGTCCTGCCAAACAAAGGAGCTGCATACCCAAAAGCCCAGGAAGGCCAGCAGCAGCACCGCCGCCACCCAGGCCATCAGCGCCAGGAGGTAGCGGCCCCAGGCACGCCGGGCCCGGTCCCGGCTCCGGTCGGAGAGACCCAGCCGGACGCCGGCTCTCTTTTCCCTATTCAATGGTGTACCCCACCCCCCACACGGTCTTGATAAACTTGGGCTTTCGGCTGGGCTCATGCATCTTCTCCCGCAGCCGGGCAATGTGGCTCATGACGGTATTGTTGCTGTCCATATAGGCCTCCCCCCATACCGCTTCGAACAGATCCTCACTGGATACTACCTGGCCCCGCTTTCCGCACAGATGCCAGAGAATGGAAAACTCCAGGGGCGTCAGGGCCAGCTCCTCCCCAAAGAGGGTGCAGCGGTGGGTAGTCTTGGAGATCTGAAGGCCGCGGAAGTCGTACTCCGTGACCTCCCGGGCGGCGGCGTCGGCAGTGTTGTAGCGGGTGTACCGACGCAGCTGGGTCTTCACCCGGGCTACCAGCTCCAGGGGATTGAAGGGCTTGGTGATATAGTCGTCGGCGCCCAGGGTGAGGCCCATGATTTTGTCCATATCCTCTACCCGGGCTGTGAGCATGAGAATAGGAAAGAGGTGGTTCTCCCGGATCTGCTGGCAAAGGGTGAAGCCGTCCATATCCGGCAGCATCACGTCCAAAATGGCAAGGTCCAGCCGGGTCTCCGCCACGCATGCCAGGGCTTCGGCGGCAGTGTGGGCCTTGTGGACGGTGCAGCCCTCATTTTTCAGGTAGACCTCTACCAGGTCTGCGATGGCGGCCTCGTCGTCTACTACCAGGATGTCCATGGCCATGCCTCCCTTCTCAAAGTGTGCGGGTATTGTAGCATAAAAATCCTCAAAAGGGAAGGGGGGTGGGGGAGAGGTGTATCCGAAAAAGCGAAACCCTTCGCCGTGTGTCCCGTTTTCCCCGGACCAAGTTCCTCTGAGACTCTTCCGTGTTGCAGGCAAATTACGAACAAAAAATAGGGACGAAAAAGAAAACCCTTGAAGCCGCAAGGCTTCAAGGGTTTTTGGTGGAGACTGCTGGACTCGAACCAGTGACCTCCTGCGTGTG
>CALXDB010000060.1 GCA_944386955.1 uncultured Oscillospiraceae bacterium
GAGGCGGTAGTAGGTGCCCTTCTTCTCTATCAGCTCGTCGTGGGTGCCCCGCTCGATGATGCGGCCCTGATCCATGACCATGATACAGTCGGCGTTGCGCACTGTGCTGAGTCGGTGGGCGATGACAAAGGTGGTCCGCCCGCACATGAGAGCGTCCATACCGTCCTGGACCAGCTTCTCCGTCCGGGTGTCGATGGAGCTGGTGGCCTCGTCCAGGATCAGCACCGGCGGGTCTGCCACCGCGGCCCGGGCGATGGCCAAAAGCTGCCGCTGGCCCTGGGAGAGGTTGGCACCGTCCCCGGTGAGCATGGTGTTGTATCCGTCGGGGAGACGGCGGATGAAGCCGTCGGCGTTGGCCAGCCGGGCCGCCGCCATGCACTCCTCGTCGGTGGCCTCCAGATTGCCGTAGCGGATGTTTTCCATCACCGTGCCGGTAAAGAGGTGGGTGTCCTGAAGCACGATGCCCAGACTCCGCCGGAGATCCGGCTTTTTGATCTTGTTGATGTTGATGCCGTCGTAGCGGATCTTGCCGTCGGCAATGTCGTAAAACCGGTTGATGAGGTTGGTGATGGTGGTCTTGCCCGCGCCGGTGGCCCCAACGAAGGCGATCTTCTGGCCGGGCTTTGCCCAGAGGCTGATATTGTGGAGGACGATCTTGTTCTCGTCGTAGCCGAAGTCCACGTCGTCGAAGACCACGCCGCCCTGGAGCTTGGCGTAGGTGACGGTGCCGTCGGCCTTGTGGGGGTGCCGCCAGGCCCACACATTGGTGCGCTCCGCCGACTCCACCATCTGGCCTTCCGCATTTTCTCGTGCGTTCACCAGCTCCACATAGCCTTCGTCCTTCTCCGGAACCTGGTCCATCAGATCAAAGACCCGCTGGGCGCCGGCAGCGGCGGTGACTACGAAGTTCACCTGCTGGCTCACCTGGGTGATGGGCTGGGTAAAGCTCTTGTTGAGGCCCACGAAGGTGATGACTGTGCCCAGGGTCACTCCAGCCATGCCGTTGATGCCCAGCACGGCCCCCACAATGGCCACCAGGGCGTAGCTCAGCCAGCCGATGTTGTTGTTGATGGGCATGAGGAGGTTGGCGTACTTGTTGGCCTGGTTGGCGCTTTGGCGCAGGGCCTCGTTGACCTTGGCAAAGTCCGCCTTGGCCGCCTCCTCGTGGCAGAACACCTTCACCACCTTCTGGCCGTCCAGCATCTCCTCGATGAAGCCGTCCACAATGCCCAGATCCCGCTGCTGCTGGACGTAGAACCGGCCGGAGAGCTTGGAGAAGTTGGAGGTCACCAGCAGCATCACCACCGCCGTGCACAGGGAGATGATGGTGAGAGCCGGGCTGAGAATCACCATGGTCACCAGAGTGGCCGCCATGGTGAGGCTGGAGTTGATGACCTGGGGAATACTCTGGCTCAGAAGCTGCCGCAGGGTGTCCACATCGTTGGTGTACACCGACATGATGTCGCCGTGGGCGTGGGTATCGAAGTACTTGATGGGCAGGGCCTCCATCCGCTGGAAGAGGTCGTTTCGCAGATGGCGCATGGTGCCTTGGCTGATATTGACCATGATGCGGTTGTAGGCGAAGGCCGCTACGATGCCCAGGGCCATCTCACAGCCCAGAGTCACCATGTCCCGGGCCAGGCCGCTGAAGTCCCGGGAGCCGCTGGCCAGCATGGGGGTGATGTAGTCGTCCACCAGGGTCTGGGGGAAGGTGGCCGCCACCACCGTGGCCACTGCCGACACCAGGATGCACAGCAGCACCAGAAGGAAAGGAAATTTATAGTAGTGGAGCATATAGCCCAGGACACGGTTCAGCACCGCGCCGGGGTTGGCTGTTTTGTTCTGTTTCATCGGGCTGCGTCCTCCTTTCACGCGGTCTGGTCGAAGTCGCCGCCGCCCTTGACCTGGGATTCATAGATTTCCCGGTAGATGGCGTTGGTCTTCAAGAGGTTCTCATGGGTATCAAAGCCGTCGATCTTCCCCTCCTCCAGCACCAGGATCCGGTCGGCGTGCTCCACGCTGGAGATGCGCTGGGCGATGATGATCTTGGTGGTGCCGGGGATCTCCCGGGCCATGGCGGCGCGGATCTTGGCGTCGGTGCCGGTGTCCACGGCGCTGGTGGAGTCGTCCAGGATCAGCACCTTGGGCTTCTTGAGAAGGGCGCGGGCGATGCACAGCCGCTGCTTCTGGCCGCCGGACACGTTGTTGCCGCCCCGCTCGATGCGGGTCTGGTAGCCGTCGGGGAAGCGGTCGATGAACTCGTCGGCGCAGGCGGCCTTGCAGGCCTCCACGCACTCGGCCTCTGTGGCGTCGGGGTTGCCCCACCGGAGGTTCTCCAGGATGGTGCCGGAGAAAAGGGTGTTCTTCTGGAGCACCACGGACACCTGATCCCGCAGGGCCTCCATGTCGTACTGGCGCACGTCCACGCCGCCCACCTTCACGGCCCCCTCGCTGACGTCGTAGAGCCGGCAGATCAGGTTCACCAGGCTGCTCTTGCCGCAGCCGGTGCCGCCGATGACGCCAATGGTCTCGCCGGACCGGATGTGGAGGTCGATGTCAGTGAGGGCGTGCTTGTCGCTGCCCCGCTTATAGGAGAAGCTGACGTGGTCGAAATCAATAGAGCCGTCGGCCACTTCCGTCACCGGCTCCTCCGGGTTGTGGAGGTCCGGCTTTTCCTCCAGCACTTCACTGATGCGGCGGATGCTGGCCATGGAGATGGAGATCATCACCACTACCATGGACAGCATCATCAGGCTCATCAGAAGGCTCATGATGTAGCTGAAGAGGCTGGTGAGGTCGCCGCTGGAGAGAGTGCCGCTGACGATGAACTGGGCGCCCAGCCAGGAGGCGGAGAGGATGCAGAAGTATACGGAGAGCATCATGGCCGGGTTATTGAAGGCCAGCAGGCCCTCCGCCTTCACAAACAGGCGGCAGAGATTGGCGGAGGCCTTGGAGAACTTCTGGTTCTCATAGTCCTCCCGGACAAAGGCCTTTACCACCCGGATGGCGGACACATTTTCCTGAACGCTGGCATTGAGGTCGTCGTACTTCTGGAACACCTGGTTGAAGATCTTCAGCGTGACCACCATAATGGTGCCCAGCACCACCACCAGAAACACCACGGCGATGAGGAACATAAGGCTCATGGGCGGGCTGATGATGAGACACATGATGTAGCTGAACACCAGCTGCAGCGGCGCCCGGACAGCGATGCGGATGATCATCATAAAGGCGTTCTGTACATTGGTGATGTCGGTGGTCATCCGGGTCACAAGGCCGGGGACGCTGAACTTGTCAATGTTGGAGAAGGAGAAGGTCTGGATGTTGTTGTAGATGGCCGACCGGAGATTGGCGGAAAAGCCGGAGGCGGCGCTGGCGGCAAATTTGCCGGACAGGGCGCCGAACACCAGGCTCAGGAAGGCCAGGACCACCATCAGGATCCCGTACCGGTACACCACGGGGAGATCGGCCTTCTCCAAACCCTCGTCGATGATGATGGCGGTGATGAAGGGCAGCAGGATCTCCATGATGACCTCCAGAGCGGCCATGGAGATGCAGATGAATGTGTCGCGCCGGTACTGCCCAAGCTGTTTCAATACATTTCTCACAGGTTGGATACCTCCTTTGGATTTGCTTTGCCGCAGTCAGACAGATTCTGCAGCATTTGTTTCTGCAGCCGCTCCAAGGTGCGGAGATCCTCCTCCGAAAAACCCCGATAGAGCTGCCGCTTTGTCCGGTCCAGGGCGGCGTCCAGGGTCTCCTGAAGCCGCCGGCTTTTCTCCGTGGCATAAAAGAGCTTGCGCCGGTCGTCCTCCGGACAGGGCTCCGCCCGGATATATCCCTGCTCCCGCAGGCTCTTGAGCTGGCCGGAGAGGGCCGCCATGGAAAAGCCGGTGTCCCGGTGGAGGGCGGTGAGGGAGATGCCGTCGCCTCGGTGGAGCAGGTGAAGGAGCATCTGGGCCTGGGCCCCGGTGATCCCTTCCCGGGCCAGAGCCCGGCCCCAGTCCAGGCCCAGCCGGATCCCGATCTGACGGGTATCCCGCATCAGGGCGGCACAGTCAATGGATTTCAATATGTTTTCCCTTCCTTCATGCCGGAATCATTTGGTACCGTAGGATTTATAGCACAAAAATCCTTGTATGTGAAATTCAAATATGTTATTATCTATAAAAAACATTTATGGCTTAAACGAATCGTACAAAAAAACAGCGGGAAAGGGGAGGGACGTTTTGTGAACACCACACAGCTGGAATGTTTCCTGGAAGTAGCCAACTGTTTGAATTTTTCCCGGGCGGCGGAACGGCTGCGGCTGACCCAGCCGGCAGTGAGCCATCAGATCAAAAGTCTGGAGGACGAGCTGGGGGTGAAGCTGTTTTACCGCACCAGCAAGACGGTGCGGCTGACCCAGGAGGGGTATCTGTATATCCCCTACGCGGGGGACATCCTGAAGCTGGCGGGGCTGTCGCTGGCCCGGCTGCGGGAGTGCCGGACGGAGCAGCCCTTTCGGCTGGGGATCGGCTGTCGGAGCACGGAGCAAATGGCGCTGCTTCGGGGGGCGCTGGTGCGGCTGCGGCAGGAGGGAACGTCTCTGCTGCCGGTGTTTCGGCTGATCCCCTTTGAGTCCCTGGAAAATCTTCTCCTGGAGGGGGACATCCAGATAATGTTCACCTATGAGGAGACGGCGCCGAAAAACGGGGTTTACCGGCAGCTGGCGGCGTGTCCGGTGGCCTGCCTCTGCGGGGCGGACCACCCCCTGGCGGAGCGGATGGAGGTGACCCTGGAGGAGCTGAAGGAGACGGGGCAGCTGGCGGTGTGCCGCCCGCCGGTGTGCCCCCCCAGCCTTTTTGCCATTCAAAGCCAGCTGGTCACGGCCCGGGGACCCGGAGAGGTCTTTTTCTGCGAGCATCAGGAGGCGTTCACCTTTCTCGTTGAAGCGGGGTTTGCCTTCGGACTGACGGCGGCGCTGCCGGGGCCGGTTCGGGAGGGGCTGCGGCAGATCCCTCTGGCGGGCTATCCGCCCCTGTCCTTCGGGGCGGCTTATCTGCCGGGGGACCATGATCCCCAGTTTTGGAGATTTCTGCGGTATCTGGAGGAGGATCTGGAGTGAGGGGACTGCTGGAGCGGGCGCTTTTTGCCCTCTGCGAGAGCAAAAAAACCGGCAGAGGGAATGTCCCTCTGCCGGTTTCGGCATTGTTCAGTGATTAAAAAGAAGAAGGGAGGAGGCTTACTTCTTCAGATCCCCGGTGGCGTTGGCGGTGAGGTAGGCCGTGATAAACCCGTCAATGTCTCCGTCCATCACCGCCTGAATGTTGCCGTTTTCATAGCCGGTGCGGTGGTCCTTCGCCAGGGTGTAGGGCATAAACACATAGGACCGGATCTGGCTGCCCCACTCGATCTTCATCTGCACGCCCTTGATGTCTGCAATCTTCTCCGCGTGCTGCTGCATCTTGATCTCCACCAGCTTGCTGCGAAGCATCCGCATGGCGTACTCCCGGTTCTGGTGCTGGCTGCGCTCGGTCTGGCAGCTGACTACCACGCCGGTGGGGATGTGGGTGATGCGGATGGCGGACTCCGTCTTGTTGACGTGCTGGCCGCCGGCGCCGCTGGAGCGGTAGGTGTCCACCTTCAGATCCTCCGGGCGGATCTCCACCTCGTTGTCGTCGGCGATATCCGGCATCACCTCCAAAGCCGCGAAGCTGGTCTGCCGCCGGCCGGAGGCGTCGAAGGGGCTGATGCGAACCAGACGGTGAACGCCGCTCTCGCCCTTCAGATAGCCGTAGGCGTTCTCACCGGAAATGATGACGGAGGCGGACTTGATGCCGGCCTCATCGCCGTCCAGATAGTCGATGGTCTCAAATTTGAAGTCGTGGCGCTCCGCCCAGCGCATGTACATCCGGTAGAGCATCTGTGCCCAATCCTGGGCCTCGGTGCCGCCGGCCCCGGCATGGAAATTCAAAATGGCATTGTTGTTGTCGTACTCACCGCTGAGGAGGGTGGCCAGATTGGCCTCCTCCACCGCGGACTCCAGAGCCGTGTAGCCCTGGCTGATCTCCTCCAGCAGGGAGTCGTCGTCCTCCTCGATGGCCATCTCCACCAGGGTGGTGAGATCCTCCCACTGACTCACCAGATGGGCGTGCTTGTCCACCTTGTGCTGAAGCTGCTTGGTCCGCTGCAGCACCTTCTGGCTGTTCTCCAGGTCGCTCCAGAAATTCTCATCGGCCTGCTCCTTCTCCAGCCGGGCGATCTCTGCCCTGGCGTTGTCCAGATCCAGGGCCGCCGCCAGCTTGTCCAGTTCCGGCTCCATGGCGCCCAGCTTCTGTTTGTAGGTGTCATATTCAATAATCGGCATGGGGGTTCGCTCCAATCCTCTTAATTTGATCGCCCCCGCTCCGGCGGGGCCGCCGTCAATTCAGTAAGTTTCATTATATCCAAATCTTCAGGGGCTGTAAAGAGAAAAGTGGGATATCCTGCCTCTCTTACTGCACTTTTGTGCCATTTTTCCAAAAAAGGGCGAAAAAAGCGGGCGTCCGGATTGGACGCCCGCCTCTGGGACAGATCAATTTTCCAGGCCGTTGGTTTCAATGAGGCCGTAGCCGCCGTTCTTCCGGCGATAGACGATGCTCACCACGTCCTCCATATTGCGGAAAACGAAGAAATCGTGATCCAAAAGGTTCATCTGCATGATGGCCTCCTCGGTGCTCATGGGCTTAGCGGCCACATGCTTGGTGCGGACGACATCGAACTCCCGCTCCTCGTTGACGTCGAACTCGCTGGGGATCTCCCCGGCAAAGGCGTCCTGCCGCAGGCGTTTGGCCAGGCGGGTCTTATTCTTGCGGATCTGGCGGTTGATGGTGGCGCAGGCCGCGTCGATGGAGCCTCTCATATCGCCGTCCCGGGTCTCCTCCTGAGCACGAAACAGGGTGCCGCCGGAGCGGATGGTGATTTCAACGACACAGCGGTGGTCCTTCTCCACCGCGAAGGTGACAAATGCGTCGGCATCCTCCTGAAAGTAACGATCCAGCTTGCTGACCTTTTTCTCCGCGTATGCCTTGATGGAGTCATTCAGGCTGACCTTCTTGCAGGTAAATGTAAACTTCATGGTATCGCTCCTTTCGTTGTGTCCCTCTGGGAGTGATTTCATTGTATCAGATGTACAAGCGTTTGTACAGAGGAACTTTCCGCTCTATTCAAACTATACAATTTGTTCACAATTGCCCGGCCGGAGCCCGACGGGGGACCAGCAGTTTTTTGTCACAGAGAAAGGGGGGAGAGGGGGCGGATTCCCCCTCTCCCGTGCGCTTATTGGGGCAGATACTCCGCCGGATCCACCGGCTCTCCGTCCAGGCGGACGGCGAAATGGAGATGGGCGCCCAGGGCGGACTCGGTGAGGGTGGTGTTGCCCACCAGGCCAATCTCCTGACCGGCGGTCACCCGGTCTCCCTCCGCCACCGACAGCTCCTCCTGAAGCCCGGCATAGGTGACCTCATAGCCGTCGTCCTGGAGCACCATGACCATGGGGCCCAGCCGGCTGTCCTCCCCGGCGGTCATTACGGTGCCGGCGGAGGCGGCTACCACCTGGGTACCTGCGGCGGCGGCAATATCCACTCCGTCATGGGTCCGCCAGTCCCCCAAGGTCTCGCTGTACTGAAGAGCCTCCACCGAGAAGGCGGATACCGTCTCCCCCTTGAGCGGCCACATCACCTCCTGCACGGTCTCCTCCTGTGCATCGGGCTGAACTGCCGGTTCCGCCGCCGGCTGGGGCTGGAGTACCTCCGCTGTGGGGGCGGGGTCCTCGGTCTCCTCCATATCCAGGGAGGGGATCTCCACGGCCACGGAGTCGTCGGGGGCGGTGACATCGGTCACCGGGGGCAGCGGATCCTCGGCGGCCGGCTGGCCGCCGAAGAGAACAAAATAACCCACCGCGCCGGTGGCCACCACACATAGCAGCAGGGCTATGTAGAAGCCCGCGCCGCCGAAGAAGGAGGATAAATTTCCTCGTTTGCCACGTTCCATTGCACTGTTCTCCACCGCTTTTCCGGCATGCGGCCCGCCGTAGTGGGAGAGACATGTTCTCTCTCCACCCGTAGTGTCGCCGCCTGTGGAGAATTTTATACCAAAAAAAGCGGCGCCGGACAGAGGGGATCCCTCCGCCGGCGCCGGTGCTTCAGCTGTCTCCGCTGGATTTTTGGGACTGGGTCCCAAAGTAAAAGGCAATTACCACTGTGAACACAGTCATGAACTGCTGTTCCGTGACCCGTCCGCTGAGGGCCAGTACCGCAAAGGTGAAGGTCATCACCAGGGTCACCAGGCTCTTGACGCACAGGAGCCGGGTCAGCCGTTCCCACATAGAGCATCCCTCCCGCAGGGAGTATATGCCGGGGCGGGCCGGAAAGCGCCGGGCCGCTCAGCTCCTGCCCTGGATCTTGCCGCCGCACCGGGGACAGGTGATCTCGATGCGGCCTTTCCCGCGGGGTACCCGGCACCGTGCCCCGCAGCCCCGGCATTTGAAATATTTGTGGTCCCGGTCCCGCACCCGGGCGCGCCAGGCGGAAAAGGCCCGCTGCCGGGGGGCGTACCACCCCAGAAACCGGGCGTTCTCCCGCCGCCGCTTTTCCAGGTTCCGGGAAAAGATCCGGAAAAACATCACCACGATGATGACAGCCAGCAATATGCTGAACAGCCCGGACACCAGCGGGTAGGGCAGCAGCATCACCACGACTCCCTGCAGCAGGCACAGCGCCACATACAGCACCAAAAGCGCGATGTTCAGCTGGTCCGTGCCGTTGCGCCCGTACATGAAGCGCTCCATACCGCAGCGTACCTTATAAAAAAGATTGTTCATGGGAACCATCCTCTTTCCCCTCGTTTTTTTCTTCAGTGTAGCGGGAAAATATGAACAAATATAGTTCCTGTATCTCTTCCTGAAAAAATTTTTTGAATTTTGCCTGAAAATTTCCCGGAATTTTCCGCTTTTTCCTTGTGGTCCGGCCCTGGGCCGGGGTATACTGAAAAAACAGGCCCTTACTTTTATCATTCGGAGGATTTCGCCATGACCTTTTCCTTTGCCCACAACAACTTCAACGTCCGGGACCTCAGCCGCTCCCTGGACTTCTACCGCAAGGCCCTGGGACTTGCCGAGGTCCGCCGGAAGGAGGCCGCCGACGGCAGCTTCCAGCTTGCCTTCCTCTCCGACGGATATACCCCCCACCAGCTGGAGCTGACGTGGCTGCGGGACTGGGACCGGGATTATAATTTAGGCGACAACGAGTTTCACCTGGCCTTCACTGTGGACGACATGGACGCCGCCCGCGCCCTCCACCGGGAGATGGGCTGCATCTGCTATGAAAACGAGACCATGGGAATCTATTTCATCAGCGATCCCGACGGTTATTGGATCGAGATCGTTCCCGCCAAATAAGCTGTCAGCGTGCAAAAAAGCCCGATTTCCCCAAAAATCCTCTTTACAACCGGGCATAAGTGTGCTATAGTCTCTTAGTACGCGACTGCGTGCCCTTCCCCTGCCTCGCCGTGCGGCGACACCTGCCCCGGCCGCGGCTTGCGGAGCATATTTTTGGAAAGGTGGAAACACGACTATGATGCTGAAAGAGCAGAAGACCTCCATCATCGAGGCCAACCGTACCCACGAGAACGACACCGGTTCCCCTGAGGTCCAGGTGGCGATCCTCACCGAGCGGATCGCCCAGCTGACCGCTCACCTGAAGGAGCACCCCCACGACAACCACAGCCGCCGGGGCCTTTTGAAGATGGTCGGTAAGCGCCGCAACATGCTGGACTATCTGGCCCGCAAGGACATCGAGCGTTACCGCGCCCTGATCGCCAAGCTGGGTATCCGTAAGTAACTGCAGCGTTAAGAAAACTTGCCGGTGGCAAGTTTTTAGCGTAAGCCGCAGCGGCTATGCCGCGAGGAGACCCGCTGCAGGGAGGCGGACGCTATGAAGAGCCATGCCCTGAAAGGGGGACGGTGCAGTTCCCTGCACCGTCCCCCTTTGCAAATTGTTTCATAATTCGGGAGCGTACACCTTTTTAGCAGTTGATTTTGCCGCCGGTTTCCGGCGTTGAAATCAAGTGCTAAAAGGTAGGCTCCCGACGATCTGATTGAAAGGAGCACTGTTATGTCTACCATTATCAAGCACAAGACGTTCCCCAACTACCGCAAGTACACCATGGACCTGGCGGGCCGTCCCCTCTCCCTGGAGGTGGGCAAGATGGCCGAGCTGGCCAACGCCGCCGTGCTGGTGACCTACGGTGAGACCACCGTTCTCGTCACCGCCACCGCCGCTCCCCGTCCCCGTGACGGCATCGACTTCTTCCCCCTGAGCGTGGACTTTGAGGAGAAGATGTACGCTGTGGGCCGCATCCCCGGCAGCTTCATGCGCCGTGAGGGCCGTCCCGGCGAGAAGGGCATCCTCACCAGCCGTGTCATCGACCGCCCCATCCGTCCCCTCTTCCCCGGCGACTTCCGCAACGACGTGGCCATCATGGCTACCGTCATGAGCGTGGACCGGGATTGCTCCCCTGAGATCGCCGCCCTCATCGGCACCTCCGCCGCTCTGGCCATCTCCGACATCCCCTGGAACGGCCCTGTGGGCGCTGTGAAGATGGGCCTTGTGGACGGCAAGCTGGTGGTGAACCCCACCGAGGAGCAAAACAAGGTCTCCGATATGGACGTGACCGTGGTGTCCACCGGCAAGAAGGTGGTCATGATCGAGGCCGGCGCCAACGAGGTGCCCAACGACGTGATGTTCGAGGCCATCAAGACCGCCCACGAGGAGAACCAGAAGCAGGTGGCCCTCATCAACCAGATGGTGGCCGAGATCGGCAAGCCCAAGTTCGATTATCCCCACGCCGAGTTCAACCAGGAGCTCTTTGACGATATCGTGGCCAACTTCATGGACGAGGCCAAGGCCGCTATGGACACCGACGACAAGAACGTCCGCGAGGCCCGCTGGAACGCCATGATCGACAAGTGGCACGAGAAGTACCTGGAGCAGTACCCCGACATGGACAAGTACCTGGAGGAGTTCACCTACAAGTTCCAGAAGAAGATCGTGAAGGCCTGGCTGCTGGAAGGCCACCGTGTGGACGGCCGCGCCAAGAACGAGATCCGTCCTCTGGCTGCCGAGGTGGGCGTGCTGCCCCGGGTTCACGGCTCCGGCCTGTTCACCCGCGGTCAGACCCAGGTCCTCTCCGTCTGCACCCTGGACACCCTTGCCGCCGCTCAGAAGCTGGATACCATCTGGCCTGAGGAGACCAAGCGGTATATGCACCACTACAACTTCCCCGGCTACAGCGTGGGTGAGGCCAAGCCTTCCCGCAGCCCCGGCCGTCGTGAGATCGGCCACGGCGCTCTGGCCGAGCGTGCCCTGCTGCCCGTGCTGCCCAGCGAGGAGGAGTTCCCCTACGCCATCCGCGTGGTCAGCGAGGTGCTGAGCTCCAACGGCTCCACCTCTCAGGGCTCCATCTGCGGCTCCACTCTGGCCCTCATGGACGCCGGCGTGCCCATCAAGGCTCCTGTGGCCGGCATCTCCTGCGGCCTCATTCAGGACGACGACGGCTCCTTCACCACCTTCATCGACATCCAGGGCGTGGAGGACTTCCACGGCGAGATGGACTTCAAGGTGGGCGGCACTAAGAAGGGTATCACCGCTATCCAGATGGACCTGAAGAACGACGGCCTCACCATGGAGATCATCCAGAACGCTCTGGAGATCACCTACGACGCCCGCTGCGAGATTCTGGACCAGATCATGCTGCCCTGCATCTCTGAGCCTCGCGCCGAGGTGAGCAAGTACGCTCCCAAGATGATCACCATGCACATTGATCCCGACAACATCCGCGACGTCATCGGTAAGGGCGGCAGCGTGATCCAGAAGATCGTGGCCGACACCGGCGCCAAGATCGACATCGAGGACGACGGTACCATCCGCATCGCCTCCCCCGACGCTGCCAGCTGCGACGCCGCCAAGCACGCCATCGACCAGATCGTGTTCGTGCCCGAGGTGGGTCAGCTGTACTACGGCCGCGTGGTCCGTCTGATGACCTTCGGCGCTTTCGTGGAGCTGGCTCCCGGCAAGGACGGCCTGGTCCACATCTCCAAGCTGGCCAACAAGCGCGTGGAGAAGGTAGAGGACGTGTGCAACATCGGCGACATGATGTGGGTCAAGGTCACCGAGATCGACGAGAAGGGCCGCGTGAACCTGAGCCACAAGGACGCCCTCAAGGAGATCGAGGAGCGCAAGGCCAGAGGCGAGATCATCAAGTAAGTTCGCCCCTTCCTTTTCTGAGAACAAACCCGGACGGGCAGTGTGCCCGTCCGGGTTTTTCCCCTGTATCCCTCAAATCTCCCAGTCCACCCTGGGGCCGCCGGGGTCATCCTTGGTTTCCAGATACTGGAGATACCGCCGCAAAATCTGGCGGATATACCCCGCCCGGGTCCGCCCGCTCTCCGCCGCCAGGGCGGTGAGCTGTTCCTTCCACTCCTCCGGTATCCAGACCGTGACCGCGCTTTTCGGCATGATTGTTCTGCGCATAATTTCACCCCCGCTCCCATTATAGTAAACATATTTACTATAATCAATAGTAAAATTCTTTACTGTGCTACCATGAGCCCAACCAACGGAAGAAAGGGATGGGCGCAATGGACTATAAGCAGAGGATGCGGGATTTACGGGAAGATCGAGACCTGAAGCAGCGGGACGTGGCAGAGATTTTGGGAACTTCTCAGACCATGTACGCTCGGTACGAGCGAGGGGCGAATGAACTGCCCATTCGCCATCTGCTGACTCTATGTAAGTATTACGGTGTATCCTCCGATTATTTCCTGGGATTGACGGATAAAAAGCGATAAGGTGGGGAAGAGCAAATGGACTATGTGGACAAATTGACCGCCTTGCGGGTGGACCGGGACATCAGTCAGCAGACCATCGCGGAACTGCTGGGCTGCCAGCAGTCCGCCGTATCGAAGTTTGAAAAGCGGCGGGCGAGATATGCCATTGAAGATTTGATAAAATTATGTGAGTTTTATCATGTTTCTGCGGATTACATCTTGAATTTACCCAGGGATTTGCCGTATCCTGAAAGGTAGAGTTTTCTATACCAACCGAAGAAAAGAGAGCGTTTATGACCACATTCTTCGCGGGACAATATGATATCGCCGTGATCGGCGCGGGACACG
>CALXDB010000061.1 GCA_944386955.1 uncultured Oscillospiraceae bacterium
TCGCCGACGCTCTGGCCGGCCATGTTCAAAACGTTCACAGTAGACATTCTAAGCACTCTCCTTTCCCTTATTTGTTACGCGCAGAGGCCTTCTGGGGATTGACGCGGGCGGAAGCCTTCTGCGGGTTGACGCTGATGCCGGCAGCATCGCCCTTCTTCTCCAGGATGGTCTTCTTGGTGGTGCGCACGGTCACCAGGCCGCCCTTGGGGCCGGGGACAGCGCCGCGGACCACGATCATGTTCAGTTCGGGATCCACCTTCACCACATCCAGGTTCATGATGGTCACCTGATCCACGCCCATGTGGCCGGCGCCGATCTTGCCCTTGAAGATGCGGCTGGGGTCGGTACCGGAACCCATGGAGCCGGCGTGCCGGTGGACAGGGCCGGTACCGTGGGTCTCCTTCAGGCGGTGGGCGCCGTGGCGCTTGATGACGCCGGCGTAGCCGTGGCCCTTGCTGACGCCGGTGACGTCCACATGGTCGCCGGCAGCGAAGGTGTCGGCCTTCACGATGTCGCCCACGTTCAGCTCAGCGTCCAGATCAAACTCCTTCAGGTGCTTCTTGGGGGACACGCCGGCCTTGTTCAGGTGGCCCATCTCGCCCTTGGTCAGCTTGCGCTCGGGGATGTCCTCGTAGCCCAGCTGCACGGCCTTGTAGCCGTCCTTCTCAACGGTCTTCTTCTGCACCACGACGCAGGGACCGGCCTCGATGACAGTGACCGGGATCACCTTGCCGTCGGCATCGAAGATCTGGCTCATGCCAACTTTCTTACCGATGATCGCTTTCAATGTATGTTCCTCCTTGTAGGTTATTGGTCGACATAGGTGCCCATTGGGAGGCATTGCTCTGCCGACATGACCCCGTCCGCCTCACGCAAGTCGGCGGACGAATGGGTACAGCAAATTCAGTCTGAGATCGCTTTACAGCTTGATCTCAATCTCCACACCAGCGGGCAGCTCCAGGGCCATCAGGGCCTCCACGGTCTTGGGGGTGGAGTTGGTGATGTCGATGAGGCGCTTGTGGGTGCGGCGCTCGAACTGCTCACGGCTGTCCTTGTACTTGTGGACGGCGCGAAGGATGGTGACGACCTCCTTCTTGGTGGGCAGGGGGATGGGGCCGGACACAGCGGCGCCGGTGCGCTTGGCAGTCTCGACGATCTTCTCAGCGGACTGATCGATGACCTGGTGGTCGTAGGCCTTCAGGCGAATGCGGATCATTTCTTTTGCCATTTGGTTGTTCCTCCATATTTTGTACAAAGTAGCTTGCCTGACCTTACTCTGTACGGCGAAGAGAATTTATACGCTTATCCGTGCGTATCATTCCCGCTCATAAGAAATACCGGCGCAAAAAGGCCGGTATCACCCTATGGCTCGGCGATCTACGCAGCGCACAAGGTCTCCTCAGCCGCCCGATTATCGGACATACTCCGCGAAAGTTACCGGGCCAGGCCCGCAATCTCCCGCATCATCGCAGTTTTCGCGTATGTTCGGCAGGCCTCGGACAAGGCATGCCTTACGCAAGCTCATTTATAATACAGGATGCCCCGCCAAATGTCAAGCATTATTTCTCGGTTTTTTACAAAATTTCAGAAAAAACTTTGGGCGGTGTGACAAGACACCCTCCGCCCCTCCGGGGACCCTTCTCCGCCTTATATTATATAAGGTAGGAACTTCAGCTTGTCTGTCATCTCCCCCTGGATTTTCAGCACCTTCCGCCGGGAAAAACGGGGCAAATTTCATTGACGCATGGAATTTCTCTCCCTATAATAGAGAAAATGATATGATTTGCGGCCTGCCGGAGCGGCGGACCACGGGAGAGGAGAACGGTCCTTGGATATTCTGATGCTGACCATCAACGCGGTGATCCCCCTGCTGCTTCTGATTTTCTTCGGGTATTTTCTCACCCGCATCGGCTTTTTCACCCAGGATTTTCTGAAAATCGCCAACGCCCTGTGCTTCAAATTCCTGGTGCCGGTGTCGGTGTTTCTCAACATGTACAACAGCGGCGGCATCGCCTCCGAGGAGGTTTCGGCCATGGCGTTCTGCATGGTCCTCACTCTGGTGACGCTGCCGGCGGCTTTTTTCCTGGTGCCCAAGCTGGTGCGGCGGGACCAGGAGCGGGGGGTGATGATCCAGTCCACCTTCCGTGGCAACTTCGTCATCTACGGCACCGCCGTGTGCCTGCGGGTCTTCGGGGACGAGAGCGCCGCCCTGGTGGCGCTGCTCACCGGCTTTATGATCCCGGTGTACAACTTCTCCGCCGCCCTGGTCCTCAGCTACTTTGCCGACCGGGCCAAGCAGGGCCGCTCCTCCCCGGTGAAGGCCCTGACCACCGCCCTCACCAATCCCCTCTTCGTGGCGCCTCTGCTGGGCATGATTCTGGGGCTTCTGGCGGTGCCCATCCCCACGCCGCTGATGAACGCCCTGTCCGACATCGCCAAGACCGCCAACCCCATGGCCCAGATCTTCATGGGGGGCTGCTTCACCTTCGCCTTCATCCGGAAGTACCGCTGGAAGCTCATCGCCATCAGCTTTGTCAAGCTCCTGCTGGTGCCGGGCATTGCGGCGGCACTTGCGGTGCTGCTGGGCTTCACCGGCTATCAGCTGGGGGTGATCGTCTGCCTCTTCGGTGCGCCGGCGGCGGTGACTACCTTTAACATGACCTGCCAGATCGGCGGCGACGCGGACCTGGCGGTGTCCAACATCGTGGTGACCACCTGCCTCTCCTGCGTCTCCCTCTGCGGCCTTTTCACTCTGCTCAGCCATATGGGGCTTTTGTGATAAAAAACGCCGCCGCAGCTTTCCGGCGTTTCATAGGAACAAATTCCGCGTCCATCTCATATGTTCGATCTTTGCTCCGCAAGAGAGGCTGTGTCTCGGCACAGCCTCTCTTTTTCTGCGCATCCAGCCCTAAAGGCGGTTTCTTTCCTCTGGTATAATTCCCTTTTTTACGGTAGAATGAAAACAAGTCTTGTCCAGAGGATCTTATCCGCAGAGTTTCTTTGCGCTTCCCGGTAAACAACACAGGCGCCATACGCTCACAGCCAAAGGAAACCGGAATCTGCAGAGATCCACGGAAATCCAGTTCCATGCAAATTCCTGATTTCAAACACTTTTCCCCTTCGGCCGTCCACTGTGGCAGGCTGAACGCGGTGATGGAGAGGAGAACGGTACATGCTGGAAACCACAAGCAAGCTGTTTCAAAAACTACGCGGGCGGGAGAGCGGCAAGGCCTTTTTCGTCCGGGAGCAGACAGATCCCACATGTGCACAGATGCTGCGGGATCTGTTGGAGCGTGAGGGACTATCGGCCGCGGAGTGGATTGCAGCCGCAGACGTCAGCAAATCCTATGGCTATCAGATCCTCCGCGGCGAACGATTGCCGGGACGGGATATCCTGCTTCGTACGGCGCTTGCCGTGCATCTGTCGCTGAAGGATACCCAGCGGCTGCTGGCGATAGGAGGATGCGGCGCCTTGTACCCGAAGGTGCGGCGGGATGCCGCTGTGATCTATGCCCTGAACCAGAACATGGGACTGATGGAGGCGGAGGAGCTGCTCTCATCCCTTCCGGAGCGGAGCCTCTATGCCAAGGAGAGCTGATATGGCGGCAAGAGAGCAGTTCTTGCGGGAGTATCAGGAGCAGGTGCTGGACGACCTGGCCCTGCCTCCCAGCCTGAGCGCCCAATACCGGCCTCGGTCCTGCCTGAAAGACGGAGAGCGGCAGGTATACCTGGTTGAAGATCCAGCCGGCTGGCCGGCGGTGCTGAAGCTCCAGCCCGCCGGGCGGGAGGATGCGCTGCGGCAGGAATACGATCTCCTCCGACGTCTGCGGCATCCGCAGCTCCCCCGGCCTCTGGCGTATTTGGAGTGGGAGGGAAGGGAATACCTGATCCGGGAGTATGTAGAGGGAATCAGCCTCTACGAACAGGTGACGGCCCAGGGCCCCCTTTCGCCGGCTCAGACCCGTGCGGCGGCACTGTCCTTGTGCCAGGTGCTGGACTATCTGCACCATCAGGATCCCCCGGTCATCTGCCGGGATGTAAAGCCGCAGAACGTAGTGGTGGACGCCAGAGGACAGTGTCATCTCATCGACCTGGGAGCCGCCCGCCGCTACCGGCCCGAGCAGCAGGGCGACACGGTATTTCTGGGCACCCAGGTCACCGCGCCGCCGGAGCAGTTTGGCTATCAGCAGACAGACCAGCGCTCCGATGTGTACAGTTTGGGAGTCCTGATGCGCTTCCTGCGCACCGGCAGTTTTGATCCTCCTTCCAGGAAGGCGGAGTCGGGAAGCCTGGGAAGGGTAATCCGCCGCTGCACCGCCTTCGACCCCAAAGACCGCTTCGCCTCCGTCCGTGCGGTGTACCGGGCGCTGAAATGCCGACTGCTGCGCTGGGGCGCCGCCGCTGCCGCAGGCGCGGCCTGCGCGGCGGTTCTCCTCAGCTTCATGTGGGGCACCGCCGAGGCCCAGCCGAAATCCTCCCTGCTGGAGGATGCTCTTCGCCAGGAGCTGGGGTTGGAGGCCGGGGCATCCATTCCCGCAGAGCGGCTGGGAGAGGTGGAGCAGCTGCTGGTGTGCGGAGAGGAGCTGATAGGCACCATGCGGGAACATGAGGAGATGGTCAGCTGGGCCCACGACTGCTATGTGGAGGAGAGGACCCATGGGGACATCGGCGACCAGGATCTGGAGCTTTTGGCCCAGTGTACCAACCTGCGGGTGCTGATTCTGGACTACCAGCAGATCACAGATCTGTCCCCTCTGGCCGGACTGCCTCTGGAATATCTCAGCCTGACAGGGAATGAAGTATCCGATCTCCGTCCCCTATCCGGACTGACGAGCCTGCGGGTGCTGGACCTGGGCGAGAATCCGGTTCGGTCTGCACAGGTGCTGGCGGAACTGCCCCAGCTGCGGGAGGTGACGCTGGAGGCCACCGGGATCACCTCGGTAGAGGCGTTTGCAGGAAGTGAACTTCAGTCGCTCAATGTGCGCACCACCTGGGTGAACGACTATACCCCGCTGGAATCCTGCCCCAACCTTACCCAGCTGGTAACCGGCAGTATGCCGGAAGGAGCGGCAGAGACGCTGGCGGGACTTACCGATTTGGAGCGGCTGCGGCTCTATTCCACCTCGGGGGTGGATTTGGCCCGGCTGACGGCGCTTCAGAGGCTTCAGGAGCTGGATTTGTGCGGCTGCACGCTGGTAAATCCTGAGGCGCTGGCCTCTTTTCCAAGCCTAAGAGCCCTGAATCTGGGGGAAACCGGCCTTAGGGAGCTGTCGTTCCTGCCGGATCTGCCGGTTTTGACAGAGCTGATTCTGAAGGATAACCCCCTCGCCGACCTCACTCCGCTGTTGGACTGCCCCTGGCTGGAGCGGCTGATCCTGAGCCGGCAGCATCTATCCCTGGCCCGGGAACAGCTGGAACAGGCGCCGTTTGAGATCGTGTTTGAATAGCGGCAGAATATGCAGTCTGCGCACCACTTTTTCCTTCGGACATGGTATGCTGGAGAAGATCTCAGCTGCGGCTGACCATGAAGGAGGATCTGATATGAGCCGAAACAGATGGCTTGCTCTTTGCCTTGCGGGGTGCCTGCTGCTGGCGCTGTGTGCCTGCGGCAATCAGGACGAATCGGGGGGCAGCGGTCCCAACGAAACGGCTGATTCGGACCAAGGCGGCATCACTTCTCAGGAGGAGCAGGAGACCCTGGCAGAGTATACGGTGGATGGTCTGGGCACCTTCCAGCTGCCCGAGGGCTTTCAGCAGGACGCCGGTTCCATTGCCGAGCCCCTGCCCATGAAGTACGCCACTTTTGAAAAGGATGCGTACTATATCCAGGCCAACCGGTTTGGCGCGGACGCCTACGAGATCTCCGGAGCTTCTCTGCCTGCCGATCTGGAGGAGTATGCCACCCGCCAGGGGGTGAAGGACTCCGTGCCCGAGGGAACGGTGTTTGCCTATGACGACTACGGAAACTACGCCGCCCAGTTTACCCAGGAGGACGGACAGATCTGCTACTATGTGCTGCTTCAGGGGGAGGACTCCTTCGGCAGCATCTTCCTCACCGCGCCGGAGGACTTGTTTGACGCAGAGACCGCCGCTCTGTGGCTGAGCGGTTCCCAGCTGAAGTAAATTTTGTTATCACAGGTCCAATTCCGCAAAAGCAGGCCGGTCTGTCCGCTTTTGCGGAATTTTTTCGCCGCAAAAAGAGCTCCAGCCTCTGTGCCGGAGCAGGGGAAAGGAAGGATACGACGATGAAAAAACTGGCAGCACTGCTATTGGCGGGCTGTATGCTCATTGCTCTCGCGGCCTGCGGGGGAGGAGCGGAAATGAACGCCTCCTCGGCGGAGGATCTGTCCGCAGGCGGGGCCATGCCCACGGATGAACTGGAGCGGGCCGTATGGTACGGCTTTGTGCCGGAGGATGGGACGGACGGAAGCGCCGCCGTCACCTGGGAGGAGTTTTGTGCCATGCTGGGGAAGGCGATCTCTTTGTATGACGAGAGCAGACTGCCCGCCTGGGAGGAGGAGACCGCCGGCGCGCCGGAGGAGGCGATGCGGCGGGACGGCGGCATGGTGGCGCTGCTGTTCGGGGCGAAGGCCATGGACCTGGCCACCTTCAACGCGTCGGCCGGAGATGGTTTCGGGGAATACGCCGGCCGGGTGTGGGAAGTGGCCACCATGGACTATCCCCTCTTCGCCTGGGATACCCCTATCGATCTGGGGGACGGATGCGCGGACAACAACCATGTGGGCCCGGCCTACGACTTCTCCCAGCGGCGGATCTCCCTGGTGTCCGGTCTTCCTCTGCTGGAGTTTGACGAGACCGGGGATCTGCGGCTGGAGCAGCCCTTCACCGCAGAGGAGGCGGCACTGGCCGTCCTTCGTCTGTATGAGTCGGAGGAGAACTGCGCCGCGCCTGCCATAGAGGCCCGGGACGAGGCGTTCCTCGCCGCGCCGGAGGTGCAGGCGATCCTGACCCGGGCGGAGGAGCGCCGGGAAGCCATCCGAAACAGTGAGACCGCCATCGTTAAAAGTGATGCCTTCATCAAGGGCGAAACTTATACCGGCACAGCCTACTATATTTCCAACGGCGGCAGCGACGAAAATGACGGTCTTACACCGGAGACCGCCTTTGCCACTCCGGCAGCTCTGGATACCGTGGCGCTTCAGTACGGCGACGCGGTGTTCTTTGATCGGGGCAGCGTGTGGAGGGGAGCCAGTCTGCCCGCCTCCGCCGTGTGGACAGAGGGGGTCACCTTCTCCGCCTACGGAGAGGGCGCAAAGCCCCGGTTTCTGGGCTCCCTGGAAAACGGCGCCGGCAGAGAGAAGTGGTCTCTCGTCTATGAGGGGGCGGATGGAAAAAAGATCTGGGTCTTCCACAGGGAGATGTCCGAGGTGGCCGGCATCGTGCTGAATGAGGAGATCGTGGCGAACCGGGACAAGGCCTACTGGAACGGCACGGAATATCTGGTAGTGGACGAGAACTACTGGCCCCTGGAAGAGGGGACCGTCTACTCGGTAGAGGAGCATCTGCCCGATCTGTACTGCTTCCCGGACCTGCGCTATCCCCAGGGGCGGCAGGGCCTCTACAACGACCGCATCTTCCACATCTGGAATGAGTCGGAGGAACGCTACGACTATGTGACGGGTACGCTGTACTTCCGCTGCGATGCAGGGAACCCTGGGGAGCTCTACGACAGCATCGAGTTCATCCAGCCCTTCCCCCTGGTGGACGGCTTTGCCGATGAGCAGGTGTACGACAACCTGTGCATCCTCTTCTCCTCCATGACCTTTGTCAGCGGCAGCGCCGACGGCGTGCCTACCGGCAACCGCAGCGTCATCCAAAACATGGAAGTAGGCTTCATGGGAGGCAATGTCACCGGATACAGGCCCGCCTCCGGCTCCGACGACCACATCTCCTACAACTGCGGCTCCATGGGCTGCAACGGGGGCGGCATGGCCTTCAATGGCAGCGGCATCACCGTCCGGAACAACTATGTCCACCACACCTTCCAGGAGGGCATCGCCCTGGAGCTGTTTGAGAACTGCCCCGCCATGGCGGACTGCACCATCTCCGGCAACCTCATAGAGCAATGTACCCAGGCCATCCTTCTGTGCAACTGGGATGAGGAGGCGGTGGAGGGCCACATCTTCCGGAATATGGCAGTGGAGGACAATCTGGTGCTGGACTCCGGGAAAAACAACTGGTTCAACAGTGCCTGGGAGGAGTTGTTCTGCGATGCAATCGTTCTCCAGGGCGGCCCCTGCGCCCACGACGGTACCGTCCAGGTTCGGAACAATACCTTCGCCTTCTCCACAGGGGCGTTGATTCTGATGGACCGGTATTCCGAGGAATACAGCCGCGTTTTTGCAGGCAATACCTATGTGCAGCTCCCCGGCAGCACCGGCGTTTTCCTCGCGGACAGCAGCACAGGTCTCACGCTGACAGAGGGCATCAGACTTCTGGGCGACAGCGGCTCGACAGTGTTTGAGGGGTGACCGCAGCCATATGCTGCCCACAGCCCGGGAAAGCCGGAACAGCCGCCCGGCATGGCGGAGCATGGGCCCAGGCCTTTGCAGGCAGCTTTTCCCGCCCCCCGTGATCGGGACCTAGAGAGACAGCAAGAGAACCGCAGGGCTTTGCCCTGCGGTTCTCTCTTTCACTTCATCAATGCCGTTTTTAAAGAAAAGCCCATTTTCGGGGAGACCCTTTCTTTACTCCTCCTCGGCCCCGTGGTCGTGGCCGCAGCAGCCGCCCTCGCAGGCGGCGCACTTGCTCACATCGCAGGGCTGGCCCAGCCGCTCATAGTAGTTGGCCACCGCCGCCTTGATGGCCTGCTCCGCCAGCACGGAGCAGTGGACCTTCACGGCGGGCAGGCCGTCCAGGGCCTCCACCACCGCCTGGTTGGTCAGCTTCAGGGCCTCATCGATGGGCTGACCCTTGATGAGATCTGTGGCGATGGAGCTGGTGGCAATAGCGGAAGCGCAGCCGAAGGTCTGGAACTTGGCGTCCTGAATGACGCCGTCCTCGATCTTCAGATACATCTTCATAATATCGCCGCACTTGGCGTTGCCCACCTCGCCCACGCCGTTGGCGTCCTCAATGACGCCCACATTGTGGGGATGCGCAAAATGCTCCATCACCTTATCACTATATCCCATTGCCATACTTGACACACATCCTTTCTGTTTCTCAGTCCTTGTAGGGATTCTCCCGAGTCTCCATCATGTGGGCCCACACAGGGCTCATCTCCCGGAGGGTCCGCACCACCTGGGGCACCTCAGAGAGGATGTAGTCCACCTGCTCCTCGGTGTTATATTCACACAGGCTCAGCCGCAGAGAGCCGTGGGCGATCTCATGGGGCAGGCCGATGGCCAGCAGCACATGGCTGGGGTCCAGAGACCCGCTGGTGCAGGCGCTGCCGGAGCTGGCGCAGATCCCCGCCAGATCCAGGCGGAGGAGGAGGCTCTCCCCCTCGATGCCTTCAAAGCAGAAGCTGACCATGCCCGGCAGCCGGTTCACCGGGTCGCCGGTGAGGCGGGAATAGGGGATCTTGCTGAGGCCCTCGATAAGCCGGTCCCGCATGGCGCTGACCTTTTTGGCGTTCTCCTCCATGTGCTCGCAGGCCTCCCGGAAGGCCACAGACATGGCGATGATGCTGGGCAGGGCCTCGGTGCCCGCCCGCTTGCCCCGCTCCTGGGCGCCGCCCTCGATGAAGGGCTTCAGGGGGATCCCCTTGCGGCAGTACAGGGCGCCGATGCCCTTGGGGGCGTGGAACTTGTGGCCGGAGAGGCTCAGCATGTCGATGTGCTGCTCCACCACGTTGATGGGCAGATGGCCCGCCGCCTGGACGGCGTCGGTGTGGAAGAGAACGCCGTGCTTATGGCAGATCTCCCCGATCTGGGCAATGGGCTGAATGGACCCGATCTCGTTGTTGGCATACATCACTGTCACCAGAGCGGTGTCAGGACGGATGGCCGCTTCCAAATCCTCGGGCCGGACCACGCCGTTGTCATACACCGGCAGATAGGTGACCTCAAACCCCTCCTTCTCCAGCACCGCCAGGGTGTGGAGCACGGCGTGGTGCTCAATGGGGGTGGAGATCAGGTGCTTCTTCCCCTTGGCCGCTCCCTCGTGGGCGGCAAATCGGATGGCCCAATTGTCCGCCTCGGTACCGCAGCCGGTGAAATAGATCTCCCGGGGCTGGGCGCCAAGATACTTGGCCATGGTGGCCCGGGCCTCCGCCAGGGCGTCCGCCGCCTCCTGGCCCTTCCGGTGGAGGCTGGAGGGGTTTCCGTACACATCCCGCAGGGCCGTGGTCATGGCCTCCAGGGCCGCGGGGCTCATGGCCGTGGTAGCCGCGTTGTCCGCATAAACAAACATTTTGACACTTCCTTTTCTCACGTATTCCTATCTGGGGATAGGAGATATTCTGAATTTCCGGAGCACTGTCCCTCCGCACGGCAGCGGCTGTCAATACGGCGCTGCTTGTCCACCAGGTCCGCCAGAGTCACATGGTCCACTACGTTGGCAATGGCCCGGTCCACCTGCTCCCACAAATCCAGTGTTACGCACTGCTTACACTTGGCGCACTGGTTCACCGTGTCGTCCAGGCAGGACACCGGGGCGATGCTCCCCTCCACCGTCCGCAAAATCATGCCGACAGTGTAGTCGTCAGGCTGTCTGGTCAGGTGATAGCCGCCTTTGGCGCCCCGCACGCTCTTCACATAGCCCTCCCGCACCAACACGGGGATCACCTGCTCCAGATACTTCTCGCTGATGCCCTCCATGGCGGCCACCGTCTTCACCGACAGGTTCTGGTCCTCATGGAGCGCCAGCGCCAGCATCAGGTACAGGGCATACCGGCTTTTTGTGGATACCTTCAACGTGCTTCACCTCGCCTGTCCGAATTTCAATTCCTATTATATTGTAGGAATTGTATTTGTCAAGTAGTATTTCCCATTCTGCGGAAAAATAACGGCGCCGGAGAGGGCTCCCGGGCCCGGCTGCCGATTTTTGTTGACAAATCCCAGTGGGAAGTCTATACTTTTTTCGGGGAGCTTGTGCAGCAGGCTGAGAGGGAGTCATCCAACTCCGACCCTTATGACCTGATTTGGGTAATGCCAACGTAGGGATGGATGCTTGGAAAAAAGCGGACGCGCGTTGGCGCGTCCGCTTTTTTATTTTACTGTGAGAGGAGGACCGGGCAGCCGCGCCGGAAGGCGCCGCGGCAGAGGGGGAGCGCCCTGGGCCGCGCAGGCTGCAGCTGCGATGGGAAGCCGTGTTCCGGCGTGAGAGGAAGCCAGCAAGCTTCGACCGGCCCGGCAGATTCTGCCGGTAAGATTTGAAGAAAAAGGAGCTTTTTTCCATGAAACGCAATACGGTTCAAAAGCTGGCCCTGTCCGGCGTCCTGGTGGCTGTGGCGGTGGCCGGCAGCCTCCTGTCCTTTCCCTTCCTGGGGTCCAAGTGCGCCCCCATCCAGCACATGGTGAACGTGGTGTGCGCCGTGTTCCTGGGGCCCTGGTACGGCGTGGCCGTGGCCTTTGTGGCCAGCCTTCTCCGCAACCTCTTCTCCCTGGGCACCCCCATGGCCTTCCCCGGCAGCATGTGCGGGGCTCTGCTGTGCGGCCTTGTCTACGCCAAGCTTCCCCGCCTGCTGCCCACCTGTCTGGCGGAGGTCTTCGGCACCGCCGTTTTGGGAGGCCTCGCCGCCTACCCCATCGCGGTGTACGTCATGGGCCAGAGCGCCGCGGTGTACGCCTTCATCTTCCCCTTCTTCGTCTCCACCAGCGTGGGGTCCCTCATCGCCTGGGCGGCCCTCTCCGCCATGCAGCAGGCCGGCGTCCTCCGCCGTCTGCAGCCCCACGTCTGAGATGCTGGGGGCGCGTCTCGATCGGGTGCGGCAGCAGGCTCCTCTGGTCCATAACATCACCAACTACGTCACCGCCAACGACGTGGCCAATCTGCTGCTGGCCTGCGGGGCCCGGCCTGTCATGGCCGACGATCCCCGGGAGGCGGCGGAGATTGCCGCCCACGCCGCCGCAGTGCATCTGAACCTGGGCACTTTCAATTCCGCCCGTTATGAGGCCATGCTGGCCGCCGGGAGGGCCGCCGGACAGCTGGGCCGCCCCATCGTACTGGACCCGGTGGGCGTGGGGGCCAGCCGCCTCCGCCGGGCGGCGGCCCTGACCCTCCTCCACACTCTCCCCGTCACGGCAGTCCGGGGGAACCTCTCCGAGCTGCGGGCCCTGGCGGAGGATCTGACCACCGCCGGAGGGGTGGACGCCGAGGGGGACGCGCCCCCCCTCCCGGAGATTGTTTTTCATCTGAAGGCCGCCGCCCGGGCCCTGGGGACCATCCTCATCGCCACCGGGGCGGCAGATCTGGTCACCGATGGGGACCGCTGCTTCGTCATCCGAAACGGCAGGCCGGAGATGGGCCGGATCACCGGCACCGGCTGCCAGCTCTCCGGCCTCACCGCCGCCTTCCTGGGAGCCAATCCGGAGACACCCCTGGAAGCGGCGGCCGCCGCCGTCTGCGCCATGGGGCTGGCCGGGGAGCTGGGCTGGCGGCGGATAGGTCCCCTGGACGGCAGCATGGCCTACCGAAGCTATCTCATCGACGCCGTCTATCACCTGTCCGGCGAGGCGCTGGAGAAAGGAGCCAAGTATGAAGTGCAATAGGGAGCAACTGCGGCTCTACGCCGTCACAGACCGGAACCACTTAGGAGAGAAATCTCTCTATACCGCCGTGGAGGAAGCGCTGGAGGGCGGCGTCACCTTCCTCCAGCTGCGGGAGAAGCACCCCTCCGACGAGGCAAGCCGCACCGGCGCGACCCCCGTCGTCCCCCGCGCCCCCCCCCCCCGCG
>CALXDB010000062.1 GCA_944386955.1 uncultured Oscillospiraceae bacterium
AGGGGGCCGATGCGGCGGACCAGGAGGCTGTCCTCGATCTCCTCCACCTCCACCCCCATCTCCAGGAGCTTGGCGGTGATGCAGTCCATGTGCTTGGGAATAATGTTGCACACCTTGATCTGGCCCCCGCAGGCGGCCACTGCCGCCATGTAGGTGCCCGCCTCGATCTGGTCGGGGATGATGGAGTAGGTCCCGCCGTGGAGCCGCTCCACGCCGCGGATCTTGATGATATCAGTGCCGGCGCCCCGGATGTTGGCGCCCATGGAGTTGAGGAAGTTGGCCACGTCCACGATGTGGGGCTCCTTGGCCACGTTTTCAATGACGGTGCTGCCCTCCGCCAGAGCGGCGGCCAGCATGATGTTGATGGTAGCTCCCACGGAGACCTTGTCCAGAAAGATATTGGCCCCCTTGAGGCGGCCGGTCTCCCCGGCCCGGGCGTTGATGAAGCCGCTCTGGACCTCCACATGGGCCCCCAGAGCGTTGAAGCCCTTCAGATGCTGGTCGATGGGGCGGGTGCCGCCGAAGTCGCAGCCGCCGGGCAGGGCCA
Organism: uncultured Oscillospiraceae bacterium; assembly: GCA_944386955.1. Taxonomy (GTDB): domain Bacteria; phylum Bacillota; class Clostridia; order Oscillospirales; family Oscillospiraceae; genus CAJFPI01. Next base: position 548 of record CALXDB010000062.1, read on the forward strand.
CATCGGCCAGGCCGAACCGGCCCAGCAGCGCGCCGATGAGGTAGTAGCTGGCCCGGCAGCGGCGGGCGGAATCATAGGGCACCCGGGCGTTGTGGGCGGAGGAACAGTCGATCTCCACCGTGTTTTTGTTGAGAAAACGGATGTTGGCGCCCATGTCCTGGAGAATGGACAAGAGCAGGGTCACGTCGCTGATCTGGGGGATATTCTCGATGCGGCATACACCATCCACCATCAAAGCGGCGGGGATGATGGCCACGGCGGCGTTTTTGGCGCCGCTGATATGGACCTCGCCGAAGAGAGGGTTTCCGCCCTCCACAATATACTTTGTCAAAAGAACACGCTCCTTATATCATCCAAGCAGGACAAACTCCACACAGTCAGTCTGTCCTGAGAAAACGGCAACATACATCCTTCCCGCAGGAAGGAGGGAGACATAATCTGGAATTATGCCAAAGATAGTATATCAAATATTCCCGCAAAATCAATAATCAAATGAAAAAAACGGGCCGTGATTTTTTCGGAGAATTGGTGCATTTTTGGGAAAAGTACGGTCATGCCCGCAGGACCTCTCCGGTGATGCAGTCTACATAATAACAGTAGGTGTCCGTCTCCACCTGCCACTGGGGGGTCAGCTGGAGGGTGCTGGGGCTGGGAGTTTGAAGGGCGTAGACGCGCTGAACGGAGAGAACGGCGTTGCACACCGCGCCGGACTGGCTGCGGTAGCTGAGAAAGCGGTCCAGAGCGTCGGCGGCGGTGAAAGCGGGCTGAGAGAGGGCGGTGGTGCCGGCGGTGGAGAGCCAGGTACCGGAAGCGGAGATAAGCTGCCCCTTGGAAAAATGGAAGGAGACGGTGCAGTTGTACACATCGCTGCCTTCCACCTGGCGCACACCCAAGAAGGTGCCGCTCCCGCCGGAGAAGGAGGAGGACAGGGAGCGGTAGCCGAAGGTCTCCAAAAATCCTTCCCAGAAGGTCTCCGGATCGCCCAGAGCGGCCGGAAGCGCGGGGGCATAGTCGAAGGCGCCGCTGCTGCGGAACTGCACGGCACCCCCATCGCCGGTGTAGGTGTAGATACCGCCGCCCTGGTCCTCGCCGTCCACCTGGCGGCCCAGCAGGTAGGCCGCCAGGGCGGCCTCATCATCCAGACTGCGGGAGGCGGTCATAGGGGTGAGAGCGGCGGCCCCAACGTCCAGGTCCTCCGGCAGGGAGATGCCGCTGTTCTCATAGAGACGCGTCAGCTGCTGCGCCAGCGTCTGGGCGGTGTGGCGCTGCTGAAGGCGGAGATGGACGGTAAGGCCCAGAAGGAAAAGGTTCAGCAGCAGAAGGATCAGAATGACGATGTTCTTCAGCCGGTAGGTTTCCAAGCGGGCAGCTCCTTTCTTATTCCCGTATCAGCCAGGACGGCTGCAGCTGGTCGCTGCCCTGATCCACATATCCCGCAGTCAGGAAGCCCCCCTCATAGGCGGAGGCCATGGCCACTGCCTGGGTCATAGGCAGCAGGGGATAGAGGGACTCCTGGGAGGTATACTGCCGAAACCGGCAGTGGAAGGCAGTGATGGTGGTTCCGGTGATCTCCACGGATACGGCGCTCTCGCCGTCGGCAAAGTAGACGGGAATGCCGTTGACCAGATAGTCCAGGGTCACCACGAGGCCGCCGTCAGTCTCGGTGATGCCCGAAAACCACAGGGACCCGGCGTCCATCTCCGCATAGGACAGCAGAGACTCCGCCAGCTGCAGGGCGGCCAGGACCGCCTCCGCCTGGGTGGGAGCCTTTCCGTTCTCCGCGGCCACCTGATAAAGGGCGCTCACCGGCTCGGTGCCGCCGGTGTAGAAGACGGTGCCGTCGGTCTGGACTCCCAAGGACCGCGGGTATTCCACCACCATCTCCGTACCGTTGGAGAGGGGATAGCGGGAATTGGTGTGGGGGTTGAAGTCCAGCAGGGCCAGCAGGTCGTCGGTGGCCTGGGTGCCCACCGGCGAGGCGGCCTGAAGGAGGGGGACCTGGAGGCGCTGGCTGGTGATGAGAGTATAGGGGGCCAGGGCGGCATAGGTCTCCCCAGCCTCAAAGGCAAAAAGGGCGTCGTTGGTTTCAAAGGCGCTGACCACCTGGGTCAGGGCGGTCCGGTCCAAAGCGGTGTCAAACCGGCGGATAGCCCCCTGTCCGTCCCACAGATAGAGACTCACAGGGGCGGCGCCGTCGTCGGCGATGAGGCAGTAGCGGACGCTGCCGCCGGGATCGAAGTCCGCCTGGAGCCTCCCGGACAGCACAGATACCGGCACCGGCAGAAGAAGGTCGAAAAAGACGCTCCGCTGGGACACCAGCTCCTGAAAAAGCTCGGCGGAGAGGGTGGTACCGCCGCTGGCGGAGCCCAGGGCCTCCCGCAGGAGGGTCAGGGTGTCGTCTACCCCGGCGGTACCGGAGGAGACCAGAGCGCCGCCGTAGCGGCCGTACTCCCCGGTGACCATCAGATTCATAGGGGCGGAGAGGGTGGACAAATCGGTAATGTGGGCGCTGTCGGAGGGGCCGGGAGACATGGTATCGCTGAACTGGGCGGAGAGGGCGGAGAGAGTGCCGTCCAGCCCCATCTCGAAGGAGACCACCTGGCCCAGCAGGGCCAGGGCGGTGAGGCTGAGAGCACCGATGGCCAGATTCTGCCGCAGACGGATATGTTTACGCCCCATGGCTGTCCTCCTCCGGGCGCCCGTCCTGACGGATGGGCAGCACGATCCGCACAGTGGTGCCGGGACCCTGGTGCTCCGTCAGACCGATGGCGCCGCCGTGGCGCTGCACGATCTCCCGGGCGATGGAGAGCCCCAGACCTGTGCCGCCGCTCTCCCGGCTGCGGGCCTTGTCCACCCGGTAGAACCGGTCGAAGATCCGGTTCCAGTCGCTCTTGGGGATGCCGATGCCGTTGTCGGCCACCTCCATCCAAACCTTGCCGCCGCCGGCGCCGGCGCTGACCCGGATCTCGCCGCCGTCGGGGGTGTACTTGATGGCGTTGCCGATGACGTTCATCATCACCTGCTCCAACCGGTCCCGGTCGCCGCTGATCATGGGCAGATCCTGGGACGCGAACTCCCGGCGGAGGGCGTGCCGGTGGCGCTGGGCCTCCAGATCCACCGCCCGGCACACGCTCTCGATGGCGTCGCCGAAGTGGAAGCGGGTCATCTTCAGGTCCGCCCGGCCGGACTCCAGCCGGCTGAGGGTGAGGAGATCCTGGACGATGTGGGTCATGCGGTCGGTCTCGCCGATGATGATGTCCAGAAAGCTGTTGGCGGTGTCCCGGGGGATATCGTCGCTGTCCCGGAGGGTCTCGGCATAGCTGCGGACGTTGGTGAGGGGGGTGCGCAGCTCGTGGGACACGTTGGCCACGAACTCCTTGCGCATCTCCTCATTTTTCCGCTGAGCGGTGACGTCGTGGAGCACGGTGAGGACTCCCGGCCCCCCCTCCTGGGCGAAGGGGGCGAAATAGACCTCCAGGAACTTGCCGTGGATGTGGAGCTCCGCCTCCTTGTAGTTGGGCCGCTGGAGCTGCACCAGCTCCGAGAGGGGGTAGAGGGCGCCGAAGAGACTCTGGTAGTCCATGATCTCCACGTCGTTTTCCAGCATGTCGCTGGCGGCGGGGTTGCAGTGGACGATGGAACCGTCGCCGGCGAAGGCCACCACGCCGTCGGTCATGTGGAGGAAGAGGGTGTCCAGCTTGTTGCGCTCGTTCTCCACGGTGTGGAGGGTATCCTCCAGCACGGCGGCCATCTCGTTGAAGGTAGTGGTGAGTACGCCGATCTCGTCGCTGGACTCCACCTGGATGGCGTTGCCGAAATCCCCGGCGGCCACCCGCTCAGCTCCCTCGGTGAGCTTCTCGATGGGGTTAATCATGGTCTTGCTGAGGAGGAAGCTGAGAAGGACGGAGATGAGCAGGCCCACCAGCAGGGCCTGGACGATGATGAGGAAGAGCTGGCTGTTGAGCTGGCTCACCGTCTCCCGGTTGTCATAGATATAGATGATGAAAAAGTTGCTGCCCCCCTGGATGGGGTAGGCCAGATCCATATAGCTGGCGGTGATATCGCTGCTGTCTCCCACCTGGCCGTTGCGGGCGGCCAGAATGTTGGTGGTGACGGAGAGGTTTTTGCCGCCCTCCTCGTCGGAGCCGGCGAGGCACTCCCCGGTGACGCCGTCCAGAATATAGTAGTTGCGGGTGAGATAGTCGATGCCCAGAGCGCCGGCGTTCCCCTCGATGATGCCCCGGACCTGCTCCAGGCCGTCCTCCTGGGCGGCCTCGAAGCGGAGATTGTTGAGAAAGGATTCGTTGTCAGCTCCGAAGATATTCGCCATCTGCTGGTAGAACTCGTCCACATAGAAGCTGGTGACGCTGGTCATGAGGAAGGCTCCCACGATGGTCATGAGGGAGGTGATCAGCAGCAGCATGATGAGCATCAGCTTGATATGGAGGCTGCGAAACATGGCAAACTCCTCTCTTCCAGACCCTTCAGGCCTGGTCTGCGAAATAGTAGCCCACGCCCCGGCGGGTGAGGATGTAGGCGGGGGAGGCGGGGTCGTCCTCGATCTTCTCCCGCAGACGACGTACCGTCACATCTACGGTGCGCACGTCATCTCCCACATAGCCGTAGTTCCACACCTGCTCCATCAGGTCGATGCGGCTGTACACCTTGCCGGGGTGGCTGGCCAGGAAGGTCAAAAGCTCATATTCCCGCTGGGTGAGGTCCACCACCTTGCCGCCCTTGGTCACCTGATAGGTCTCGGTGTTTACCACCAGACCGCTGCCGGTGTCCATAGTGCTGGCGGCAGCGTCCATCTTCATGGAGGTGCGGCGGATGTTGGCCTTCACCCGGGCCATCAGCTCCCGCATGGAGAAGGGCTTGGTGATATAGTCGTCGGCTCCGATCTCCAGACCCAGCACCTTGTCGGCTTCCTCCTCCCGGGCGGTGAGGATCAAAACCGGCAGGTTGTTGCCCCGCTCCCGCAGGGTGCGGCACACGTCAAAACCGTTCAGCTTCGGCAGCATTACATCCAGAAGAAGGATATCGGGGTTCTTCTCCATGGCCAGGCGCAGCCCGGTCTCCCCGTCATAGGCCTCCAGAGTCTCATAGCCCTCCCGCTGGAGGTTGAAGCGGAGGATGTCCACAATGTTTTTCTCATCCTCCACGATCAGCACCGTTTTCTTGTCCATGGCGCCTCCTTTACAGGTCCAGCAGCAGCTTGGCCTTCAAAACGGCCGCGCAGGTTTTGGCGTCCCGGATCTCCCCGGCCAGGATCCGGTCTACCATCTCCTGGAAGGGGACACGGCCCACCGTGAGGAACTCGTCGTCGTCCAGATGCATGTCGCCCCAGGAGAGGTCCCGGGCGAGATACAGACGGATGATCTCGTCGCAGTAGCCGGGGGTGGGGTAGAGCTCCCCCAAAGAAATGAGCTTTTCGCAGGAAGCGCCGGTCTCCTCCTTCAGCTCCCGCATGGCGGCCTCATAGGGGTCCTCCCCCCGCTCCAGCTTTCCGGCGGGGATCTCCAGCAGAATGCGGCCGAAGGCGTAGCGGAACTGGCGGACCACCAGGACGTTGTTGTCCTGGTCCAAAGCCAGGATACCCACGCCGCCGGGGTGGTTGACGATCTCCCGGGTGGAGGTGCGGCCGTTGGGCAGCTCCACCGTATCCACATGGACGTGGATCACACGTCCCTCAAACTTGCTGATCTGGTCCAGGGTCTTCTCAAACAGCTCCATCACAAGGCCTCCTTTATACACTGCCGGCGGCGGGACCGCCGGTGCAAAACGATAATCAATTTATTATAGCAATTTTCCCCGCAAAAAGCAAATCCCAAAGCCGGAGGGCTTTGGGATCGGCGGGGGCTCAGCGGCGGACGGCGGCGGGGTCGATGCCGTCGGCGTAGATGCCGTAGACCCCCCGGTCCAGAAGATCCTGGGCGGCGGCGGGGTCGGAGAGGGAGTGGACGTACACCCGGGAGCCGTATTTCTCCAGAATGGGGAGGAAGGACTCGTCGTAGAGGAAGCTCCACATGACGATGTCGTAGATGCCCAAGGCCGCCGCCTCGCTGACATATCGCTCCAGAATATCCGCCTCCCCGTAGAACTCTGTTTGGTAGAGAGTGAGCATATAGTGCTGGAAGTGGTGGACCGCCTCCACGGTGTGGTACATCTCCGGGGTGTACAGCTGTACCACCATCCGCCGCAGAAGGTCCGGGCGTCCCAGGGCCTGAGCCTCCTCTACCAGGGCGGTGAACAGGGCGGTGACGGAGGCGTCGTCGGTGTCTTTGAAGTCGGTGACGATCCAGATTTCCGGGAAGCGGACCATCAGCTCCATCAGGTCCTCAAAGGTGAGGGGGGTATATTGGTCCAGGATAGGGATCTGGGAGAATTCCGCCTTGGTGGGGATATGGTCCTCGTCCACGCCCTCCTGCATGCCCCCCAGCCAGTCGTGGCGCAAAACGGCGTAGCCGTCGGAGGTGAGGACGAAGTCGCACTCGAAGACCCGGTAGCCCAGGCGGTAGTTGTAGAGGAAGGACTCCCTGGCGGCCACCCGGGTCCTGCCGTTGAGGGCTCCCACGCCGTGAGAGATGAGGGCGTAATCGTCGTAGTCGGGGATGTTCTCCCACAGGACCAGGGGACCGACAGTTCCGGTGGGGAGGGCGTCCAGGGCGGCGGGCAGCAGGCTCCCGGCGGCGGACAGGGTCAGGGCGGCGGCGCAGAAGAGGGCCATGGCGGCCAATAGGGCGTCTTGTACGCGGTGCTTTGCCAGAATCAAGAAAATCAGCTCCTGAAGATGGGATTTCATGGGATATAACGTAGTATAACAGAAGAAAAAAGAAAAAGTAAAGAAAAAACTGGCGGGGCGGCGGAAGGCATGGTAAGATAGACCGGCGGAGGGATGGCGATGTATTACACCTATATTTTGGCCTGTGCCGACGGGACGCTGTACACCGGCTGGACCACGGATCTTGTCCGCCGCCTGGCGGTCCACAACGCGGGGAAGGGGGCAAAATACACCCGCTCCCGGCGGCCGGTGGTCCTCCGGTACGCGGAGCGGTTCTCCTCCCGGGAGAAGGCTATGGGCCGGGAACGGGAGATCAAGGCCCTGCCCCGGCGGGCGAAGCTGGCGCTGATCCACAATTTTCAGACAGTTGTATGAAAATTGAGCATTTACTTAAATTGCCTATTTTCCCTTGACCTGGATTCGGGTATAGTATCTGATGTGAGAAAAGGACATGAGCCGGAAAGGGAAACGGTGGAAGAGCTATGGCACGAACAGCAGTGGTGACGGACAGCAACAGCGGGATTCTGCCGGCGATGGGGGAGGCGCTGGGGGTCTATGTGGTCCCTATGCCCTTCACCATCGACGGGACGACGTATTACGAGGGGGTATCCCTGACGGCGGAGCGGTTTTTCCGGTATCTGGAGGCGGGGGCGGAGGTGTCCACCTCCCAGCCCGCGCCGGGGGAGCTGCAGGAGCTGTGGGATCAGGTGCTGCAGGCCTATGACGAGCTGGTGTATATTCCCATGACCAGCAGCCTCAGCGGCTCCTGCATGAGCGCTGTGGCTTTGGCGGAGGAGTACGGCGGCCGGGTCCAGGTGGCGGACAACAAGCGGATCTCCCTGCTGCAGAAGCAGTCGGTGCTGGAGGCGGTAGCCCTGCGGGACCGTGGCGTGCGGGCGGCGGAGATCAAGGAGATCCTGGAGGCCCACGCCCTGGAGCATCGGATCTATCTGGGGGTGGACTCCCTCAAGCAGCTGCGGAAGGGGGGGCGGATCTCCCCGGCGGCGGCGGCCGTGGGTACGGCTCTGCAGATCAAGCCGGTGCTGCGGCTGTGGGAGGGCGGCATTGATATGCACGCCAAGGTCCGGGGCCGCAGGCAGATGGAGCAGAAGCTGATCGCGTCCCTGCGGCAGGATCTGGAGACGGACTTTGCGGGAAAGCCGGTGTCGCTGTATGTGGCCTATGTGGGCACCCCGGAGGAGGGGGAGGCCTGGCGGCAGACGGTGCAGGCCGCCTTTCCGGACCATCCGGTGACGGCGGACGTGCTGTCCCTGGTGATCGCCTGCCACACGGGGCTGGGGGCCTTCGGCATCGGCCTGGCGCAGAACCTGGAAATATAGACGACCGTTAATGGATCGAGCCCGCCGCGGGGGAAAGAGCCTGCGGCGGGCCCTTTCTGTTCCTGAAGGAAAAGCGGTTGCGCCAACGGCCCGGGGGGAGGTATAATGGGAAAAACGGAAAGGGGGGACCCGCCATGCGGATCGTCACACTGGTGGAGAATACCGCCCTCGCCCCGGAGCTGGAGTCGGAGCACGGCCTCAGCCTCTATGTGGAGACCGGGGACCGCCGCCTCCTCTTCGACATGGGCCAGTCCGCCGCCTTCGCCCGGAACGCGGCGCGGCTGGGGGCGGACCTCGGCGCCGTGGATACGGCGGTGCTGTCCCACGGCCACTACGACCACGGCGGCGGCCTGGCGGAGTTCCTGCGGCAAAACGCCGCCGCCCCGGTGTACCTGAGCCCCTACGCCTTCGAGCCCCACCTCTCGGGGCCGGAGCGGGACATCGGCCTCGACCCCGCCCTGAGAGACTGCGGCCGCCTCCGCTTCACGGGCGGAGAGACCGACCTGGGGGACGGCCTGACCCTCGCCCCCTGCGCCGGGGCCGCCCCGGCGGTCCCTGTGGACCCCGCCGGGCTCTATACCCGCCAGAAGGGGCAGCTCTTGCCGGAGGACTTCCGCCACGAGCAGTATCTGATCGCCGAGGAGGGAGGCCGCCGCATCGTTTTCAGCGGCTGCTCCCACCGGGGGATCTTGAACATCGTCCGCTGGCTGAGGCCGGACGTGGTGGTGGGCGGCTTCCACTTCAAGCATCTGGACCTCCGGCTGGAGGCCCACCAGGCCCTCCTGGAGGACGCCGCCCGGCGGCTGCTGGATTCCGGGGCGGTGTTCTACACCTGCCACTGCACCGGCGAGGCCGCCTACCGCTTCTTGAAGGACCGCATGGGGGACCGCCTCCATGCCCTCTCCACCGGCAGCGTCCTCATCCTTTGACTGTCTGAAAGGAGTTTCCCCATGTCCGATCCTCTCCAGGGCCTCAACGAGGCCCAGCGCCGGGCCGTCACCGCCACCGAGGGGTATGTCCGGGTGGTGGCCGGGGCGGGCTCCGGCAAGACCCGGGCCCTGTCCCGGCGGTTCGCCTATCTGGTCAACGAGGCGGGCATCCTGCCGGGAAATATCCTCTGCGTCACCTTCACCAACAAATCCGCCAACGAGATGCGCCAGCGGATTCACGCCCTCACCGGCGACAACGACACCGGCTATGTCTGTACCTTCCACAGCTTCTGCGTCACCGTCCTCCAGGAGGACAGCCACGCCGTCCAGTACCCCAAAAGCTTCCTGGTGCTGGACAACGCCGACATCGACGCCATGCTGAAGCTCATCTATGAGGAGCGGGGCCTCACCCTGCGGCACCGGACCTTCTCCCAGGCCCGGGACATGATCGAGGTCCGCAAGCTCTTCAAGGAGCCGGAATACTACCTCGATATGATCGCCATGTCCCCGGACCAGCTGCGGGAGAAGTATCTGGCGGCCATCGAGCCCGACGACATCATCTTCTACGGCTACCTCTACCAGGAGAAGAAGTGCTTCGGCCTGGACTACAACGACCTCATCAAATTTACCCTCTGCATCTTCCGGCAGGAGGAAGCCATCCGCCTGAAGTGGCAGAAGCGGCTGGAGTACATCATGATCGACGAGTTCCAGGACATCGACCAGCTCCAGTACCAGCTGATGACGGTGCTCTGCGGCTACCACAAGAACCTCTTCATCGTGGGGGACCCGGACCAGACCATCTACACCTGGCGGGGGGCCGACGTGCGGTACCTCCTCCAGTTCGACCAGGCTTTCCCCGGCACGGAGACGGTGATGATGACGGCAAACTACCGCTCCACCCCCCAGATCCTGGCGGCGGTGAACTCCCTCATCGCCAAAAACCGCCGCCGCATCCCCAAGGACCTCCGGCCGGTACTGCCAAACGGGGAACCGGTGGTGGTCCACCACGCCCGCACCGACCGGCAGGAGGCGGAGTGGATGGCCGCGGAGATCCAGGCCCTCCACGGCGGCGGCGTCCCCTACCGGGACGTCACCGTTCTCTACCGGGCCCACTACCTCACCCGCACCATCGAGGAGGTGTTCCTGCGCGCCAAGATTCCCTACGCCATCTACAGCGGGGCCCAGTTCTTCGACCGCCGGGAGATCAAGGACGCCCTCAGCTACCTCCGCATGGCGGCCTACCAGGACGACCTGTCCTTCCTCCGCGTCGCCAACCTCCCCCGGCGGAACCTGGGGGAGCGGCGGATGGCCCTCCTCCGGGCCTACGCCGCGGAGAAGCGGTGCTCCCTCTTCGAGGCCCTGCGGCAGAACCTGGACGAGGAGCTGCTGAAGGGTACCCGGGCCCGGGCCTTTGTGGAGCTCATCGACCGGTATTCCGCCGAGGCCGCTGTCCGGCCGGTGTCGGAGCTTCTGGCGGACCTGCTGGACAAGAGCGGCTATGAGAAGATGCTCCGCACCGAGGGCAGCCAGGAGCGGCTGGACAACCTGGCGGAGCTGCGCCAGTCCATCTATGAGTACGAGACCACCTGCGGCGAGGAGGCCACCCTGGAGCACTACCTCAGCCATGTGGCCCTCTTCTCCAACGCCGACGCCGACAGCGGCAAGGACGCGGTGCGGCTCATGACCGTCCACACCGCCAAGGGCCTGGAGTTTCCCTATGTCTTCCTCTGCCAGCTCAACGAGGGGGTCTTCCCCTCCAAGAAGGTGCGGACCCTGGAGGCCATGGAGGAGGAGCGGCGGCTGGCCTTCGTGGCCATGACCCGGGCGGAGCGGCGGCTGTACCTCTCCGAGGCGGAGGGCAGGAATCTGGACGGCTCCCCCAAGTACCCCTCCCGATTCCTATTGGATATCGACCCCGCCCTGCTGACCTTCGACCCGGAGCCCCCCGCCGGGCTCTATGAGGAGGCCCGGGGCTATGTGGAGCGCAGTTGGGTCACCTTAGACCGCCAGGACGCTCCCGCCCCCTTTGCCCCCGGGGACCGGGTCCTCCACCCGGTGTTCGGGGCGGGCACCGTCTTAGAGATCGACCGGGACCTGGGGGCCTACGCCATCCGCTTCGACGCCATGGAGACCCCCCGCACCATCCGCTTCCAGGTGAAGCTGCGGCCCCTGTGAGGGCCGGTTTTCCGCAGAAAAAGGGCGGAGCCATCTTTGATGGCTCCGCCTCTTTGTGTCAGATCATTTGATCCGCTGGTTGTTCCCCCACGGGGAGCAGCGCCACAGCGCAATCCTCCCGGGGCTTTTTCCGGAAACCCAGCCGCCACTCCACCGTCTCCGGCGGGAGGTGGTAGAGGGAGGAGCAGGCTGTGTGGAGCTCCTGTCCCTGTCCCCCCGTCAGCACCACCACGGGCCCGTCGGCTCCGCCGATTACCGCCATGGCTACGCCGTTGTGGGCGGTGGGGCCGTAGCCGCTCTTAGGCCGCACCGGGTCCCCCTCGCAGCAGTCCCGGAGGAAGAAGCCGGGCTCCTTCAGGTCCGGCGTCACGGTGTAGGACAGTACCTGGTAGCGGCGGGGCCGATCCATCCCGTCGTCGCGGAACAGCTCCGCCGACAGGACCTGGTCCTCCCGCTCCCGCACGGCCAATGTGTGGGATGCTTTTGTGACAGGATGTTCAAACACGATTTCTGTTCCCGGTGCGGGGTCCCGGAAGTGGGGGCCCGGAAGGGTGATCTCCCGGGCGGACAGGCGGAGGGTCAGGGTACGCAGGACCGGCGGGGTCTCGTCCGCCCAGGGGAAGGAGAGGCGCTGGATGCTCCAGCAAGCCCTGGGGTCCAGGCCGTAGTGGTCCAGTACCTGCCGGGCTTCGGGGCAGTTCTCCACCCCGTTTCGAAGGCAGGACAGCCACCCTACGCCGCAGCCGTGCTTTTGCCGCAGAAGCCTGCCGTTTACCTCCGCCTGGACCAGGACCTCCCGGCTCAGTGGATGTTCCGCCTCCAGCTGCTCCCGCTGCTCCATGGTGAGGCGCTGGCCCTCCGGGTCCTCCCAGAGGCTCCACCGCTCCGCGAAGGCCAGGAAATCTGCCTCCTCCACCCGGAGGCACAGGTCCACCACCAGCCCCTGGTCGCAGTGGTACACCGCCGGCACCAGCCAGGTGTCCCCGTCCCAGGTGAAGGTCCGGTTCACCGGGATCTCCTGCCCGGGCTCT
>CALXDB010000063.1 GCA_944386955.1 uncultured Oscillospiraceae bacterium
GTCCTTAGAACCTTGGTTCTAAGCTGATTTTTGCCTACTTTTGTTCAGCGACAAAAGTAGGCCGCCGGAGGCTAAGAAGGTAGGAAATACCGTCGGCTACCGGCCAAAAAGACCGCCCTCTCGTCAGAGGGACAAAAATAAGCCCGCCCCGGCGCATGAGGGGCAAAAAGAAGGTGTTGCTATGAGTGAAAAATCCCTGCACCATGAAAAATTCATCGTTACAGGTATGACCTGTTCCGCCTGCTCCGCCCATGTGGAGAAATCCGTCCGCCATGTGGACGGCGTCTGCGCCGTCAGCGTAAACCTCCTCAACGGCAGCATGGTGGTGGACTACGACGACACCACCTCCCCCGACAAGATCGTGGCCGCCGTGGTGGAGGGCGGCTACGGCGCGGAGCTGGCCTCCCAGTCCAAAAAGGACGGCCAGCGGGACGCCATGGCCAAGCACATCGCCTGGATGAAAAAGCGCCTCATCACCTCCGTGGTCTTTCTCATTCCCCTCTTCTACATCGCCATGGGCCACATGATGGGCTGGCCCCTCCCCGGCTTCCTCCACCCCACCAGCGCCGCCGGGTTCTACCGCTTCGTGGCCGCCCAGGTGATTCTGCTGATCCCCATTCTCGCCGTCAACTGGGCCTACTTCTCCGTAGGCTTCAAGCGCCTTCTCCAGGGCGCCCCCAACATGGACTCCCTGGTGGCCCTGGGGGCCGCCGCCGGCATCGTCTACAGCGCCATCACCGTCATACAGGGCAACGTCTCCCACATGCCGGAGCTCTACTTTGAGTCCGCCGGCATGATCCTCTCCCTGGTCACCGTGGGTAAATACTTAGAGGCCCGCAGCAAGGGCAGGACCGGCGAGGCCATCGCCGCCCTCATCGCCCTGGCCCCGGAGTCCGCCGTGGTGCTGCGGGACGGCAGGGAGATCACCTTGCCAATTGGAGAAGTCGTGGCCGGAGACACCGTCATCGTCCGCCAGGGGGGCCGCATCCCCGTGGACGGCACCGTCCGCTCCGGCCACGGCGCCGTGGACGAAAGTGCCATCACCGGCGAGAGCCTGCCGGTGGAGAAGGAGGCGGGGGACAGCGTCATCGCCGCCACCATCAACCAGGCGGGCTACCTGGAGATCGAGGCCACCCGGGTGGGCAAGGACACCACCCTCTCCCAGATCATCACCCTCATGGACGAGGCCGCCTCCTCCAAGGCCCCCATCGCCAAGCTGGCGGACAAGGTCAGCGGCATCTTCGTCCCCACCGTCATCACCATCGCCCTGGCGGCGGGCTTGCTGTGGTACTTCCTCGGGCACCAGAGCGTCAGCTTCTCCCTCTCCATCGCCATCGCGGTGCTGGTGATCTCCTGCCCCTGCGCCCTGGGCCTCGCCACCCCCGTGGCCATCATGGTGGGCACCGGCAAGGCCGCCCAGCACGGCATCCTCATCAAGTCCGCCGAGGCCCTGGAGATCCTCCACCACATCGACACCGTGGTCCTGGACAAGACCGGCACCGTCACCGAGGGGAAGCCCCAGGTGACCGATGTCCGCCCCGCATCCGGTGTAAAGGAAATTGACTTTATCCATTTGGCCGCCTCCGCCGAGGCGCTCAGCGAGCATCCCCTGGCCAAGGCCGTGGTGGAATACGCAGACCGGCAAGGGATTTCCCTTGTCACCGCCGAGAACTTCACCGCCACCCCCGGCGGGGGCGTGGAGGCCCAGGTGGAGGGCAGGACCCTCCTGGCGGGGAACCGGCGGATGATGGAGGGCCGGGGGGTGGACGTGTCCGCCCTGGACGGGGAGGCACAGGCCCTGGCCGCCCAGGGGAAAACGCCCCTGTACTTCGTGGCGGACGGGACCCTTCTCGGCATGCTGGCAGTGGCGGACACGGTGAAGCCCACCAGCGCCGGGGCCATCGGAGCTCTGCAGGACATGGGCATCGACGTGGTGCTCCTCACCGGCGACAACCGCCGCACCGCCGACGCCATCGGCGGCCAGCTGGGTCTTACCCACGTCATCGCCGAGGTGCTGCCCCAGGACAAGGAGCAGTGCGTGGCGACGCTCCAGAGCGAGGGGAAAAAGGTGGCCATGGTGGGCGACGGCATCAACGACGCCCCCGCCCTGGCCCGGGCGGATGTGGGCATCGCCATCGGGGCGGGCACCGATATCGCCATCGAGTCCAGCGACGTGGTGCTGATGAAGAGCGACCTCCGGGACGCGGTCAGCGCCATTCAGCTCAGCCGCTCGGTGATCCGGAACATCAAGGAGAACCTCTTCTGGGCCTTCTTCTACAACACCATCGGCATCCCCATCGCCGCCGGGGTGTTCTACCTGCCCTTTGCCTTCAAGCTCAACCCCATGTTCGCCGCCGCGGCCATGAGCCTCAGCAGCGTGTGCGTGGTGTCCAACGCCCTGCGCCTGCGGGGGTGGAAGCCCGCCTGGAAGGAGACAACAGAAACCCCGTCCTCTCAGGACGACGAAAATAAGGAGGAAACAACTATGACAAAGACCATGGTCATCAAGGGCATGATGTGCGCCCACTGCCAGGCCCATGTGGAGAAGGCCCTGAACGCCCTCCCCGGCGTCACCGCCACGGTGAATCTGGAGGCAGGCACCGCCGCGGTGCAGGGCGACGTCAGCGACGAGGTCCTCACCAAGGCCGTCACCGACGCGGGCTACGAGGTGGTGGAGATCAAGTAATCTCCCCATCAGGCAGAAGGGACCGGCAGCGGAATACTCCGCTGCCGGTCCTTCTATATTGGGTGGATTTCTTAACGATTCTTTTCAAATCATCATTTGTATGGTATCATTTTATTAGGAAGATGGGTGATATTTGATTGTGGAAAGGAGGCTGACAGCATGAAAACGAACAAAATTCTCTGGATCACCGTAATCGCGCTGATTCTTCTCTTTTTGCTCTACATGGGGCTGACCTTCTACCTGCCGGGCTGGCGCATGCGGGACGAGGCAGAGGAGCGCATATCCTTCAGCTGGTCCGAGGTGGAGGCGGTGGCCTGTGAAGCCTCACCGCCAGGCATCAGATACCTGGTGTTCTCCGACATTCCCGGCGAGGAGAACCCTTTCCGTCCGATGATGGAGACCCTGCGCCTCACCGGCCCTGTGAGGGTCCAGGATGGTCTGGGGGGAGAGGGCTACTACTGCATCACCGTCCTGCTCACCAGCGGCGAAACCGTGGAGATCCGCTTCCATAGCGGCGGCTTCTCCGCTGACGAGGGCGCCACCGCCGGGCATCTCCTGGGAGAGTATCGGGAGGGCTGGGGATCAACCAGGATCTACGTCGGGGTCGAGGTAAAGACCGCCAGCCTGCAGGCCCTGGTGAAGGACCCGGCCCTGCAGGTCACCTGCGAGGAGTACAACGCCCTCTCCTGGGTGCGGCCTACCTCCTGCCCGGAGGACGGGGATGCCTGAACAGCCCTTCCCGCCCCGGCGGTCCCGCAGTGGGACTGCCGGGGCGGTTTTTTCACAGCCCCGGGACCGGCAGCGGAGATGTTCCGCTGCCGGTCCTTCTCATGTATGCCTTATGACAGGGCGAAGCGCCGCACCAGGTATTGGCCCTTTTGCTCCACGATCTCCAGCTCCGCCCGCTGCCGGTCCTCCGGCGGGTCCAGAAGCCTCTCTTGGAGGGTCCTCTCCTCCTCCGCCCCGGTGAAGGTGCAGCCCACCACGGCCCCCACCGCTAAGAGGAGGCACAGCACGGCAGCCGCCGCAGGGCGGCCAGCGCCAAAATCAGCACGCTGGAGGTCAGCAGGATCTCTCTCATGGTACCTCCTCCTCCGCTTTCCGCAAAATGGCGTACAGCTCGTCGATGTCCTCCCGGGTGAGAGCCTCCCGCTGGGCCAGGGTGTTCACCAGCAGACCCACGCTGCCGTGGTAGGCCCGCTTCAGCAGGGACTCCGTCTCCGCCGCCGCCGCCTCCTCCCGGCTCACCGCCGCCCGGAAGGTCTTGGTCCGCCCCTCCTGGTCATAGGCGATCAGCCCCTTCTCCTCCATCCGGCGCACCATGGTGGTCACGGTGCTCTTGGCCCAGCCCACCCGGTCCTTCAGCAGCCGCACCAGCTCCATCAGGGTCTTGGGGCCCTCCCACAGGGCCTCCATCACCTGCCACTCCCCCTGGGACAGCACCACCGGCTCCTTCTCCATACCACTCGCCTCCTTTGGTCTACTTCTGTAAGCCAATCATGCCATATTGGACTACAATTGTCAACCAATTGGGCAGAAAAGCGTCCGGAGCTGTGCTCCGGACGCCTGTTCACTCCTGCTGGTATTTCCGCAGGCGGCGGTTCAAGTCCGCCGTGTCCGCCTGCATGGCCACGTTGATGCCAAACCACATGGCAAAGAATCCCGCCTCCAAAATCAGCACCAGCACCAGGGCCCCCCACAGGGGGATGCCTTGGAACCAGCCGAACACCAGGGACCCGCCCACATAGAGGAGGTTCCCCAACGCCACCCAGATGGCCGTCCGGCCTTTGGGCTGGGGCCGGTCCAGGCCGCCGGGGAAGAGGGCCGTTTCCGCCGAGGCCAGCAGCAGGGACGCCACCAGCATCTCCAGCATAGTGCGAGAATCCACCGTGTACTCCCCCTGGAGGGCGTTCACCACTCCCTTGCAGAAGATGAGCCCCACGGTGTAGATCCCCATGTGGTACTTCATCTGAAGGCCCCACCGGTACCACCGCAAAAATCCGTTCATACTTACACACTCCCTTCCTGCCCCAGCCGCTGGCGCAGCAGGGGCGCGTAGTGGCGGGACACCATCAGCCGCTCCCCGGTGGGGAGAGACGCCTCGATCCGCCCGCCGCCGCAGCTTTTGAGGCTGCGGATGTGGTGGAGGTTCACCACCGCCGACTTCCCCGCCCGGAAAAACCCCAGGTCCCCGAAGCGGCTCTCCAGCTCGCCGAGGCTCAATCCGGTCTGGTAGAGGGCTCCGGCGGTGTAGACGAAGGTCCGGTCCTCCACGGTCTCGCACCAGACCACCTCCGCCGGGTTCAGCAGCACCGTCTGCCGCCCCTCGTCCCACACGCATAGCTTCTGAAGCCCCGAGCGCAGCAGGGCCAGCAGCCGCAGCACCTCCTCGTCCACCTCCCGGCACCGGAGGATCACCTCCACTTCCCCGCCGCCGGTCTGGTCCACGGTGATCTTCACGCCCTCGCCTCCTCCCGTTCTTCCGTCATCGGCCTTTGACATCTACAGCATACCGGATTTCCAGCCCCGCCGCAAGGGCCGTTCCCCCAAGATGCGTCCCGGCAGGGGCAAGATGCCCTTGACAATATCGAATATCGATGCTATAGTGAAGCTGTAAATATCGAATATCAATATTGAGAGGAGGCGCGCCGTGGCCAGAGAGAAATTTCAGACCCTGACGGAGCAGATGTTTTATATCCTCCTCTGCCTCCGGGAGGAGCGCTGCGGCGTGGACGTGATGGAGGCGGTGTCCAGGCTCACCGGCGGCCTGGTGGCCATCGGCCCCGGCACACTGTACACCCTGCTGGAGGACTTTCTCCGGGAGGGGTGGATCCGGGAGCTGCCCGCCCAGGGGCGAAAGCGCCGGTACCGCCTCACCCCGGCGGGGGAGGCGCGGCTGCGGCAGGAGGCAGAGCGGCTTAGGCGGCTCTGCGGGGATTTTGACGCCGTGATGGGACAAAGCGAGGAGAAGACCCCATGAAATACGCCTACCGCATGTGCTTTTTCCGCCCCATGGACAGCGACGCCGTGGAGCGGTATCTCAGCCGGAGGGCCCGGAAGGGCTGGCGGCTGGACAAGACAGGGCAGGTCCTCTGGCGCTTCCGCCGGGAAAATCCCGCCGCCCTCACCTACGCCGTCACCTACTTCCCCGAGGCGTCGGTCTACGGCGGGGCCCTGACCCCCGCTCAGGAGGAGCTGGCGGCGTACTGCGCCGCCGCCGGGTGGACCTTCGTGGCCCAGTGGCTGCGGATGCAGATCTATGTGACGGACCGGCGGGACCCGGTGCCCCTGGAGACCGACGAGAGACAGAAGCTGGACACTGTCCGGGCGGTGTTCCGGAAAAACCGGGTGACCAGCCTCCTGCTGATCGCCGCGGCCCTGCTTCAGGTCGTCACCCTGGCCATCCGCCTGAAGACGGAGGCCTTCCAGCTCTTCGCCTCCCCCCTGGCTCTGCCCCTGCTGGCAGCCTGGCCCTTCGTCTTTTTCATCACCCTGGAGAGCCGCCTCCTGTGGGCGCTCTGGCTGCGGCGGTCGGAGCGGTCGGTGGAGCGGGGCGGCCCCTGCGCCCCCAGCTTCTTCCGCCTCTCCCGTGGGCTGGAGATCGGGGCCCTGATCCTGGTGACCGCCCTGCTGATCCAGGGTATGTGGTATGCCCAGCGCAGCGGCGCGGGCGGCGCGCTCTGGTGGGGTGTGGGCATTACCGCGGTGGTGTTGGCGTGTGTCCTTGTCCCCGTCTGGTGGATGCGGGAGCGGGGCTATGACGAGGGCAGCATCCGGAACGTGACCATCTTTATCACGGTGCTGATCGGAGTGGTGGCGATCTGCGCCGCCGCGGACCGGTCCATCGTTACCCCCATCGAGCCCGCCTGGTGGTATGAGGGGGAATCCGGGCGGTACGGCATCTACGAGGACCCCATCCCCCTTCGGCTGGAGGATCTGGGCGTCAGCACGGAGGGTCTCCCCTACTCCACCTCCCGCCGGAGCTTCAGCCGCTCCCCCTTCCTCTCCCAAGTCATCGCCGGCCACTCCTGTCCTCCGGCGGAGGAGCTGCCCGGGGAGCAGCCGGAGCTGGGGTACACCATGGTCCATGTGTCCTTCCCGCCCCTCTACGACGTCTGCCGGGAGGAGCTCTCCTGGGGGGAGATGGAGCGGGTGGAGGACGGCCGCTGGCAGGCGGAGGCGGTGTACGCCGGCGCCATGTACGACGGCACGCCGGCCCTGCTGGTCTGCTGGGAGGAGGACCTGCTGCTGCTCTACTCCGACCTTCTCCCCCAGCTGACGGCGGAGCAGGCCTCCGCCATCCGGGAGACCGCGGAGACCTGGTGGGTGTGAGCACAAACTTCGCCCCTCGGTGACAAGATCACAGAAATCCCGTTCCCTTTTTTCCATACTTATGGTATTCTGGAAAGGAAATACGAGGCGGTCCCGCCGCCGGTTTCGGGCCGGGCCGCCGTACAGGAGAGTGCACCCATGGACTTTGAAACATTGCGGCAGAAGCTGCGGGAGCAGCACTACATCTGCGACGACCAGCTGGTGACCACGGTGCTGGTGGCCCTGCAGCTGGGCCGGCCCCTGCTCATCGAGGGCGCCGCCGGCGTGGGCAAGACGGAGGTGGCCAAGGTGATGGCCGCCGTTCTGGACCGGGATCTGGTCCGGCTCCAGTGCTACGAGGGGCTGGACGAGAGCAAGGCCCTCTACGAGTGGAACTACCAGAAGCAGCTTTTGAGCATCCAGGTGAACATGAACCGCCAGGACCCGGACCAGCTGACCCGGTCCCTCTTCGGGGACGAGTACCTGCTGGAGCGGCCCCTCCTCAAGGCCATCCGCGCGGAGAAGCCGGTGGTCCTCCTCATCGACGAGATCGACAAGGCCGACGAGGAGTTTGAGGCCTTTCTGCTTGAGCTCCTCTCGGAGATGCAGGTGACCATCCCGGAGGTGGGCACCGTCCGGGCCAAAACCATCCCCTTCGTGGTCCTCACCTCCAACCGCACCCGGCCCCTCAGCGAGGCCCTCCGCCGCCGCTGCGCCTACCTCTATCTCCAGTACCCCGACGTGGAGCGGGAGGTGGAGATCATCCGCGCCAAGCTGCCCGACGCCAACGAGCGCCTGGCGGTGCAGGTGGCGGAGGCCATCCACAAGCTGCGGGAGAACGACGCCATTTTGAAAAAGCCCTCCATCGCCGAGACCCTGGACTGGGTGGCGGCTCTGGAGGCCCTGGGCATCACGGATCTGGACCAGGAGGCCTTCCGGCGCACCAGCGGCTTTGTGCTGAAAAACAGCGAGGATCTGGACGCCGCGGAGCATCCGCCGGAGGAAGCCGAGGGGGCAGATTGCGGCTGCGGCTGCGGGCATGACCACGACCACGGCCACTGTCACCACCACGGAGCCCAGGCATGAGAAGCGTCTATCTCGAGAAGCTGACGGAGTTCACCCATCTGCTGCGGCTGGAGGGCCTGGCGGTGGGGCTGGCGGAGACGGCGGACGCCTGCGCCATTCTGGAGGCCCTGGGCTTTGAAGACCGGGAGCGGGTCCGCTGGGCCCTCCGGGCGGTGTTCGCAAAGTCCCAGGGGGAGCAGGCCGTCTTTGACCGGGCCTTCGACGGCTTTTTCGTCAGTCAGGAGCAGAAGGAGGCCATCCGCGCCCGGAAGAAGGCGGAGGCGGAGGAGATGGCCCGCCGCCAGGCCGAGGCGGAGCGGGACCTCCAGGTCCGGGGCCAGCCCCTGGACATCCGGGACGATTTGCGGGAAGTCTACATGAAGATGAGCGACGAGAAGCGGGAGGAGCTGCGGCAGCTGATGGAACGCACCAAGCCCAACATCGACCGCAGCCCCCAGCTCTACACCAACTTCATCCGCTCCGTGTTCATGCGCTTTCTTCTGGAGCAGCAGATGCTGATGGAGGATGCGGCGGTGGGAGTGGAGGAGGCCCTGGACCCGGAGATGGCCCTCATGGTCCGGGACATCGGCACCTTCCGGGACGAGGAGATCCCCCGGGCCACCGCCCTCATCGCCCGGATCACCCAGCAGCTCAACGCGGAGCTGTCGGTGCGGCGGCAGCACGCCGCCCACCGGGGGGCCCTGGACTTCCGGCGGACCATCCGCCGGGGGCTGGAGACCGGCGGCTCCCTCTACCGCCTGTCCTTCCGGCGAAAGCGGCGGAAGAAGCGGCGGCTGGTGCTGCTGTGCGACGTGTCCGGGTCCATGCTGCAATTTTCGGAGTTTGCCCTCCGGTTCATCAAGTCCCTGTCCGACGTGGCGGAGTCCTCCCGCACCTTCCTCTTCTCCGAGGCGGTCCGGGAGGTGGACGCCTTTTCCCTCCAGAACATGGACGCCTTCCGGCAGTATGTGAAGGACTCGGGGCTCTACGGCCGGGGCACGGATCTGGGCACCGCCCTGGGGGTGCTGCTCCAGATGCGCCCGGCGGTGCTGGACCCCTCCGCCACGCTGCTGATCTTGTCGGACACCAAGACCATCGACCTGCCCCGGGCGGGCCGGGCCCTCCAGGAGGCGGGGCGGCTGGCGGGGAAGGTGCTGTGGCTCAATCCCATCCCCGAGGGGAAGTGGCCGTATGTGGGCAGCATCCGCACCATGGGGACCCTGTGCCAGATGCTGCCCTGCAGCACCCTCAGCGAGCTGGCCCAGGCCTGCCGGCGGCTGGTGCAATAAGAAGAAGGGAATTCCCTCTGCAGAAAACACATCTGCAGAGGGAATTTTTCTAAGGGCCGCCCACGGCGGTGAGCGGACAAAACCCCCGCCGCGGAGCAATGTCCACGGCGGGGGATTTTCTGCATCGTCTTACTTGGTGAAGCTCAATCCGTCGGCAGTCTCCGCCACAGAGACCCCCAGCAGAGAGAACACGTCCGCAGGGGCCCAGGTAGTACCGGGCTCCTCCACATAGACCTCAGCGTCCAGCACCTTGATCTGATCGCCGGACTTGGCCTCAGCGCTGTGGGCCGTCACCACAGCGGAGGAATCCTTGCCGGTAATGGTGATGGTCTGTACGCCGTCCGCCTTCTCGTAGCCCACTTCCAGGCCCAGGGCCTCGGCCACGGCACGGACCGGCACCATGTACACGCCGTCCTCCAGGCGATAGGTGTACGCCTGCTTCTCCCCGTTGATCAAAATCGCCTCGGGAGCCTGGACCTCTGCCTCGGGCAGCACCATCACATGGGAAGGACGGGTCTGACCGGGCAGGCTGTCCGTCACAGCGCCGTACCAGGCCATCACATGGCCGCCCGCCTTCAGCTCCGTGGAGCCGTCCTTGGCATAGGCGGACATCTCCGTCTCGTCGGTCAAATACAGCTCCAGGCCGCCGTTGTCGGTGGTCACCACTGTCTCGCCGTTCCGCTTCTCCACCTTCTCGATCTCATGGTACATGGGACAGCCCATATCCATGGGCATGTTGCCCACAAAGACCAGAGCGGAGGTCTGGGGCGGCAGGGACGTGGCCATTAGCGGGCTGTGGAACACATAGAGGCCCGCCCCCTCCTTGAGCATGGAGACATCGGCGGCGCTGCGCTCTCCGGCATCCACATACAGCGTATCCTCGCTCACATAGAGCACCACCTCTCCCTTGGACTCAGAGGTCATCTGTACTCTGGTGATATTCCCCTTCTCATTCCGGCTGATTCCGGAGATGGCGCCGTAATACAGGACGCTGTCCGGCAGAGGTGCGGTCTCCTGCTGAGAGATCAGCGTGGGGACCACATTGACAGGACCGCTGTCTGCGGCCAGGGTGGAAGCACTGATGCCAAAAGCCAGGGCGGCACTGAGGGTCAGCGCGGCAATTTGTTCTTTTTTCATCGCTCATTCTCCTTTTTCACGGCTGCGCCGTGTTCTTGATTTCTTAGACGAAGCCTCCAGGAAAAAGTTCCCGCTCCCGTTCCCTTTTCTTTCAAAAAAAGAGGGAAGGCCCCCACCGGGAAGCCTCCCCTGCTCTCTTGTCTCAGTCTGTGCCGCCCACCGCCTGCTCCAGCAAACGGTGCAGCTCCTCCCGACCGTCGCCCTTCTCCGCGGAAAAGGGCACCACAGGCGTCTCCTCCCCCAGAGATAGGGTCTCCCGGATGCGCAGGAGGTTGGGCTCGATCTCCGATTTTTTCAGCTTGTCCAGCTTGTTGGCCGCCACGATAAGGGGGCAGCCGGTATCCTGAAACCACCGGACCATGGTCACGTCGTCTGCCGTGGGCTTGTGGCGGGCGTCCACGATCATGACGCCCCAGGTGATGAGGCCGGAGGCAAAGTAGGCCTCCATAAGTCTGCCCCACCGCTCCCGCTCCGCCTTGGACACCTTGGCGTAGCCGTAGCCCGGCAGATCCACCAGATAGAGCTGCTGGTCGATGCAAAAGTAGTTGATCTGGGTGGTCTTGCCGGGGGAGGCCCCCACCCGGGCAAAATTCTTCCGGCCCACTAAGCGGTTTATCACCGAGCTCTTCCCCACATTGGAGCGCCCGGCAAAGGCCAGCTGGGGCAGTCCGTCCCGGACAAAGCCCTCCGGCCGCACCGCCGACAGCACGAATTCCGCCTTGTTGAAGTTGACTGCCATAGGGCCTCCTCTCTCACTGGCGCAGGGCCAGGTCCTTCTGGGGCTCCGCAGGCGGTGCAAACACCGCCGTCAGATCCTCCAGATTGTTGTGGTTCTCCGGATACACCAAAGCCTCCGCCAGCACCGTGTCGATGGTCTCCGCCGGCACGAACCGGAGTCCCTCCCGGACCGTTTGGTCGATGTCCCGCAGATCCTTCTCGTTCTCCTTGGGGAGGATCACCGTCTTGATCCCGGAGCGGTAGGCGGCCATGGTCTTCTCCTTCAGTCCGCCGATGGCCAGCACCCGGCCCCGGAGAGTGATCTCTCCCGTCATGGCCACGTCCCCCCGGACCTTCCGCCCGGTGAGAGCGGACAGGAGGGCGGTGGTGATGGCGATACCGGCGCTGGGGCCGTCCTTGGGCACCGCCCCCTCGGGGAAGTGGATGTGGATATCACGGG
This sequence comes from uncultured Oscillospiraceae bacterium, assembly GCA_944386955.1. Classification (GTDB taxonomy): domain Bacteria; phylum Bacillota; class Clostridia; order Oscillospirales; family Oscillospiraceae; genus CAJFPI01. The sequence goes on from CALXDB010000063.1 coordinate 11,666, forward strand.
TCTTGTAGAAGTCCGGCTCCAGTCCCAGCTGGGGGATCCGGCTGCGCAGACAGCTGAGGGCGGCGTGGGCGCTCTCCTTCATCACGTCGCCCAAATTGCCGGTGAGCTCCAGCTTGCCGCTGCCCTCCATCACGTTGACCTCCACCTCCAGAAGCTCGCCGCCCACCTCGGTCCAGGCCAGGCCGTTGACCAGGCCCACCTCCTCCTTGCCGGAGAGGTTGGGCCGGGTGAACCGGGGCACGTCCAGATAGGTCTGGAGGTTCTCCTCCGTCACCTTGATCTGCTTGGCCTCCCCGCTGACCAGCACCATGGCGGCCCGGCGGCAGAGCTTGCCGCAGGTCCTCTCCAGCTGGCGGACGCCGGACTCCCGGGTGTAGCCCTCGATCATGGCCCGGAGGGCGTCGTCGCTGACGGAGAGCTGCCGGGCCTTCAGGCCGTGCTCCTTCATCTCCTTGGGCAGGAGGTACCGCCGGGCGATCTGGACCTTCTCCTCGTCGGTGTAGGAGCTCAGCTCAATGACCTCCATCCGGTCCAGCAGGGGCCGTGGGATGGTCTCGGTGGTGTTGGCCGTGGTGATGAACATGACCTGCCGCAGGTCCACCGGGATCTCCAGATAGTGGTCCCGGAAGGCGTAGTTCTGCTCGCTGTCCAGCACCTCCAGCAGAGCCGAGGCGGGGTCGCCCCGGTGGTCGGTGCCCAGCTTGTCGATCTCGTCCAGCACCAGGAGGGGGTTCATGGAGCCGCTGCGGCTGATGGCGTCGATGATGCGGCCGGGCATGGCGCCTATGTAGGTCTTCCGGTGGCCCCGGATCTCCGCCTCGTCGTGGACGCCGCCGAGGCTCAGGCGGCTGAGCTTTCGGTTGAGGGCCCTGGCCACGGAGATGGCGATGGAGGTCTTGCCCACGCCGGGAGGGCCCACCAGACAGATGATCTGGCCCTTGGCG
>CALXDB010000064.1 GCA_944386955.1 uncultured Oscillospiraceae bacterium
TGGAGGGCCTCCTCCGCGGTCTCCACCCCCTTCTCGGGGTCGATATAGGCCGCCGCCAGGACCTCCGGGGCCTCCATGGCGGCCTCCTGGGCGAAGATCGCCTCTGCCAGGGGCAGAAGCCCCTTCTCCCGGGCCACTGTGGCCCTGGTGCGGCGCTTCTGCTTGTAGGGGCGGTAGAGGTCCTCCACCTCGGCCAGGGTGGCGGCGCTGTCGATGGCGGCGGACAGCTCCTCGGTGAGCTTTCCCTGGTTCTCGATGGCGGTCTTGACCTCCTCCCTCCGCTGCTGGAGGTTCCGCAGGTATTGCAGCCGGTCGCTGAGGGTCCGCAGGGCGGTGTCGTCCATGGAGCCGTGGAGCTCCTTGCGGTACCGGGCAATAAAGGGGATGGTGTTGCCCTCGTCAATGAGGGTGATGACATTTTCGATATGCGCCGGGGCCTTGTCCAGTTCCCGGGCCAAAATTTGTACGATGGTCTCCATAGTGCGCTCCTTTGTCAGTGTACCAGCTATTGTACAGGAGGGGCGGGAAAAAAGCAAGAAGAGATAGGCGGCAGTAGAAAAACAGGACGCGCAGGCTCTGGCCTGCGCGCCTTTTTGTGACTTCTTCAGGAGACCGCCGCCGCCTCCCGCCGCAGGAAGCCTGCCTTCCGCAGAGCCCCCAGCAGCACGGGAATCAGGGTCAGCTGGATGACGATGCCGGGCAGGGCGGTGGTCACCGCTGCCCCCAGCCACATCTTCAGGGAATAGGTCCCTGCCTGGAGCACCAGGGCGTTGAGTATGCCGTAGCACACCCGGCCGCAGACCATGGCGGCGAGCAGGGGCACATAGATGGATACCGCCGGGGAGAACCGGTGCATCCTGGGGTACAGCGCTCCGGTCACCAGGCCGTACACCGCCAGCTCGCAGAGCATAGAGGGAAGCATGGCCGCCGGGGGCATCTGCATGAGGAGGTGGGAGAGCAGGGGCCCCAGAAGGCCGCAGGCCAGACCGTACCGCCAGCCGCAGAGGAAGCCGCACAGCAGCACGGGGATGTGCATGGGCAGGAAGATGGCTCCAGCATTGGGGATGGTGTGAAAGGCTCCCGGCAGCACCACGCACAGCGCGGCGCACAGGCCGGTGGAGATCAGCTTCCAGGTCTTTGTCATCTCAATCTCTCCCTTCCTCCGGCAGAATGCCGGACACAATGTAGTGGTTCTGGTCCTCCTCGATCCGGTCCACCCGCAGAGTCGGTGGGAAGAGCCGGGCGGTATCCTCCGCCGGGGGCAGCCCCAGGGACACCTCGGTGGCGGTCTGCTGGTGGTGGCCGTTGATGGCGGCCCGGCCCTTGTCGTGGGCCACGGTGAGCCGTCCGCCGGGGTTGAGCCACCTGCTGAGGGTCAGAAGGAGCTTCTGGGGGTCCGGAAAATGGGGCAGGGCGTTGAACACCAAAATCCGGTCGTACCGGCCCTCCGCCACCGCCAGCACATCCCCTTCCAGCACCCGGAGACGGGGATCCTGAAAGCGCTGGCGGGCAATGCGGATCATCTCTCCGGAGAGGTCCGCGCCGGTGAGGGCGGCTACGTTCCGCTCCAGGCAGAAGGGGAAGAGAACCCCGGTGCCGCAGGCGGCGTCCAGCATAGTGACGCCGGGCCCGATTCCCGCCGCGTCCAGAATCCGGGCGATCCGCTCCGGGTGGGTTTCCCGTCCGGCATCCCAGGTGGGCGCCAGCCGGTCAAAAAATTCTTTCACTTTTACCTGTTGGATCTCCATGGGCCAGCCCCCTTTTTTCTTCTGCTGGCATTGTAGCACCTCCGCGTCCGCCTCTACAAGCCGCCGGGGGGGATGTTTTTTTGACAAAAAGCAAAAAAGGCGGCCCGCCTTCGGAAAGCGGACCGCCGGTGGAAAATGATTTTTATTTGAAGTAGAGGCGCTTGCGCTCGTATTTGGGTTCGTTGCTGACGTGGATGCCCAGGCGGCGGTAGAGGTTCTCGTCCACATCGCTGAGAACCACGGTAAAGTGGGCGGCGCAGCGGCGCAGCTTTCCCAGCTGCTCCTGGGCCCTGGCGGCGATGGGGTTGGTGAGGGCGCTGACGCACAGGGCGATGAGCACCTCGTCGCTGTGGAGCCGGGGGTTCTTGTTCCCCAGGCTCTGCACCTTCAGCCGGCAGATGGGCTCCAGCACCTGGTTGCTGATGAGATCCAGCTTGGGGTCAATGCCCCCCAGATGCTTCAGGGCGTTGAGGAGCAGGGCGGCAGAGGCTCCCAGAAGATCGCTGGTCTTGCCGGTGATTACCGCTCCGTCAGGCAGCACCATGGCCCCTGCGGGACCGCCGGTGGCTTCCTCCCGCTCCTTGGCAGCGGCCACGGCGGGGAAAATGTCGGGAGTGACGCCGGCCTGCTTCATCAGGAGCTCCAGCTTGAACACCAGTTCGTCGTCGGCCTTCCCCTGGAGCCGGTCGGTGAGGGCGGTATAATACCGCCGCAGAATCTCCATCCGGGAGGCGAAGCAGCAGGCCTCGTCGTCCACGATGCAGCTGCCCGCCATGTTCACCCCCATGTCCGTGGGAGACTTGTAGGGGCAGGTACCCAGGATATTTTCAAAGATGGTCCGCAGCACCGGGAAGATCTCCACATCCCGGTTGTAGTTGACGGTGGTCACCCCGTAGGCCTCCAGGTGGAAGGGGTCGATCATGTTCACGTCGTTGAGGTCGGCGGTGGCGGCCTCATAGGCCAGGTTCACCGGGTGCTTCAAGGGGAGGTTCCAGATGGGGAAGGTCTCAAACTTGGCGTAGCCCGCCTGGATGCCCCGCTGGTTTTCGTGGTAGAGCTGACTGAGGCAGGTGGCCATCTTGCCGCTGCCGGGGCCGGGGGCGGTGACTACCACCAGGGAGTGGCTGGTCTCGATATACTCGTTGCGGCCGTAGCCCTGGTCGCTGACGATGAGGTCCACGTTGTGGGGATAGCCGGCGATGGGATAGTGGCGGTAGACCCGGATGCCCAGGGCGGTAAGGCGCTTGAGAAATGCGTCGGCGGCAGATTGTCCGTTGTATTGGGTCACCACTACGCTGCCCACATACAGATCCATGCCCCGAAAGATATCGATGAGCCGCAGCACATCCTCCTCGTAGGGGATGCCCAGATCTCCCCGAATCTTGTTCTTTTCGATGTCCGGGGCGCCAATGGCGATGACGATCTCCACATCGTCCTTCAGCTGCTGGAGCATGCGGATCTTGCTGTCGGGCTCGAAGCCGGGCAGCACCCGGGAGGCGTGGTAGTCGTCAAAGAGCTTGCCGCCAAACTCCAGATACAGCTTGCCGCCGAACTGGGCGATCCGCTGACGGATGTGGGCGGACTGGGTCTCGATATACTTCTGGTTGTCGAATCCGATCCTGAACATGATAGACCTTCTTTCTCCTGAGGGTTCTCCCAAAGGGCGGTTTTCCGCAGAAAATCGCCTGTGGGACCGGCCGGAGGCTCCGGGGTCCCACATTGTCCCATTTTCAATATGGTCTGATTATACAATATTTTATACTGTCCCGCAAGAGCAAAAAAATTGTGTTGGTCCGCCCCGCAAAGCAAAAAGAGATCCCGGACACTCCGTGCCCGGGATCTCTTCAGGTCATTTGATGCGTACGATGCACTCCAGAGTCTGACCGTCCACCTTGGCGTAGGCGGTAGTGACGCCGCTGCTGACGCCGGTAACGGTTCCATCCGCGGCGATGGTAGCGACAGCGCTGTTTTCAATGGACCAGGTGACGGAGGCGCTGGTGCCCGACACCTTCAGCTGCCAGGTCTCACCCACGCCCATGGTGAAGTCGTCCCGATTGAGGGTGAGGGTGCCGTTCCCTGCGCCGCTGCCGGTCTCCCCGCCGGTCTCTGCCGCAGTGACCTGGACCGTACACTGGACCGTGCTGGTCCCGTCAGTAACGGAGATCACCGCCTCACCCTCGGCCACGGCGGTGACACTGCCGTTCTCATCCACACTGGCTACCTCAGCGTTGTCGCTGCTCCAGGTGTAGGATTCCCCGCCGCCGGAGGCGGTGAGGGACCCCGTGGCTCCGGCCTCCAGAGCCAGGGAGCTCTGATCCAGGGTCAGGGGCGCCGTGGTGACATTGCCGCCGCTGGGGGCGTCCGTTCCCTCGCCGGTTTCTTCGCCGGCGTCCGGATCCTGACCGTCGCTGATGCCGGAGGTCTCCCGAATGCCTATCATGGAGGAGATGCTGTCTCCAAAGAGCATCCAGCCTCCGCCGCCTACCAGCACCAGAGCCAGAACCAGGGCCAGCACCCCCAGAGCGTGGCCGCCCCGCTTGTTGCGGAAGTCGGAGGCGTGGCGGTGCATGGGCTTCCCTTTCCGCATGGCTTCCTCCTCCTCACAGAAGGGACAAGTGCGGTAGGTGGTGGAATACATCTCACCGCAGGTCTCACATTTACGCATCTCCATGGCGGGCACCTCCCAGAACTTTTGTATCCTGCTTAACATAATACTGAATTTTTTCTCTCGCGTCAATGGTTCTTCCCTTTCCTAGACGAAAAAGAGGGGACGTTTGTTCCCCGCCTACCTCAGATTTTCAAAAAAACCCCAGGCGGCGGGGGCGCCGTCTGGGGCTGACCATCTGAAGGGGTTATTTCGCTTCAGTTTCGCCGGCGTCCTCCGCAGGGCTCTCACCGGAGGCAGGGGGGGTGGGGGGATCTGCCGGATCTGCAGGCTTTTCCACCGGCTGACTGGTCATGTGGATGGAGCGGGCGGGGGGCTCGATGCCATCCCGGTCGCTTTTGGGGGCGGCGCCGGGAGTGATACCGAAATACTCGGCCTTCTCCGGGTCACGTCCCTCCAAAATAGCCATCATCTCCTGACCGGTGATGGTCTCCTTCTTCAGGAGGTACTGGGCTACCGCATCCAGCATGTCCCGGTTGGCCTCCAGCAGCTCCTTGGCCTCCTGATGACACTGGCGGATGATCTGCACCACCGCCCGGTCGGCGGCGGCGTAGGTCTCCTGGGCGCAGGTCATGGAGTAGCTGCCGTCCAGATACTGGCTGTTGACGCTGCCCAGGGCCATCATGTCGAACTCCTCGCACATGCCGAACCGGGCCACCAGGTTCCTGGCCAGCTCCGTGGCCCGCTCGATGTCGTTGGCGGCGCCGGAGGTCTGCGTATCGCACACCACCTCCTCGGCGCTGCGGCCGGCCAGCAGGGTGCGGATCTCCGCCAGGATATCCTCCCGACTCATGAGGAATTTCTCCTCCTCCGGGAGATTCAGGGTGTAGCCCAGAGCTCCCTGGGTGTGGGGGACGATGGTGATCTTGGTGACGGGCTGGGAATTCTTCTGCCGGGCGGCCACTAGGGCGTGGCCCACCTCATGGTAGGCGATGATCCGCTTTTCCTGCTCGGTGATGACAGTGCCCTTCTTCTCGCTGCCCGCGATGACCACCTCGAAGGACACCAGCAAGTCCTCTTGGTTCACCGCACGGCGGTTGTGGCGCACCGCCCGAAGGGCGGCCTCGTTGACCATGTTGGCCAGATCTGCGCCCACACATCCGGCGGTGGCCTGGGCGATCTTATTGAGGTCCACGTCCTCGGCCAGGCGAATCTTCCGGGTATGGACCTGGAGGGTTTTCAGACGGCCTGCCAGGTTGGGCCGGTCCACGGTGATCCGCCGGTCGAACCGGCCGGGCCGCAGAAGGGCTTTGTCCAATACCTCCGGGCGGTTGGTGGCCGCCAGGACGATGATGCCCTTGGAGGGGTCAAAACCGTCCATCTCCGCCAGCAGCTGGTTGAGGGTCTGCTCCCGCTCATCGTTGCCGCCAAAGCGGGTGTCGCGAGTCTTGCCGATGGCGTCGATCTCATCGATGAAGATGATGCAGGGTGCCACCTTGGCCGCCTCCTGAAACAGGTCCCGCACCCGGCTGGCGCCCACACCTACGAACATCTCCACAAAGCCGGAGCCGGAGATGGAGAAGAAGGGGACGTTGGCCTCGCCGGCCACAGCCTTGGCCAAGAGCGTCTTGCCGGTGCCCGGGGAGCCCACCAGCAGGGCGCCCTTGGGGAGCTTGGCGCCGATGGCGGTGTACTTGGCGGGGTTGTGGAGGAAGTCGATGATCTCCTCCAGGCTCTCCTTGGCCTCGTCCTGGCCGGCTACGTCGGCAAAGGTGACGCCGGTCTGCTTTTCCATGTAGACCTTGGCATTGCTCTTGCCCACGCTGCCGATCCCGCCGAAGCCGCCGCCTTTTTTCGCCATAAAGCGGAAGAGGAGGCTGAAAGCCAGCACCATCACCAGAACCGGCAGCAGATATCCCACCAGCAGCTCCAGAATTACCGGCATCTCCGGTACATAGGGCCTGGTGAAGTCTACGTCGTACTGATCCACCAGCTCATAGAACTGGGGGTCCCCCACGTCCATCGTGAAGAGGGTGTAGTTTTCGGTGTAAGTCTTGCCCTCTTCGTCGGTGTAGGCGTATCCCTCTTTCGGGTAGGCGGTGAACATACCGTCCTTCAGAGTGATCTTCTCGATCTCTCCCTCCCGGATGAGATCCGTCAGCTCCGTATACATGATCTCGTGGGTGGTGGCGGAACTGCGGGGGCTGCCCAGATAGCTGTTGAGATACTGCAGCCCGATGGTCAGCACCAGGGCCCACAGCACCAGCGTCAAAAGGGCGCTCATGTTCCGTTTGTTCTTGTTGTCCCGGTCGTTTTTGTTTTGATTATTATCCATGTCTATCTCCTTACCGCCGAAAAAAAGCGGGATCTCCGCTCCCGCGGCAGTCTTTTGTTTCGCTACCATATGCTACCACAAATCGGAAAAAGTAACAAGAACCGCAGATGGATTTTCTATGAAATTTCTGTGAATCCTCTTTTCTATGGTGCCGCGTCTGTGGTATACTTATCAGAACCATTCGCTGGAATCTTGTCGGATCGCCCCGGTGGGCGATCGGAAATATAGAAGGAGTACGTCATGAAGGAACAGGAGCGCCCCATGGAGGGCGTCATCGAGGGCCGCAACGCCGTGACGGAGGCCCTGCGGGCGGGCACGCCCATGGACAAATTGTACATCGCCAAGGGAGAGACGGACCGGACCCTCTCTGCCCTGGCTGCCCAGGCCCGGAAGGCGGGGGTGGTGGTGGTGGAGTGCGACCGGCGGAAGCTGGACGCCATGAGCGAGACCCACAGCCACCAGGGGGTCATCGCCCTGGCTGCCGCCAAGGCCTACGCTACGGTGGAGGATATCCTGGCTGCCGCCCGGGAGCGCGGAGAGCCGCCCCTCATCGTGGTCTGCGACGAGATCTCCGACCCTCACAACCTGGGAGCCATTATCCGCACCGCCGAATGTGCCGGCGCCCACGGAGTCATTATCCCCAAGCGCCGCAGCGCCGGGCTCACCGCCGTGGTGGCCAAGACCAGCGCCGGGGCGGTGAGCTACATGCCCGTGGCCCGGGTGCCCAACATCCCCGCCCTGCTGAAGGATCTCCAGAAGGCGGGAGTATGGGTTTTCGGCACCGCCGCCGAGGGCAGTGTTCCCCTCTATGAGGCGGATCTGAAGGGCCCTGCCGCCATCGTCATCGGCAGCGAGGGGGACGGAATGGGCCGCCTGGTTCGGGAACATTGCGATTTCCTTGTCAGCATCCCCATGAAGGGCCGGATCTCCTCCCTCAATGCCTCCGCTGCGGCAGCTGTTTTGCTGTATGAGGCTCTGCGCCAGCGGCTGGCCTGATCCGGAACAAAGGAGCATCTCATGAGAGAACACGAACAAAACCAAGCATTTGATGAGCTGGACCTGGGAGACTTTACCGCCCACTTCGGTGTGCTGCGGGCCGACGATGAGTGGGACATGACGCCGGAGGAACCCACCGCTCCGCCGGAGCCTCTCCCGGAGGTTCCCGCTGAGGAGCCGGAGGAGGTCCCCGCCCCGGCGGAGCTGTGGCAGGAGGCGGAGGAGCCTCTCTTCGTGCCCCCCCAGGAGCTTTTTGATCCCCCGGCGGAGGAGGCGGTCCCGGAGGAGGCCCCTCCGGCGGAGGAATTTCCCGGGGAGGAGCCCTATGAGGACGTGCCGCCCCGTCATCGATTCCGCCTGTCGGATCTTTTCGCCCGCCGTCTGGACGAGAGGGAGGAGGAAGACGGAAGCGAAGAGGAGGCGCCGTTGGAGGAGCCGGCGGAGGAGCCGGAAGGGTCCCTTTCCCGGCGCGGCCGCAGAAAAGAGCCCGCCGCGCCGCCTGCGTCCCCGACTCCGGCGGAGGAGCCCATTTCTGTGGCTACAGTGGTGGCCTCTACAGTGGACGCGGTGATGGAGGAGCGGAAGGACGAGCAGCGGCGCTATCAGGCGCAGCGGAAGAGGACCCGGAAGGAGCAGGAGAAGATCCACCGCTCCAACAGCGACCGAGCCATGGACACGGTGGACCTGTCCGGGGAGGAGCCCTCCCTGGCGGAAGCCACCGTGCGGCAGAAGCGTCTTTATCTCCGGCTGCGGAAAAACGCCGTGGCGGCTACTATTTTGGCCCTTCTCGGCTGGGTGCCGCCTCTTATTGAGGATTTCGGTGTGTCCATCCCCTTTTTCACCGCCATGCCCCTGGCCCGCACCATTCTGGCAGCGCTGCTGCTGGCGGGGACGTGCATTGCCGGGTTCCCTGTTTTTGTGGCGGGCTTCGGCCGCCGGAGGATCAACTGCTACACCCTGGTATCCCTGGCCGCCTTGGCGACCCTGGCGGACACAGCCACCATGCCGGTGCTGACGGAGCGATGGATCGCTGTTCCCTTCAGTGCCGTGGCCGGCGTGGCCCTGGCTCTGGCCCTGTGGGGCGAGTGCTGGCGGGCCGGGGCTCTTCGGGAGGGGTTCCGCCTGGTGGCGTTGGGGCAGCCCGCCTATGTGGTGGACCTTACAGAGCACGGCGCCGTCAAGCAGGGCGGCAGCGCTGCCACATTCTACAACCGTACCATGAAGGAGGACACCGCCGCCCGTTGGCAGCACCTGCTGCTGCCGGTGGTGCTGACGGGTTCCCTCATCTTTGCGCTGCTGGCTTCCGTGGGCCAGGGGAAGGGCCAGAATTTCCTTTGGTGCTGGTCCGCGATCCTTACCGCCTCTTCGGCGCTGTCCCTGCCCTTCGTCTACAGCCTGCCCTACCTCCGCCTGGCCAAGCGGATGGGGGTCTCCGGCAGCGCTGTGGCCGGATTTTACGGGGCCCAGCAGCTGAGCTACAGCAAGGAGCTGCTGGTCACTGACCAGGATCTCTTTCCCCCGGGGACTATCCGCCTGGGGACTCCCCGCATCATCAGCGAGGACAAACGGAAGGCCGCTTCCTATGCCGGCAGCCTGGCTTTGGCCTATGACTGCGGCTGGACCCGGCTGTTTGCCTCCTACATGACCAATGAACGGGGCCGCCGGGAGCACTTGGAGCACTTCCATGTCCATGACGAGGGGGGCGTCTCCGCCTCCATCTATGGGGAGACCGCCATTCTGGGCACTGCCTCCCTGCTGCGTCGGATGTCTGTACGTCTGCCCAAGAGCCTGGAGCGCAAGAACGCGCTGTATCTGGCTATCGACGGGGAGCTGGTGGGCATCTATCCCCTGGACTACAAGCCGGCGGACAGCGTCCGCTGGGCCCTCCACGCCATGCGCCGCAACGGCATCACGCCCCTTTTCATCACCCGGGACCCCAACCTCACCCTCCGGGGCATCAAGTCCTTCTTCGGCAGCGACGGCGGCGGGCTGATGCTGGATCTCAACGAGAGGCTGAATCTGTCGGAGATGGAGCACCGGGATCTTCGGCCCAATGCGCTGCTCTACCGGGAGGGGCTGGCCCCTTACTTGGAGGCGGTGGCAGGCGGCAAGCGGCTGTGCCGGGCTACCCGCTGGGGCAGCGTCATCTCCCTGACGGGCAGCGTGGCCGGGGCCCTGCTGTCCTTCTACCTCATGTTCCTGGGCCGCACCACCCTTTTGACGCCGGAACAGCTGATGCTGTTTTTGCTGCTGTGGACCGTTCCTGTGCTGCTGCTGGCCTGGAATGCCGACCACCTGTGATCTTGTTTTTCCGCTGTCAAGCGCCTGCTCGTATGGATTTTCACCAAAACGAGCAGGCGCTTTTTGGCTGTTCTCACAAAAGCCGGGCGATGTGAAATTTGCCAAAAAAACAGCTTGTGCATCCATGGCAAATCGGTTATAATTTACACATTGGGCCAAATCCCGAAAGGGAATGCTATAAACGGAAGGAGACCTACTATGGAAATTCGCAACATCTGCCTGCTGGGACACGGCGGCAACGGAAAGACCTCCCTGGTGGAGAGCATGCTGTATATTACCGGTGCCATCGACCGTCTGGGCAAGACCGTGGACGGCAACACCGTTTGCGACTATGACGCTGAAGAGATCAAGCGCAAGATCTCCATCTCCATGGCCATGACCCCTGTGATGTACAAGGGCGTGAAGATCAACGTGCTGGACACCCCGGGCAACTTCGACTTTGCCGGCGAGGTTCAGTCCGGCATCCGGGCCTCCGAGGTGGGCATTCTGGTGTGCGCCTCCAAGGACGGTCTCAGCGTAGGCGCTGAGCGCTGCTGGAAGTATCTGAAGGTAGCGAACCGTCCCTGCATGATCTACATCTCCAAGGAGGACGAGGAAAACGCCAACTTCTCCATCACTCTGGAAGCTCTGCGTGCCAAGCTTGGCAGCTCCCTGGCCCCTGTGGTAGTGCCCATCTGGGACGACAATAAGCGCACCATCGGCATCATCGACGTGCTGAACAAGAAAGCCTACCGTATCAACGACGCCAAGAAGCGGGAGGAGATCCCCATCCCCGAGAACAAGGTCAAGGTGGTGGACGAGTTCTACGATCAGCTGATGGAGGCTGTGGCTGAGGCCAGCGAGGAGTATATGGAGAAGTATTTCTCCGGCGAGCCCTTCACCAAGGAAGAGATCCGCAAGGGACTGATGGTCGGTATGCGCGAAGGCACCGTCACTCCCGTGCTGTGCGGCTCCGCCTTCACGGGCCTCGGCACCGAGATGCTGCTGCAGACCATCGTGGAGCTGGTTCCCGCCCCCACCGTCATCCGCGCCGCTGTGGCCGAGGATGAGAAGGGCGATCCTGTGGATGTGCCCCACAATCCCGACGGCCCCACCGCCGCCGTGGTGTTCAAGACCATCTCCGATCAGTACGGCAAGTACTCTCTGGTAAAGGTGGTCTCCGGCAAGATCACCAGCGATATGTCCCTGTATGATACTACCACCGGCAAGACCGAGAAGCTGGGCCGTCTGTACACTCTCCGCGGCAAGAAGACGGAGGAGGTCAAGGAGATCGCCTGCGGCGACATCGGCGCCATCGCCAAGATGGACTATGTCCGCACCGGCGACACCCTGTGCGACCCCAAAAAGATCGTGAAGCTCCAGGGCGTCCCCTTTGCCGAGCCCTGCTATTCCCGTGCCATCGCTCCCAAGACCCGCGGTCAGGAGGAGAAGGTGGGCACCGGTCTCAACCGCCTCAACGAGGAAGATCCCACCTTTACCGTGGTCAACAACGCCGAGACCCATCAGACCGTGGTCACCGGCGCCGGCGATATCCAGATCGACGTGCTGGTCAGCAAGCTGAAGACCCGCTTCGGCGTGGATGTGGAGCTGGATACTCCCCGTGTGGCCTACCGCGAGAAGATCCGCAAGCAGGTCCGCAAGCAGGGCCGCCACAAGAAGCAGACCGGCGGCAGCGGCCAGTTCGGTGATGTGCACATTGTCTTTGAGCCCCAGGATGAGAGCGAGGATATGATCTTCGCCGAGGAGGTCTTCGGCGGCAGCGTGCCCAAGAACTTCTTCCCCGCTGTGGAAAAGGGTCTCCGGGAGGCCTGCCTCCACGGCGTGCTGGCGGGTTACCCCGTGGTGTACCTGAAGGCCACCCTGGTGGACGGTTCCTATCACCCCGTAGATTCCTCTGAAATCGCCTTCAAGACCGCTGCCCAGCTGGCCTACAAGGCGGCGCTGCCCGAGGCGTCCCCCGTGCTGCTGGAGCCCATCGGCGAGCTGAAGGTCCGTATCCCCGACACCTACATGGGCGACATCATCGGCGACCTGAACAAGCGCCGGGGCCGTGTCATGGGCATGGACCCCACCGGCGACGGCGACCAGATCGTCACCGCCGAGGTGCCTATGGCGGAGATGATGACCTACGCCATCGACCTGCGCTCCATGAGCCAGTCCCGCGGCTCCTTCACCTTCCACTTTGT
>CALXDB010000065.1 GCA_944386955.1 uncultured Oscillospiraceae bacterium
GGCGATGCGCTTGCCCTTCTCGATGGCCGCCAGGGTGGGACGAAGGCCCACCATGCCCACCACGGCGGTGACCACCGTGTCCGCCTCGTCGAGGGAGGCGGCTTCGATGAGGCCCTCCATGCCATAGGCCACCCGGATGGGGAGGCCCCGCAGACGCTTCGCCAGGTCCATGGCGGAGGCCATGTCCCCCAGCACCACCAGCCCGGGCAGAAACTCCCGAGCCTGCCGCTCCAGCAGGTCCACGCTGCGGTTGGCGGTGAGGGCCGCTACCCGAAGGCCCAGTTCCCGGGCCACCTCCAGGGTCTGCCGGCCGATAGAGCCGGTGGAGCCCAGGAGGGAGATCGCCTTTGTCATACCAAACGCTCCTTCCTCTGACCGGGTCAGTTCATCATGGGCAGCAGTACCGACAGAGCCGGCGCCACGAAAATCACGCTGTCAAACCGGTCCAGCACACCGCCGTGCTCCAAAAAGATCTTGCCGTAATCTTTGATGCCGAACTCCCGCTTGATGAGGGAGAAGCTGAGGTCCCCCAGCTGGGCCAGGATACTGCAAAAAAGGCCCAGAACCACGATGCCAAGATAGTCGATGCTCTCACCGCCCCAGGTGTTCATCCCCAGGGCAAAGAGAACGCCGCCCAGGGCGTTGCCAAGCAGGCCTCCGATGGAGCCCTCCACCGTCTTCTTGGGACTGACCTTGGGGGCCAGCTTGTGCCGTCCGAAGGCCCGGCCGAAGAAATACCCGCCGGTGTCGCTCATAAAGCTGAAGACGAAGGGCAGCAGCAGATAGCCCCGGTGGAATCCCGAACTGTCCAGCCGCAGGAAAGCGGACAGCGCATAGGGGATAAACAGCGCCGCCGCCGCACCGGCCATCAGCTGGTGGAACTTCTCCTCGCCTCCCTTATACACGGCGTAGGCGCAGGCCGCCAGCAGATAGAGCAGCCACGCCGCTTCCAGCAGCTGGGGGTGCCGCCACACCAGGCCTACGGTACAGACGGCCATAAAAATGGTCGTCAGCTCCATGGCGCCGCCCGCAGGCACCTTCACGCACTGCATCAGCTCCCCGGCGGCGATGCCCGCCAGCACCATCAGCGCCACCGCCATCACCGGCTTGGGAGCCCACAGCACCACATACAGCAGCACCGGCACACCGATGGCGCTGACCAGCAGTCTTGATTTCATTGCTTGACACCTCCAAACCGGCGGTCCCGCCGCTGATAGGCCGCAAAGGCCCTGTGGAGCTCCTCCACGGTGAAATCCGGCCACAGAACGTCCGTATAATAAAATTCCGCATAGGCGCACTGCCACAGGAGGAAGTTGCTCAGCCGCTGCTCCCCGCCGGGGCGAATGAGGAGCTCCGGACTGGGGACGCCGGCAGTGTAGAGGTAGCCTTCAAAGGACTTTTCTGTCAGGTCCTCCGGCTTTACCCGCCCTGCGGTGCAGTCCTTAGCAAACTCCCGGGCGGCATGGACGATCTCAGCGCGGCCGCCGTAGTTGAGACAGATGTTGCACTGACAGCCGGTGAGTTTTGCGGAAATGGCGTCACACCGGGCAGCCAATTCCTTCAGCTCGTCGCTGAGCACGGACAGGTCCCCCACGAAGCGCAGCCGCACATTGTCCCGTTCCATGGTGTCGATGGCCTCCAGCATGTACTTCTTCAAAAGATCCATGATCGTGTCCACCTCCTCCGCCGGCCGCTTCCAATTCTCCGTGGAGAAGGCGTAGACGGTGAGGTAGTCGAGACCGATGTCCCGGCAGTAGGTGGCGATGGTCCGGAATGTCTCCGCCCCCACCTTGTGGCCGGCCGTGCGGGGCAGCCCCCGCCGCTTGGCCCAGCGGCCATTGCCGTCCAGGATGATAGCAACGTGACGGGGCAAATGGCCAAAGTCCACCTGCCCCGCTGCGCCGCCGCTTTTTTTCTTCCAAAAAGCAAGCTTCATCGTTATTGGTTGTCCTTTCAAGAGGGCGTCAGACCGCCATCAGTTCCTTCTCCTTGGCGGCGTACAGCTCATCCACCTTCTTGGTCATCTCATCGGTGAGCTTCTGGATGTCCTTTTCCGCCAGCTTCAGGTCGTCCTCGGTGATCTCGCCGTCCTTCTGCATCTTCTTGAACTTCTCCAGGGCGTCCCGGCGGATGTTCCGGATGGCCACCTTGCCGCCCTCGGCGTACTTGCCGATGAGCTTGGTCAGCTCCTTGCGGCGCTCCTCAGTGAGCTGAGGGAACAGCAGGCGCAGCACCTTGCCGTCGTTGGCGGGATTGATGCCCAGGTCAGACTCCTGAATGGCCTTCTGGATAGCCTTCACAGCGGAGGCGTCCCAGGGCTGGATCACCAGAGAGCGGGGGTCAGGAGAACCGATGGAGGCGATCTGCTGGATGGGGGTAGGGGTGCCGTAATAGTCCACCATAATCCGGTCCAGCACAGCGGCGTTAGCACGGCCGGCCCGCACCGCGGCGAAGTCCGCCGCCACAGAGTCGATGGACTTCTTCATCTTGTCCTCAAAAATCTTATACTCGTCCTTTAACATCCTTTAGTCCTCCTTCACAATGGTGCCGATCTTTTCGCCCTTCAGGGCGCGGATAATATTCTGGGGGTCCTTCAGCGCGAATACATGGATGGGGATGCGGTTGTCCATGCTGAGGCTGGTGGCGGTGGAATCCATCACCGCCAGGTGCTTGGCCAGCACGTCGTCATAGCTGATCTGGTCGTACTTGACGGCGGAGCTGTCCTTGTTGGGGTCGGCGCTGTAAACGCCGTCGATATTCTTGGCCAGCAAAATCACGTCGGCCCCGATCTCGGCGGCCCGGAGCACCGCGGCGGTGTCCGTAGAGAAGAAGGGGTTGCCGGTGCCGCAGCCGAAGATCACCACGCGGCCCTTCTCCAGGTGCCGGATGGCCCGGGATCGGATATAGGGCTCCGCCACCGCACGCATCTCTACCGCCGTCTGCACCCGGACGCCTACGCCCAGCTGCTCCAGCACATCAGCCATAGCCAGGCAATTCATCGTGGTGGCCAGCATACCCATGTGGTCCGCCCGGACCCGCTCCATCTTGCCGTTTCCATCCTTGAGGCCCCGCCAAAAGTTGCCGCCGCCAATGACGATGCCCACCTGGACGCCCATGTCCACCGCCTGGCGGATCACCTGACAGACGCTGGTGATCACGTCAAAGTCGAGGCCGAAGTGGCGCTCACCGGCCAGAGCCTCGCCGCTGATCTTCAGCAGCACCCGGTTATACTTGGGTTTTTCCATGTTTTCCATAGGGGAACACATCCTCCCTTAATGTCATACTGCACACATTCTAATATAAAATCCCCGGTTTGAAAAGTGGGTATTTTGAAATTCTCGATAGGAAGTCAAATTTTTCAGAAAAAAGTACCGCCGGAGCGGAAAAGCCGGAGCGGGCCGGGGCATATATGCCCCGGCCCGCTCCTCTCATTCCCTGGGCCGCCGTTCCAGGGGCAGACGTACACAGAACACGTTTCCTTCCTCATTGCTCTCCGCCCAGATTCTGCCCCGGTGCTCCGCCGCGACGCTTCGGGCGATGGACAGCCCCAGGCCGTAGCTGCCGCTGGCCGAACGGGCAGCGTCGGCCCGATAGAAGCGGAGAAAAATCCGCTCCAGCTCTCCATTGGGGATGGCGGCTCCCTGGCTGCAGACCCGGAGGAGACAGCGGCGCTTATCCTCCCGCCGAAGCTCCAGCGTCACGGCGCCGCCGGGGGCGGCGTACTTGTTGGCGTTGTCCAGCAGAATCTCCACCACCTGTCCCAGGCGGACGGCACTGCCCCGGATCCACAGCCCCGGCTCCACCTGCCAGCGGAAGGGGTGGCCGCTCTCAAAAAATACCGCCTCGAAGGGCAGCAGGGTCCGCTCTGTCAGGGCGCTGAGATCCAGAGAAACCGGCTCCTCCCGAAGGATGCCGCTGTCGGCCCGGGCCAGCTCCAGAAGGCTCTCCACCAGGGACCGCATCCGGCGGGACTCGGCGGTGATGTTTTCCGCCCGCTGTCGGTCCCGATCCTCCACGGCCCCGCTTCCCTGGAGCATCTCCGCGTTGGCCAGGATCACCGTCAGGGGCGTCTTCAGCTCATGGGAGGCATCGGCCACGAATTGACGCTGGCTGCGCCATGCCTCCTCCACCGGCCCCACAGCCCATCTGGCCAGGAGGATGCTGATAAGGAGGAAGCCCCCTAATCCCAGGAGGGCGATGAGGGAGAAATTCCGGAGCATCCCCTCCATAGCCCACTGCTCCCCAGAGATATCCCCCACTGCCAGACGGCGGCCCTCCGGGCTCTGCCGGCTGGAAAAACGGAGATGCATATCCCGTAAGACCCCCTCCGTCTGCCCCTCCGTGCGCGCCGCCAGGGTCTCCATCTCCTCCTGCCCCTCCACAGAGAGGCCCCCGGAGAACAGCACCGACACCTCCCCCGCCTGGTCGACCTCCAGCAGCAGATAGGGAGGATGGGGGGCGTCCCGCTCCGCCCAGTGCTCCGCCCGGTCCGGGTCCTCCACCGCCGCGCGGAGAAAATCCCGGCTCCTGTTCTCCACATCCTTTTGCGTGAGGGCGTAGACAGTGGCGAACATGGCGCACAGCATCACCAGCACGATGGCCATGTTGACGCAGACGAACCGGACACGCAGCCGCCGGATCATGCCTCCGCTGCCTCCAGATGGTAACCCTGGCGGCGGATGGCCACGATGCGCACATTGGAGTGGATGCCCGCCAGCTTCTTGCGGAGGAAGGAAACATAGACCTCTACATGATTCTCATCGGCGTTGGAGTCGTAGCCCCAAACCCGGGTCAAAATCGCCTCCTTGGCCACATTGCGGTGCTTGGCCCCCATGAGAATCCGCATGATGTCGAACTCCCGGGCGCTCAGCCGCACCCGCTCCTCCCCGTTGGCTAGGGTACAGGTGGACAGGTCCAGGGTGGTGTTGCCGTAGGCCAGCACATCCACCTCCTCCCCCTGCCGCCGCAGAAGGGCCCGCACACAGGCCAGCAGTTCCCCGGTGTCGAAGGGCTTGGTGAGGTAGTAGTCCGCTCCGGCGTCCAGCCCGCTGATCCGGTCCTCCAGCTCTCCCCGGGCGGTGAGCATCAGGATGGGAGTGCCGTTGCGCTCCCCCCGCAGCCGCCGGGCCACGTCCAGCCCGCTCTGCACCGGCAGCATCACGTCCAGGATCATCAGATCGAACACCCCGCTGGCGGCATACTCATACCCCGTACCGCCGTCGTAGGCCACCTCCGTCTCCATTCCGTTGCTCCGCAGCAGGTCCGCCAGGGAATCCGCCAGCCGCTTCTCATCCTCCACGATCAATATTTTCATGGATGTCCTCCTTCCGAAGATTCCTTTCCCCGACATCATACCGCAGGTTTCTTAAATGTGGATGAAATTTTTTTGTGTTTACAATTCATTTACATTTTCTGCCTTTTTTGAATATTCTATGAACTTTTTATCAATTTTCGTTTTTGTTTACGCCTTCTTCATCTTTCTCTGGTATGCTCCCAGCAGCAGCCGGGACTATCCCGGCACAAGGAAAACCGCAGGGGGTGTCCTGATGAGACTGTTGATTGCGGAGGGCGACGCCGCATTCGCCCACATCTTGAAAACCACATTGGAGCGGCAGAAATACGGCGCCGACATTGTTACAGACGGCAACGACGCCCTGGATTATGCCCTCTCCGACAACTATGGCGCGATACTGCTGGACCTCTCGCTCCCCGGTATGGGCGGCGCGGAGGTAACAGCCGCTCTGCGGCGGGAGGGGCAGCAGGTACCGGTGATGCTGCTGGCCGGGGCGGAACCGGTAAAGGACCGGGTGGCGGGGCTGGACGCCGGCGCCGACGACTGCCTGGTGCGCCCCTTTGCCTCCACGGAGCTGCTGGCCCGGATCCGGGCCATGCTCCGCCGCGGCAGCGTTTATGTGCCCGGCGTTCTCACACTGGGGTCCCTGACTCTGGACACCAGTGCCTACCGCATGTCCACCCCCGCCGGTGCGGCACCCTTAAACAATAAGGAGTTCCAGGTGCTGGAGCTCTTCATGCGCAGCCCCCGCAGCGTTTTCTCCGCTCAGCAGCTGATGGAACGGGTGTGGGGATGGGACGCCCGGGCAGAAATCAATGTGGTATGGACCAATATCGCCAGTCTTCGCAGGAAGATGGCGGCCCTGCAGGCTGATGTGACCATCCGCCTGGTGCGGGGCGTGGGCTATGTACTGGAGGTAGCCTAGCCCGATACGGAGAGAGCCCCGGCAGACGCCGGGGCTCTCTCTACTATATATAACATGGAAAAATATTGCAAACGGCGCCGCCAAGTCTTTCATCCCCGCAGCGGCGCCGGAAAGGGAGGCGCGGGGTGATCCCCCCTCTATAGCTTCATGAAGTCTCCTTCATGATGCAATCATCATATCCAGGCAGCTTGTAGGCTACTTAAAAGAAATCATGTCCAATTTGTAACATTTCCAGGAAAAACCCCTGCCGTTTTTCTGCCAACCTGCTTTGTGGAATTCACACATTATTCACTGTTTTTATTAGGTGGATCTCAACAAGAGCTTCTATCATCGCTCCAACAGGGAAACCTGTTGCTTTCCTTTCAGAAAATCGTATGAAATCATAAGGAGGTTCTGTTATGAACAAGAAGTTTCGCATCCTTGCAGCCCTGATGTCCTTGGCCCTGTGCGTGGGGATGCTCACCGCCTGCACCAACACCAGCGGCGGAAACAACAGCTCCGCCGACAACAACAGCAACAGCGGCAGCAATGTAAACAGCGACACCAGCGGCAGCCAGGATACCAGCGACGAGAGCACACTCTCCATCAATACGGTGGCCGAGGTGACCGCCGTCAATGAGGACGGTTCCCTGGAGCTGAAGATCTACTCCGGCAGCGGCAACATTGCCGACTTCGCCGCTGTGGACCTCAGCGCTTACACCGCTACCGAGGAGACAGAGACGATGACCATCCCCAGCGATGACGTCGTGTTCTCCGCCGACAGCGGTGCACTCACCGCCGCCGCCCGCAGCGACATCGCCGTGGGGGATATGCTGGTAATTTCTCAGGACATCGACACCGACGAGATCCAGCAGGTGGTGCGCTATGCCGCCGCAGCGGATGACGCCGGCCAGAGCGGCGAGACCTCCGGCGACGCTGGCGACACCGCCGGTGAGAACAGCGCCGACAACGGCACCGGCGAGGACGCCGCCGCCTGATCGGGACGATTGATACTAAAGAGGGCCGGGAGCGATGCTCCCGGCCCTCTCCTTATGCGTTGCTTCAACCGGGGACGCGCCCCGCTGTTTTTTAGAAGCAGCCCTGCTCCATCATAGCCACGGCCACCTTCTTGAAGCCGGCGATGTTGGCGCCCGCCACCAGGTTGTAGCCCAGGCCATACTCCTCGGCGGCCTCCACGGACATGTCGTGGATGGTCTTCATCATCTTGTGCAGCTGGGCGTCCACCTCCTCGGCGGTCCACACCAGACGCTCGCTGTTCTGGCTCATCTCCAGAGCGGACACGCCCACGCCGCCGGCGTTGACGGCCTTGGAGGGGGCCACGATCATGCCCTTCTGCTCCATCAGGAAGGCCAGAGCATCATTGGTGGTGGGCATGTTGGCCACCTCGATGTAGTACTTCACACCGTTGGCGGCGATCTGCTTGGCGTGCTCCAGGTGCACGTCGTTCTGCATGGCGGAGGGCATGATCACATCGGCCTTCACGCCCCAGGGCTTCTCGCCGGGGAAGAACTGCACGCCGAACTTGTCGGCATAGTCCTTCACCTTGTTGCGGCCGCTGGCGCGCATCTTCACGATGTAATCGATCTTCTCCTCGGTGGCTACGCCGTCGGGATCATAAATATAGCCGTCGGGGCCGGACAGAGTCACCACCTTGGCGCCCAGCTCGGTGGCCTTCTTGCAGATGCCCCAGGTCACGTTGCCGAAGCCGGCGCAGGCGATGGTCTTGCCCTCGATGGTGTCCTTCTCGTGCTTGAGCACCTCGCAGAGGTAGTACACCGCGCCGTAGCCGGTGGCCTCAGGACGGATCAGGCTGCCGCCGTAGGTGGCGCCCTTGCCGGTGAGCACGCCGTTCTCCCAGGCGCCCTTCAGGCGGCGGTACTGGCCGAACAGATAGCCGATCTCGCGGCCGCCCACGCCGATGTCGCCGGCGGGCACGTCCACATCGGGCCCGATGTAGCGGTACAGAGCGGTCATGAAGCTCTGGCAGAAACGCATGATCTCGGCGTCGCTCTTCCCGGCAGGATCGAAGTCGCTGCCGCCCTTGCCGCCGCCGATGGGCAGACCGGTCAGGCTGTTCTTGAAGGTCTGCTCAAAGCCCAGGAACTTGATGATGCCGGGATACACGTTGGGCTGGAACCGCAGACCGCCCTTGTAGGGACCCAGGGCGCCGTTGAACTGGCAGCGATAGCCGATATTGGTGTGCCACTGGCCGGCGTCGTCGCACCAAACCACACGGAAGGTGAACATACGCTCCGGCTCCACCATGCGCGTCAGAAGGTCCGCCTTCTCATACTCGGGATGAGCGTCGATCACGGGCGAGATGGAGCTGAACACTTCCTCGACGGTCTGTACGAACTCCGGCTCGTCTCCGTGCTTCTTCTTCACATACTCGATGACTTTCTCCACATATGCGTTCATCTTGCTGTTCCTCCTGTTGTCACAGTCTGTTCTTCGACGTCTGGCCATAATGCACAAGCGACCTCACGGTCAACCTTCGTCAACATCATTGTACCATTGGGGCAAGCGTTTCTCAACATGTATTTATCGTATACCATGCTCTGCTTCCTCCGAATTCTTTCTTCATTTTTTGTGCAATCTGTCCACTGTCCGCCATTGTCGGCCTGATGTCCGCCTCTTGACTTTTTGCTGGAAAACGTTATAATTTTTGTAAGTGTGTCCTCTCGCCGCAGAGGGGAGTACACAGTTGTAAGGGGGAATCAATATGACATATACTATGCAGGTAGCCGGACTGGAGCGGCAGCTGCCGCTGTGCAGGGTGGCAGATGATCTGTATATCGCCGCCTTCATCCTCTTCGGCGATGCCGAGCTGACGGTGGCCTGTGCATCGGAGCTTTTGAAGCGGGTGCCCGCCGACAGCTATGACTACATGCTCACCGCCGAGGCCAAGAGTATTCCGCTGATCCACGAAATGGCCCGTCAGAGCGGTGCAAAGCGGTATTTTGTAGCCCGAAAAAGCACTAAAGTGTACATGACGGACCCGATTCATGTCTCCGTTCACTCCATCACCACCCAGCGGCAGCAGGAGCTGTATCTGGGGGCCGAGGAGTGCAGGCTGATCCGCGGAAAGCGGATTTTGCTGGTGGACGACGTGATCTCCACTGGCGACAGTCTGAAGGCCATGGAGGCCCTGGTCACCGAGGCCGGCGGCATCATCACCGGTCGGGTGGCGGTGCTGGCGGAAGGAAAATCCCTGGAGCGCAAGGATCTTGTCTGTCTGGCCCCGCTGCCGGTCTTCAATCCGGACGGCACTGTAAAAGCATAACATTTTCTTCCAGGACCAGGTCCTCCCCGGAATGTTTTTTTGCGGAGGGCCTGGGTTTTTTTGTCTATCAGTGTTAGAGCCATCTAAAATTTTCTATTCTGCCAGGTAGTCCCGTGTTCTATTTTCGCGTTTTCCTCTTCCCTGCCAGTGCTCGTCCGGCGGTATTTTCCCACTGTACCGGCTCGGTTCTGTCCGTCCACCCGTCAAGTTGGGCCGGTGTTTGTCCTCTGCGGACGGACCAAACTGATGTTTCCGGCATGTCCGAGCGCATCAAAAAGGCCGGATTCAAAAATCCTGCAAATGTGCTGCTATGCCCTTGAAGGACGTACGGCGAAAAGGCGCCGCCCTGTAAACCTTGATGGGAACGATATAATGGAGGAGACCTTGCGCCGAGGCCTGACCGCCCCACCCGATTTTTTTACAATATTATATATAATAGGAAGGAACACCACTATGTATCGTCTTATCGCCCTGGATGTGGATGGCACTCTGCTCTCCTCCTCCGGACAAATTCTCCCCTCCACCGTGGAGGCCATTGCCTGGGCCCGGTCCCTGGGGGTCCGGGTAGTCCTGTGCACCGGACGCAGCGCTTTGGAAGCCGCCTGGCTCAGCCGTCTGGCAGGCTGTGACGACCGTGCCGTCTGCCTCAGCGGCGGCGCGGTGGCCGACGCCGTCACTGGAGCCCATCTGCACCAGTTTCCCTTGCCCCCCAACGCCGCCCAAGCCGCTATGTCCATTATCCAGGACTATCCTTTTTTGTGCCTGGACGTTTTTGCCGGTCCCCACAATCTGGTAACGCCCCTCACCCGATCCTTCTTCGCCGCCCAGCAGCCCAACGATTGTGTCCACCAATTCATGGTAGAGGCGGAGGACCCCGCCGCCCATGTGCGCACCCGCAGTCTGACCGTCTGCAAGCTCTTTGCCGCCACCACCGGTCCAGACCTTTCAGAGGCGGTAGCCCGGCTGCGGACCATTCCGGGCCTTGAGACCATCAACTGTGACGGAGCCAACCTGGAAGTGCTGCGGGAAGGGGTCAGCAAGGGATCGGGCCTGCGGCTGCTGGCGGAGGAGTGGGGCATTTCCATGGAGGAAGTGATAGCCATGGGGGACAGCGGCAACGACCTCAGCATGTTCGCCGCCGTGGGAATGCCGGTGGCCATGGGCAATGGTTCCCAGGCCGCCCGGGATGCCGCCCGCCTCATTACCGACACCAACGACCGAGACGGCGTGGCCCAGGCTATTCGGGAGCTGCTGGCCTAGGAGTGGAACGCATAATGGGCGGAAAGGATTCGTGAATTCTTTGTCAAGTTTCATAAAATATGCCCCATACATGTCTTTTTTGCCGGAAAGCCCTTGCTTTTTATTCGAGGTTTTAGTATTATGCTAGCCAGGAAACGATGGCTTTCTGAATACCAATTTGAGGAGGAAATCACCATGGCTTTGACCAACAACAAGGCCGTCCTGTCTTGGATCGATGAAATGGCCAAGATGACCCAGCCTGACCAGATCGTCTGGATCGACGGTTCTCATGAGCAGATCGAAGCGCTGCGTGCCGAGGCCTGCTCCACCGGTGAGATTGAGAAGCTGAATCAGGACCTGCTGCCTGAGTGCTATCTCCACCGCACCGCCGTCAACGACGTGGCCCGTGTGGAGGACCGCACCTTCATCTGCTGCCGCGAGAAGGAGAACGCCGGTCCCACCAACAACTGGATGGACCCCAAGGAGATGTACGCCAAGCTGTTCAAGCTGTATGACGGCGCCATGAAGGGCCGCACCATGTATGTCATTCCCTACTCCATGGGTGTTGTGGGCTCCCCCTTTGCCAAGTACGGCATTGAGCTGACCGACTCCATTTATGTGGTGCTGAACATGTGCATCATGACCCGTGTGGGCACCGCTGTGGCCGAGGTCATCGGCGACGACTTCGTCAAGGGTCTCCACGCCAAGGCGCAGATTGACGCGGAGAACCGCTATATCGTTCACTTCCCCGAGGACAACACCATCATGTCCGTCAACTCCGGCTACGGCGGGAACGTGCTGCTGGGCAAGAAGTGCTTCGCCCTGCGCATCGCCTCCTACCTGGGCCACAACCAGGGCTGGATGGCCGAGCACATGCTGATCCTGGGCATTGAGAATCCCCAGGGGGAGATCCGCTACATGGCTGCCGCCTTCCCCTCCGCCTGCGGCAAGACCAACCTGGCCATGCTGATTCCCCCCGAGGCCTACAAGTCCAAGGGCTGGAAGGTCTGGTGCGTGGGCGACGATATCGCCTGGATCCGCGTGGGCGAGGACGGCCGTCTGTGGGCCATGAACCCGGAGAACGGCTTCTTCGGCGTGGCTCCCGGCACCAACGAGAAGTCCAACCCCAACGCGCTGCACACCACCATGCAGGGCACCATCTTCACCAATGTGGCCCACAACCTGGACAATAACACCGTGTGGTGGGAGGGCCTGGACAAGAATCCTCCCGAGAACGCTGTGGACTGGAAGGGCAACCCCTGGAACGGCAAGAC
>CALXDB010000066.1 GCA_944386955.1 uncultured Oscillospiraceae bacterium
TGGTCCACGCCGTGGGCGTCCTGGCAGTAGATCTCGCCGGTGGTGCCCCGCTGCACGCCGATCTGGATGTCCTCCAGCACGTTGCCGTCGGCGTCCACCAGCTGCAGGTCGTCGTTGGTGCCGGCAATGCGGGTGTCGCCCTCACGGACGATGATCACCTGTACGCCGGTGGCATAGCTGTCGGTGAAATCCATCACCAGATCCCGGTCCTCCCGGTAGGTGAGGCCCGCCAGCACCACATCGCAGCGGCCCTCCTGCACGCTGAGCAGGGCGGCGTCAAAGTCGACGTTGTCGATCTGGAGCTCCAGGCCCAGCTTGTCGGCAATGGCCTGGGCGATCTCGGGGTCGATGCCGATGATGTTGTTGTTGTCGTCGGTCATCTCATAGGGGGGGAAGGAGGCGTTGGTGGCCATGATGAGCTTGCCGTCTTCCACCAGGTTGAGGTCGGCGCTGCCGGTGTTCTCATCGCCGGCGCCGTCGTTGGTGGAGACATTGCCGTTGTTGTTGGCGCTGCTCCCGTTGTTGTTCGTGGTGGTGTTGCCGCAGCCGGCCAGCAGAGTGACCATCATGGCGGCAGCCATCACCAGCGCAAGAAACTTCTTCATCGCAGGTTCTTCCTTTCTTCAGGGCCGCTGGACGCGGTCCAAGTTGTACTGGTTATTATATCTGCATAAATATTCGTATTCAATAGGCAAGGTTCACAAATTTGCCAAAATTGCCGGAAAAATCCCTGTTGGTTTTCCTGTGGTTCCCCTGTTTCTTCCCGGGAATATGCGGATTTCAGTGAATATATCCAGAGTTTCTGTATATATCCATATAGCCGTCACGGGTCCGTCCGGATGCGGTTGATGGCGTAGGAGATATAGTGCTCCCCGTAAAGAGCGTCGTAGATCACGTCCTCCCAGGCGGTATAGAAGGCCTCGGCCTCCGGCGAGAAGGCGTCCACCAGGTCCCCGGAGGCGTCCACCCGCATCTCTCCCCACCGGCAGGTGAGAAGGCTGCGGCCCGTCTCCCGGACCCAGGCGAAATAGGGGGTGTTGGCCACACCGGAGAGGCCCAGGATCTCCGCCCCCATCATGTTGGCAGCCAGATCCCGGCGGCCCTGGGTCAGGCCGGGCAGGTCGTAGTTGGCCCAGAGAAGGTAGTCGGTGGACAGCATCTCTTGGTAGTCCTCCAAAGACCAGCCGGTGCTCCGGGCGGAGGACACATAGCCCAGCTTGGAGTAGACGGAGTCCTCCTCCGACAGGGACATACTGGCAGTGTGATCTCCGGCGAAGACCAGGATCACCGGTTCGTCCACCTGGGAAAAGTAGTCTACCAGCTTCCCCAGCATCTGGTCGGCGTACCAGATGCCGTCGGTGTAGCACTGGAGCACCGCAAGCTCCTCCTCCGTCATGCGGTCACTGGTCACGGTCACCGGATCCTCGTCATACCGCCCGGCGTAGTAGGGCTGATGGTTCTGCATGGTCATGGTATAGATGTAGCAGGGATCCTGCCGGTTCTCCTCAAAGAGGGAGATAATCACGTCGGCGCTGGAATTGTCGTCAAAGTAGCCGCCGGTGTAGGTCCCCTCCTGCATGTATTCCTCAAAGAAATGCATCTCGTCAAAGCCCACCTGGGGGAAGGTAAAGGCGCGGTTGTACAGCTCGCTGGTGTGGGCGTGGAAGCCAATGGTGCGGTACCCGTTGTCGCTGAGAGTGCGGACATAGGAAGGCATGGCGGCGTACTCCTCTGCCGACAGCTCCGTGTTGGCGGTGGCGGGATCCAGCATCTCACTGGGAACGCCGGTAAAGGCCTCCATCTCTACCCAGCCGGTACCGCCGCCGCTGGTGACGCTGTAGAACCGGCCGTACTGGGCGGTATCCTGGAGGGCGTGGTAGTTGGACACCGGGTCCTCGGAGAAATCCACGTTGGGCAGGCGGGTCACATCGATGAAGCTCTCGCTCATGACGAAGATGATGTGGGGCTTCTCTGCCGCCGGGGCCTGGGCGCTCTGGTCCTTGTACATGTCGCCCAGCAGCTTCGTCATCCGCACCTCACCGTAGTCCTGGGAGCCCTGGTTCTTTGCGCCGACGAGGGCGCTGAGGAGGCTCAGGGGCACGCCGCAGGCGTCGTCCCGGTCTGCCTGGGCGGCATAGGTCTCGTACTGGGCGGTGCAGAAGGGTTCCGCCCATCCGGCCACTGCCGCCGCCAGCGCCACCAGGGCGATTCCCGCCGCTCCGGCGCTCTGCCGGAAGGGAGGGCGGGATTTCCAGGCTGCTGCGTCCAGAAGTCCCCCCAGCGCTGCCAGGACCACCACTGCCGCCAGAGCGGAGATGGTGACGGCGGAGAAGGTGATGCGGTCCATGGCAAAGCCCGCCACATTGCGGAGATTCCCGGCCAGGGCCAGATCGCTGAGCCGCAGGGGCTCGCCGTTGATGACGGCCTTATAGTAGCTGACCAGAGTGAACCCCACGGGGAGGGCCTGGATCAGCAGCAGGCTCAGCCCTGTCAATCGGGTAAGGCCCCACAGAATCACAGCCCCGCACGCCAGCAGCAGCCAGAGGAGGACGGCGGCCTGAAGGTGGCTCCCTATCCAGAGGACGGCTTCCCCCCAGCTCTGGAGGCTGATGGCCTGGCAGATCAGCACCGCTGCTGCCGGTCCCAGGACCAGCAGCAGGTCCCGAAGAAGGGGAGCGGTCCTCCCCGGCAGGAGCGTGCGCCGCCCCGCCGATGCCGTCGTATGTAACTCCATCTACCGATCTGTCCTTTCCTGAAAAAGCGAAGGCATCTTATGAAGGGGTGTCTCGCTGTGTCCGCATTATCTTACGCTTTTCCGCCGATTTTGTCAAATGGGAAAGGTTTTCTCCCCCTGATTTTACCCTTTTCTCAAAAGATGCTGAAAGGATCGCGGGGAGAAAAGCAGAAGGCCCGCCGCGGGAGGAATCCTCCTGCGGCGGACCGTTTTGATGGGATTCAGGCGTTGGCCTTCTTGGCCATCTCCACCAGCTGGGCAAAGGCGGCCTCGTTGTTCACAGCCAGCTCCGCCAGCATCTTCCGGTTGATCTCCACACCGGCGGCCTTCAGGCCGTGCATGAAGGTGGAGTAGTTCATGCCCTGCATCTTCACAGCGGCGCTGATGCGGGTGATCCACAGCTGCCGGAAATCACGCTTCTTCAGGCGACGGCCCACATAGGCGTAGGTCAGGGACTTCATCACCTGCTGGTTGGCCATCTTAAAGTGCTTGGACTTGCTGCCCCAGTAGCCCTTGGCCATCTTCAGCACTTTATTTCTTCTCTTGCGGGTCATCATCGCGCCCTTAATTCTTGCCATATCTCAAAAGCCTCCTATTCTAGCGTATCGTTTGTCAATTACTTGTAGGGGATCATCTTGCGGATGGTCGCCTCGTTGGTCACGTCGGCATAGCCGCCGGCCCGCAGACGACGGGTACGCTTGGTGTCCTTCTTGGTCAGGATGTGGCTCTTGAAGGCCTTGGCGCGCTTAACCTTACCGGTCTTGGTCAGGTTGAATCTCTTCTTTGCTCCACTGTGGGACTTCAGCTTAGGCATAGTCGTACTCCTCTCAATATCTTCTTGCAGAAAGCAAATGGGTTTACTTCTTGTTCTTGGGGGACAGGAACATGGACATGTGCCGTCCCTCCAGCTTGGCGCCCTTGTCCAGGACGGCCACCTCGGCGCACTGCTCTGCGAATTTGTCCAGCAGATTCTTCCCGATGTCGGTGTGGGCCATCTCACGGCCGCGGAAGCGGACGGACACCTTCACCCGATTGCCCTCGGTCAGGAATTTCTGGGCGTTTTTCAGCTTCACGTTGAAGTCGCCGACGTCAATGCCGGGAGACATGCGGATCTCCTTGATCTCCACCACATGCTGGTTTTTCCGGGCTTCCTTCTCCCGCTTTCCCTGCTCAAACCGGAACTTGCCGTAGTCCATGAGCTTGCAGACGGGGGGCGTCGCCTGGGGAGAGATCTTCACCAGATCAAGACCCTTCTCGTCAGCAATGGACAGCGCCTCCGCGGAAGACATGATCCCCAGCTGCTCGCCATCGGTGCCGATGAGTCTCACTTCCTTGTCGCGGATCTCCTCGTTGAGCTGATGCATAACACTGCTAATAACCGAAGCACCTCCTAATCAAAACAATTGCACACGGTTTTCTGGTACATAAAACAAAACGACGGACGCCAAAGCATCCGTCAAACAGCGCACTGCGCCCACCTCTCCGGGGACGCCGTGGATACCATTCTTGACCTCTTCGCCATGCTGGAGGTGAGGCGGATGCAACCGGCCTGCTTTGTTTTGCAGAAGCATTGTATCAGCCGCGCCGCACTTTGTCAAGAGGAATTTTCACTTTTTCCATGCCCGGTCTCCCGCTGACGCAGCGGACCGGCCTGTCATTTCTCCCAAATTTCCGCACGGTTCCCCTCCCTCTCTTTACATCCTGCGGAAAAGCTGGTATACTTCTCTCGTTGTACACAAGGAATGCCGCGGTACGGGGGAAGTCCGGTGGGAGACCGGCGCAGTCTTACCTCTACTGTATCCGCCCCTTGGGGGCGCAAGCCAGAATACCTGGCCGCGGCAGGCATCACCAGTGCTCTTAGGTGGAGAGTCTGGGCGGTCCCCCTCGCGGGTCGGCGCGCTCTTTCCCATCGGGAGAGAGCGTTTTTTCTTTGTCGGGAGGAATTATGGCCAAGCTGGAGCACTATATCGACGTAGGGCAGAAGAAGCTGCGCTGCGGCTATACCACCGGCACCTGCGCCGCCGCGGCGGCAAGAGGAGCGGCGGAGGCCCTCCTCACCGGCAGCTTCCCCGCCGCCATCACCCTGGAGACCCCCGCCGGGATCGCCGTGACGGCGGAGCTTCTGGAGACGGAGCGGGGGGAGAACTGGGCCCACTGCGCCGTGGCCAAGGACGGAGGAGACGACCCGGACGTGACGGACGGGGCTCTGGTTTTCGCCAAGGTCACCTTGACAAAGGCCCCCGGCGTCGCCATCGACGGCGGCGTGGGCGTTGGGCGGGTGACGAAGCCCGGTCTCGACCAGCCGGTGGGGGCGGCGGCCATCAACTCCACCCCCCGGCGGATGATCGCCTCGGAGCTTCAGGCGGCGGCGACTGCCCACGGCTACGGCGGCGGCTTCTCGGTGGAGATCTCTATTCCCGCCGGGGTGGAGCTGGCGAAAAGGACCTTCAACCCCCGCCTTGGCATCGTGGGGGGCATCTCGGTGCTGGGTACCGGCGGCGTCGTCCGGCCCATGAGCGAGGAGGCCCTCATCGCCACCACCGCCGCGGAGCTGTCCACCCTCTATGCCGCCGGGTGCCGCCATGTGCTGGTGACCCCCGGCAACTACGGGGAGGACTTCTCCCGGGACACCTTGGGGCTCGACCTCACCAGCTGGGCCCTCTGCAGCAACTATGTGGGGGACGCCATCGACCGGGCGGTGTCCCTGGGCTTCGAGAGCTTTCTCCTGGTGGGACATCTGGGGAAATTGATTAAGGTAGCGGGCGGGGCCATGAACACCCACTCCCGCACCGCCGACGGACGGCGGGAGACCTTGGCGGCCCACGCAGCCCTCTGCGGGGCGGACCGGGAGCTGGTAAAACAGCTTTTCGGCTGCCTCACCACCGACGAGGCCATCCCCCTTCTGGACGGGGCGGGCCTCCGGGAGGCGGTGATGGTCTCCATCGCCGGGGCCCTCTCCGAGAACCTGCACCACCGGGCGGGGGAGGCCATGGAAATCGAGGCCCTCTTCTTCTCCAACCGATACGGTATTTTAGGACAGACGGCGGGGGCCGGAGAGCTCCTGGCCATCCATCAACATAGGGAGGAACGAGCATGATTCATTTTGTTGGCGCCGGCAGCGGCGGCGCGGATCTGATCACCGTCCGGGGCGCCCGGCTTTTGGGGGAGGCGGACTGCATCATTTACGCCGGCAGTCTGGTGAACCCGGCCCTGCTGGACTATAAGAAGGCGGACTGCACCGTCTACGACAGCGCGGGCATGACCATGGAGGATGTGATCGCCGTCATGGCGGAAAACGAGAAGGCGGGCAAGACCACCGTCCGCCTCCACACCGGAGACCCCAGCCTCTACGGGGCCATCCGGGAGCAGATGGACGAGCTGGACAAGCTGGGCCTTCCCTACGACGTGACCCCCGGCGTGTCCTCCTTCTGCGGCGCGGCGGCGGCCCTCCAGGCGGAATACACCCTGCCGGAGGTGAGCCAGAGCGTCATCATCACCCGCATGGCGGGGCGGACCCCCGTCCCCGAGGGGGAGCAGCTGCGGAAGATGGCCAGCCACGGCTGCACCATGGTGCTCTTTCTCTCCACCGGCCTTCTGGAGGACGTGGAAAAGGAGCTGCTGGCCGGTGGGGCCTACACCAAGGACACCCCCGCCGCCATCGTCTACAAGGCCACCTGGCCCGACGAGAAGGTCTTCCGCTGCACCGTGGGCACCCTGGCGAGGACCGCCAAGGACAACCACATCACCAAGACCGCCCTCATCACCATCGGCGGCTTTTTGGGCACCGAGTATGAGCGGTCCAAGCTCTACGACCCCACTTTCACCCACGGCTACCGGGAGGCCAGCCGATGACCTGCGCCGTCATTGCCTTCACCCGCCGGGGGGCCTCCTTAGGGGACATGGTCGCCGAGGCCCTGGGGGGCACTCTCCACGTCCCCGCCCGGTTCGCTGAGGAGTTCGGGGCGGCGGCCTACGACAGTCTGGAGGGATGGACGGCGGACCACTGGGGAAATTGCGACGCCCTCATTTTTATCGGAGCCTGCGGCATCGCCGTCCGGGCCATCGCCCCCCATGTGAAGGACAAATTTACCGACCCCGCCGTGGTGTCCATGGACGAGAAGGCCGCCTTCGCGGTGCCCCTTCTCTCCGGCCATGTGGGCGGGGCCAACGATCTGGCGGTGAAGCTGGCGGAGCTCACCGGGGCCCAGCCGGTACTCTCCACCGCCACCGACGTAAACGGCCTCTTCGCCGTGGACGTGTGGGCCCGGGACTTGGGGCTCGCCATCACGGACCGGGCGTTGGCGAAGGCCGTGTCTGCCGCTCTCCTGGAGGGCAAGCCGGTGGGCTTCGCCTCCGACTTCGGCCTCCCCTGCCCCCGGGGGCTCCGCCCCGACCGGGCGGATCTGGGGGTCTGGGTCACCTGCCGGAGGGAGGGCGGGCCCTTTCCCGAGACCCTGCGGCTGGTGCCGAAGTGCCTCACCCTGGGGATCGGCTGCCGGAGGGGCACGGCGGAGGAAACCATCGCCGCCGCCGTGGACGCCGCTTTTCAAGAGGCGGGCCTCGACCCCCTGGCGGCGGAGGCCGCGGCCACCATCGATTTGAAGGCGGAGGAGCCGGGGCTGCTGGCCTTCTGCCGTTCCCGCAGCCTGCCCCTTCGGACCTACAGCGCGGAGGCACTCTCGGCGGTGCCCGGGGAATTCACCCCCTCCGCCTTTGTCCAGTCCGTCACCGGGGTGGACAACGTGTGCGAGCGGGCGGCCCTGGCCGGGGGCGGGGAGCTTCTGCTGCCGAAAACCGCCGGAAACGGCGTCACCGTGGCCATCGCCCAGGGGGCGGCGGCCTTTGAGATTTGATAGAATGGGAGATCGACCATGAAGCTGACCGTTGTGGGCCTGGGGCCCGGCGCCGGCCGGGACCTTACCGGCCGTGCTTATGACGCCATTGAGGCGGCGGATCTGGTGGTGGGCTACACCGCCTATATCGCCCTGATCCGCGACCAATTTCCCCACAAGGAGATGACCTCCACGGGGATGAAGAAGGAAGTGGACCGCTGCCGCATGGCGGTGGAGGCCGCTGTGGGCGGCAAGAATGTGGCCGTGGTGTGCTCCGGGGACTCCGGAGTCTACGGCATGGCGGGCCTCATCTACGAGGTGGCCCGGGAGTACCCCCCCATCGACATCGAGGTGGTGCCCGGCATCACCGCCGCCTGCGGCGGGGCCGCCGTGCTGGGGGCTCCCCTGACCCACGACTTTGCCGTCATCTCCCTCAGCGACCTTCTGACCCCCTGGGAGAAGATCGAAAAGCGCCTGGAGGCCGCTGCCCTGGCGGACTTCGTGGTGTGCCTCTACAACCCCCGGAGCCACAGCCGGGCCGACTACCTCCAGCGGGCCTGCGACATCCTGCTGCGCCACAAGTCCCCGGACACCGTCTGCGGCTTTGTGCAGAACATCGGCCGGGAGGGGGAGCGGGGCGTGACGCTGACCCTCCGGGAGCTCCGGGACTCCACCGAGGTGGACATGTTCACCACCGTCTTCATCGGCAATGAGGAGACCACCCTCATCGGCGGCAAAATGGTGACCCCCCGGGGCTACCTCCAGCGGGGGAACAAGTGAGATGAAGGTCTTTCTGTTCGGCGGCACCGGGGAGGGCCACGAGCTGGCGGAGTGGCTCCAGGGGGAACAGATCCCCTTCACCGTGTCCGTGGCCACGGAGTATGGCGAGACTCTCCTGCCCCCCGGCATGGACGTCCATGTGGGGCGGCTCACGGAGGAGGACATGGAGGCCCTCTTCCGCTCCGGGGACTACGCCTTAGTGGTGGACGCCACCCACCCCTATGCCGTGGCGGTGACGGAGAACATCCAGGCCGCCGCCAAGACCGCCGGGCTCCCCTACCTGCGGCTCCTCCGGTCCTCCGACGGGGAGGACGGGTGTGAGAAGGCGGGGGACATGGCCGCCGCCGCGGAGATGCTCCGGGGGATGGAGGGGAACATCCTCCTCACCACCGGCAGCAAGGAGCTCCACCACTTCGCCGTCCCCGGCCTCCGGGAGCGGTGCTACCCCCGGGTGCTGCCCATGGTGGACTCCTTAGAGCGGTGCCACGCCCTGGGCTTTCCCCCCAAGAACATCATCTGCATGCAGGGGCCCTTTACCCGTGAGCTGAATGTGGCCACCCTGCACCAGTACCACATCGACATTTTGGTCACCAAGGACACCGGCGGCTACGGCGGGTTCCGGGAGAAGGCGGAGGCCGCCCGGGAGGCAAACTGCCGGTTGCTGGTGGTGGAGCGCCCCCGGCAGGAGGAGGGCCTCTCTCTGGAGGAGATCCGGGAGGAAGTAACAAGGAGGATGGGCGCATGAAAGTGTATCTTGTGGGCGTGGGGCTGGGGAATCCCGCCACCATGACCCTGGCGGCCCGGGAGGCCATCGCCGCCTCCCCGCTGCTCATCGGAGCCCCCCGGCTGCTGGAGGACTATGTGGGCAAGACCTGCCTGCCCCTCATCGCCGCGGCGGACATCGCCGCCGCCATCGACGAGGCCCGGGAGGGCCCCGCTGCGGTGCTCCTCAGCGGAGACGTGGGGTTCTACTCCGGTGCCAAGAACCTCTACCCCCTCCTGGAGGGCCACCAGGTGGTGACCATCCCCGGCGTCAGCAGCTTGGTGTACTTCTGCGCCCGGCTCCACACCCCCTGGCAGGACGCCTTTCTGGTGTCCGCCCACGGCCGCAGTCACAACGCCCCCGGGGCGGTGCAGAGCCACGAGAAGACCTTCCTCCTCACCGGCGGCACCTACCGGGCGGGGGATCTCTGTACCCAGCTCACCGAGTGGGGCCTCGGCCATGTGACGGTCCATGTGGGGGAGCGGCTCAGCTACCCCGACGAGGCCATCACCACCGGTACCGCCGCCGAACTTGCGGGGAAGGAATTTGACAGCCTCGCGGTGGTGCTGGCGGAGAATCCCGCCCCCGTCCGCCGCAGTCTCAGCGCCCCCGGCCTCCCCGACGACGCTTTCCTCCGGGACAAGGTCCCCATGACCAAGGAGGAGGTCCGGTGCCTCTCCCTCTCCAAGCTCCGCCTGGAGCCCTGCCACACCCTCTGGGACGTGGGGGCGGGCACCGGCTCCGTGTCCTGCGAGGGGGCCCTGGCGGTCCCCGAGGGCCGGGTGTTCGCCATCGAGCAGAAAGCGGAGGCAGTGGCCCTTTTGGAGAAGAACAAGGCCGCTATGGGCCTCACCAATCTCCACATCGTCCCCGGCACGGCCCCGGAGGCCCTCCGGGACCTGCCCGCCCCGGACCGGGTGTTTCTGGGCGGCAGCAGCGGCAATATGGAGGAGATCCTCCGCTGCGCCTTAGAGAAAAATCCGGCGGTAAGAGTCGTGGTGAACGCCGTGACCCTGGAGACCACGGCGGAGATTCTGCGGTGCTTCGCCGCCCTCGACCTCACCGACACGGACATGGTCCAGGTGGCAGCCACCCGCACCCGGAAGGCCGGGCGGTACCACCTGATGGACGCCCAGAACCCGGTGTGGATCGTCTCCGGGGAGGCGCGCCATGGGTGAGACGCTGCCCCGGCTCCTCCTCTGCGCCGCCGCCAGCGGCAGCGGGAAGACCACCATGACCTGCGCCATCCTCCAGGCCCTGAAGGACAAGGGGCTCCGCCCCACCGCCTTCAAGTGCGGCCCGGACTACATCGACCCCATGTTCCACAGCGAGATCATCGGCGTGCCCAGCCGGAACCTGGACCTCTTCTTCTTGGGGGAGGACAAGGTCCGCGCTCTTTTGTGGGAGAACGGCAGCCGGGGGGACCTCTCCCTCATCGAGGGGGTCATGGGGTACTACGACGGCATCGCCCTATCCAGCGACGCCAGCGCCTACCACCTGGCCAAAGCCACCGCCTCCCCGGCGGTGCTGGTGCTGGATGGCCGGGGCCGGGCCCTCACCGCCGCCGCCGCTGTGAAAGGCATGAAGGACTTCCGTCCCGACAGCAATATTCAGGGGGTGCTCCTCAACCGGGTGTCCCCCATGCTCTACCCGAGACTCAAGGAGGCCATTGAACAGGAGACCGGCGTCCCCGTCTACGGCTTCCTGCCCCCCTGTCCCGAGGCGGCCCTGGAGAGCCGCCACTTGGGGCTGGTGACGGCGGCGGAGGTGGAAAACCTCCACCGAAAGCTCACGGAGCTCTCCGCCCTGGCCGCCAAATACATCGACCTCACCGGCCTGATGGCCCTGGCGAACTCCGCCCCGGCCCTGGACGTGCCGCCCCTGCCTCTCCCGAAGCCGGTGGCCGGACGGCCCCGGATCGCCGTGGCGAAGGACAAGGCCTTCTGCTTCTACTACGCCGACAGCCTCGCCCTTCTGGAAAAACTGGGGGCAGAGCTGGTGCCCTTCTCCCCCCTGACGGACGCCGCCCTGCCGGAGAAGGTCTCCGGCCTCTATCTCGGCGGCGGGTACCCGGAGCTCT
This sequence comes from uncultured Oscillospiraceae bacterium, assembly GCA_944386955.1. Classification (GTDB taxonomy): domain Bacteria; phylum Bacillota; class Clostridia; order Oscillospirales; family Oscillospiraceae; genus CAJFPI01. The sequence continues at coordinate 11,190 of CALXDB010000066.1, forward strand.
ACGCCCGGGAACTGTCGGAGAACGAGCCCATGCGAAAGGCCGTCCGGGAGGCGGTGACAGGGGGCATGCCCACCATCGCCGAGTGCGGGGGCTTCCTCTACCTCCACCGCTCTCTGGCCGGGGAGGACGGAACCTTTTACCCCATGGCCGCCGTCTTTGACGCCGCCGCGGAGAACACCCATCGCCTCAGCCGCTTCGGCTATGTGACCCTCACCGCCAAGGGGGACGGCCTCCTGGGCCCGGCGGGCTTCGCCCTCCCCGCCCACGAGTTCCACTACTGGGACAGCACCGCCCCCGGCGAAGATTTCCACGCCCAGAAACCCCAGTCCACCCGGGGCTGGGACTGCGCCTATCACACCAAGACCCTGTACGCCGGCTTCCCCCACTTCCACCTCTGGGCCGCCCCGGAGGCGGCCGGGCGGTTTTTGGAGGCCTGCGAAGGATATTCCCGCTGAAGGAAAGAACTCACGCAATCAAAGAATATGAGGAGTGTGTTTGCCATGACTATCCAAGAGATCCTGTCCATGATCCAACCCGCCGACCAGGCGGCCATGGCCGCCGCCGCCGCCCACTGGGACACCGTGGCCCATCCCCTCCACAGCCTGGGGCTGCTGGAGGACGCCGTAGTGGCGATGGCCGGGGCCCTGGGCACCGCCGACGTCCGCATCGAGAAGCGGGCGGTGGTGGCCATGTGCGCCGACAAC
>CALXDB010000067.1 GCA_944386955.1 uncultured Oscillospiraceae bacterium
GGCCACGGAGATGGCGATGGAGGTCTTGCCCACGCCGGGAGGGCCCACCAGACAGAGGATCTGGCCCTTGGCGTCGGGATTGAGCTGCTTGACGGCGATGAACTCCAGGATCCGCTCCTTCACCTTCTCCAGGCCGAAGTGGTCGTGGTCCAGAATCTTCCGGGCGGCCTCCACGTTGGCCCGCTCCTTGGTGCGGTGGTTCCAGGGCATCTCCAGGCACACGTCCAGGTAGTTGCGGAGAACGGAGCCCTCGGCGCTGCCGAAGGGCTGCTTCTGGAGGCGGCCCAGCTCCTTGAGGAGCTTGGCCTCCACCTCTTCCTCCAGGTGGAGGGACAGGATCTTCTGGCGGTACTCCTCGATCTCGCCGTCGCCTTCCTCCCCCTCGCCCAGCTCCCGGCGGATCACCCGCAGCTGCTCTCTGAGGATGTTCTCCCGCTGGACCTCGCCCACATGCTGGCGGATCTTGCTCTCCAGCTCCTGCTCCAGATCCATCACGTCCATCTCGCGCTTCAAGAGCTCGTTGACCCGCTGGAGCCGGACCATAGGCCGCAGCTCCTCCAGAATCACCTGCTTATCCTGGTGGCGCAGGGCGATATTCTGGGCGATGTAGTCCGCCAGATACCCCGGGTCCCGGCAGTCCGCCGTCACGGTCAAGAGCTCGTCATTGGACCGGGGGGCCATCTCGTTGTAGTCGTGGATGTTGGCGAAGGTCTGGCGCAAAAGGGCCTCCAGCCGGTCCCCGGAGGAGCGGACGGGCTTCTCCTCGATGAGCTCCACGTTGGCCTGGAGATAGGGGGTCAGCTGCCACAGACGCCGCAGCTTCGCCCGGCTCTTGCCCTCCATCAGCACCCGGATAGTCCGCTCGGAGATCCGCAGGATCTGCCGGATCACCGAGATGGTGCCCACGGTGTACAGGTCCTTCTCCTCCGGGTTGTCCGTAGCGATCTCCCGCTGGGTCACCAGAAAGATCTTCTCGTCGTGCTCCATGCACCGCTCCAAAGCGCGGATGGAGGCCTCCCGCTCCACGTCGATGGTCATGAGCATGTTGGGGAATATGGTCAGCCCCCGCAGGGCGAGGGCGGGAATATTCATTGTCATCTGCTGTTCCATAGGTCTCTCCTTTCCGGCGCGGATATGGAACCCTCCGCGTCTTATTGGTGGCGGCCCCGAGGGCCGCAGGGGTTTCCAGCATCTGGAAATTTCCCCGTAAATGGGCGAAAAGAGGTGTCGCAGGACACCTCTTTCCACCCACACTTGTCCTGCAAGGGACAAATTTCATTGTTGTCTCAGGAGGCGGAGGCCGGGTTGGGCCGGCTCTTCTCCTCGCTCTTTCCGCCCTTCAGCCGGGCGGGACGGCTGGTCTTGTTCGGATCGTACTCCAGAAGGGGCTTAGCCTCCCCGGCCACGCAGGCGGGGGTGACGGTCACCCGGGTGATGGTGGGGTCGGAGGGGATATCGTACATGATGCCGGTGAGGATGCCCTCCATCACCGCCCGCAGGCCCCGGGCGCCGATGTTGCGCTGGATGGCCTTGTCGGCCACCGCCTCCAGGGCCCCGTCGGCAAACACCAGCTCCACATCGTCGTACTCAAAGAGCTTCTGGTACTGCTTCACCAGGGCGTTCTTGGGCTCGGTGAGAATCCGCACCAGGTCGGAGCGCTGGAGGGACTGGAGAGGGGCGATCACCGGCAGACGGCCCACCAGCTCCGGGATGATGCCGAATTTCAGCAGGTCGTGGGGCTGGACCTCCTTCAAAAGTGCCCCCACGTCCCGGTCCTTCTTGCTGGGGATCTCGGCGCCAAAGCCGATGCCCTTTTTGTCCAGCCGCCGCTCGATGATCTTGTCGATGCCGTCGAAGGCGCCGCCGCAGATAAAGAGGATGTTGTGGGTGTCGATCTGGATGAACTCCTGGTGGGGGTGCTTCCGCCCGCCCTGGGGGGGCACGTTGGCCACAGTGCCCTCCAAAATCTTCAGAAGGGCCTGCTGGACGCCCTCGCCGGACACGTCCCGGGTGATGGAGGTGTTCTCGCTCTTCCGGGCGATCTTGTCGATCTCGTCCACATAGATGATGCCGTGCTCCGCCAGCTCCACATCGTAATCAGCAGCCTGGAGGAGACGGAGGAGGATGTTCTCCACATCGTCGCCCACATAGCCCGCCTCGGTGAGGGTGGTGGCGTCGGCGATGGCAAAGGGCACCTTCAAAATGCGGGCCAGGGTCTGGGCAAAGAGGGTCTTGCCGCTGCCCGTGGGACCGATCATGAGGATGTTGCTCTTTTGGAGCTCCACATCGTCGCCGCCGCCGAAATAGATCCGCTTATAGTGGTTGTATACGGACACGGCCAGGGCCACCTTGGCACTGTCCTGTCCGATGATATACTGGTCCAGCACCGCCCGGATCTCCCGGGGGGTGGGCAGGGTGTCCGGCATCTCCGGGGCGGAGGAGTGATCCTCGTAGTCCTCCTCCAGAATGCTCATGCAAAGCCGGATGCAGTTGTCGCAGATCCGGACCCCGGGCCCCTGGATCATCCGCTCCACCTGCTCCTCATGCCGTCCGCAGAAGGAGCAGCGCAGGGATTTCTTTTCGTCGCTCATGGGACAATTACCTCGTGTAAATAACCTTATCAATGAGGCCGAAGGCCTGGGCCTCCTCGGCGGACATGAAGTTGTCCCGCTCGCAGGCGGCGGTGACCTCCTCGATGCTCTTACCGGTGTTGTCCGCCAGGATCTTGTTCATCCGCTTCTTGATGGTCTCCAGCCGCTTGAGGTGGATGGCCATATCGGTGATCTGGCCCTGGGTGCCGGCGGAGGGCTGGTGGATCATGATCTCCGCGTTGGGCAGGGCGATCCGCTTGCCCTTGGCCCCGGAGCTGAGGAGAAAGGCGCCCATGCTGGCGGCCATGCCGATGCAGATGGTGGACACGTCGCACTTGATGTACTGCATGGTGTCGTAGATGGCCATGCCGGCAGTGACGGAGCCGCCGGGGCTGTTGATATACAGCTGGATCTCCTTGTCCGGGTCCTGGCTCTCCAGGTACAAAAGCTGGGCCACCACCAGAGAGGCGGTGGTGTCGTTGACCTCCTCGCCCAGGAAAATGATGCGGTCGTTGAGCAGGCGGGAGAAGATGTCGTAGGACCGCTCGCCCCGGTTGGTCTGCTCTACTACATAGGGAACTAAGCTCATGTTGGAATCAACCTCCTGAATCCTGTTTGCCTCCTGCGCCCACACGCAACGGCGCCGACACAGGCGCTCCCCGCACGCCGGGGATCCCCTGTATGATAACCGGACGGGGGAAAAATTAGTACCCGCAGGCGCGATTTTTCCCCCGTCCCGGTCAAAAAAGCCTTACTCGGCGCTCTCAGCAGTCTCAGAAGTCTCCTCAGCGGCCTCCTCGGCGGGGGCGTCCTCGCCCTCCTCCTTCTTGGCGGTCTTCTTCTTGGCGGGAGCCTTCTTCTTCTCCTCCGGCTTGGTGGCCACGGCGCTGTCCACCACGATCTTGACCACCTTCTGGTTGGTCAGCTGCTCGCGGATAGCGTCGGCGGAGATGTACTTCTTCAGGTCCTCAGCCTTCATGCCGTACTGCTCGGCGTTCTTGGCATACTCGGCCTCGATCTCCTCCTCGGTGACCTCCACGTTCTCCTCCTTGGCGATGGCGGCCATGGCCAGCTCCAGCTTCACCTGGCGCAGAGAGGGCTCCTGGGCCTGGCCGAGGAGGTCCTCCTCGGTCATGTTGGTCAGCTTCAGGTACTGCTCGTAGGGGATGCCCTGCTGCTGGATCTGCATCTTCAGGTTCTGCACAAAGCGCTGGGCCTGCTCGTCCACCATGGGCTGAGGCACGTCGCACTCCACGCCGTCGGCCACCTGCTGCATGAGGGTGTCCTCAAAGGCGCGGTTCGCGGCCTCCTCCCGGTCGGCGGTCATCTTGGCCTTGATGTCCTTCTTCAGGTCGGCCAGGGTGTCAAACTCGCTGACGTCCTTGGCAAACTCGTCGTCGATGGCGGGGACCTCCTTGACCTGGACGGAGTTGACCTTCACATGGAAGACCACGGCCTTGCCGGCCAGATCCTTGTGGTAGTCCTCAGGGAAGGTGATGTCGATGTCCTTCTCCTCCCCGGCGCTCATGCCGACCAGCTGATCCTCAAAGCCGGGGACGAAGCTGCCGGAGCCGATCTCCAGATCGAAGCCCTCAGCCTTGCCGCCGTCGAAGGGCACGCCGTTGTCAAAGCCCTCATAGTCGATGTTGGCGGTGTCGCCCTTCTCCACGGCCCGCTCCACGCTGACGAGACGGCTGTTGCGCTGGGCCATCTCCTCCAGGCGGTGGTTGACGTCGGCGGCGGTGACCTTCACCTCAGCCTTGGGGGCGCTGATGCCCTTGTACTGGCCCAGCTTCACCTCGGGGTACACATAGACGGTGGCCTTAAAGGAGAAGCCGTCCTTGCCCACGTCCAGCAGCTCCACCTCGGGGTAGCCCACCACTTCCAGCTTCTCGGACTCCACGGCGGCCACATAGGCGTCGGGCATGGCAATATTGATGGCCTCATCGTAGAACACGCCCACGCCGTACAGGTTCTCGATCATCTTCCGGGGAGCTTTGCCCTTGCGGAAGCCGGGGACGTTGATCTGATTGCGGACCTTGCGGTACGCCTTCTCGATGGCGGCCTCAAAGGCGGCGGCATCCACCTCGACGGTCAGCGCCACCTTGTTGGTCTCAACTTTTTCGCAGCTTTTCACACTCATTTTCTTTTCCTCCGTTTACTTGCCCATCATGCCCCTCAAACCGGGGGAGGGGCATCTCTGAAACCCGGCCAAACCGTCCGGTGCCGGCCCTTCGCCGTCCTTCAGACATACCCCAGTCAGGCAAATTAGCATTTTATCATAGAATACGAAAAAAATCTACTGGTATTTCGCTCAATCGAAGATTTTTTTTGGAACAAAGCGGAGATAGTCCGCGGAGACCAGGCTGTAGTCCACGGCGCCGTACCGGCCCTGGATGGCCCGGCGGTGGGTGTAGCCGTGGAGATGGCCGTAAAAGCACTGGGAAACGCGGTACTCCTCCAGCTTTTCCAGGATCTCTCCGCACCGGTAGCCCTCATAGAGGGGCGGATAGTGGAGGAAGGCCAGGATGGGCCTTCCTCCCGCCAGCTTCAGCGACGCCTCCAGCCGCCCCACCTCCCGCTTGAGGACCTTGTCGTTGTGGGGCTTCTGGTCCTCCTCGTAGAACCAGCCCCGGGTGCCGCAGAGGGCGTAGTCCCCGTAGACATGGCAGTTGTTGTGGAGAATGTCGATGGTGGTGATGCCGTTTTCCTGGAAAAACCGCTGCATCTTGGCGGCAGTGTTCCACCAGTAGTCGTGGTTGCCCTTCACCAGGAGCTTGCGGCCGGGGAAGCTGTCGATGAGGCGGAAGTCCGCCAAACTCTCCTCAAAGTCGATGCCCCAGGAGGTGTCGCCGCAGAGAACGGTGAGGTCGTCGTCATGTAATTGGGAAAAGGCGTCCTGCAGCCGCTCCACATGGCGGTCCCAGCCGGGACCGAATACATTCATGGGCTTGTTCACGCTGAGCCCCAGGTGCAGGTCGCCGATGGCATACAGGGCCATAGGCTCCTCCTCTCTGTGGTCTTATTTCAGGAAGTTCAGCACCACGCACTCCATCTGGTCCTTCTCGGTGACGGCGTCAAACCGGACGGTCTTGCCCTTCAGAGCGCTGAGGCGGACGGGAGCCTTCACGCCGGAGGCCGCCTCCAGTTGGGCGATGCGCGCCACGCTGTCGGTCACCGGCTCCTCCCCGATGGCCTTCAGTACGTTGTCGCAGAACTTGTAGGGGGAGGCGGTGGAGGCGAAGACCGCCACGGTGTCGTCGCCGGTCTCGGCACGGTAGTCCGCCAGCACCTTGGCCGCCACGGCGGTGTGGGTGTCGATGAGGTAGCCGTCGGCATAGAGAGCGGTGATGGTGGCGGTGGTGTCCTCCTCGGTGGCAAAGCCGCCGTAGAAGAGGCTCTGGAGCTTCTCCTTCATCTCTGCGGAGATCTCATACCGGCCGGTCTCCTTCAGCTGGTCCATATAGCCCCGGACCGCCCCGTCGTCCTCGCCGGAGAGCTCGAAGAGCATCCGCTCCAGGTTGGAGGAGATGAGGATGTCCATGGAGGGGGACATGGTGGTGTGGAAGGGACGGTTGCGGTCGTAGACGCCGGTGCGGATGAAGTCGGTGAGCACGTCGTTGCAGTTGCTGGCGCAGATGAGCTTGCCCACGGGAACCCCCATCTTCTTGGCGTAGTAGCAGGCCAGGATGTTGCCGAAGTTGCCGGTGGGGACGCAGTAGTTCACCTTGTCGCCGAAGGCGATGGCGCCCTGGTTCATGAGATCGCAGTAGGCGGAGACATAGTAGACCACCTGGGGCAGGATGCGGCCCCAGTTGATGGAGTTGGCGGAGGACAGGAAGTAGCCCCGCTTCTCCAGCTCCTCCCGGATCTCCACGTCGGAGAAGATCCGCTTCACGCCGTTCTGGGCGTCGTCGAAGTTGCCCACCACAGAGCAGACGCCCACGTTCTGTCCCTCCTGGGTGACCATCTGCAGCTTCTGGATCTCGCTGACGCCGTCCTTGGGGTAGAAGACCATGATCTTGGTCTGGGGCACGTCGGCGAAGCCCTCCATGGCGGCCTTGCCGGTGTCGCCGGAGGTGGCCACCAGGATGCAGGCGGTCTTCTCCTCGCCGGTCTTCCGGAGGCTGGCGGTGAGCAGCTGGGGCAGCATCTGGAGGGCCATGTCCTTGAAGGCGCTGGTGGGGCCGTGCCACAGCTCCAGGCACCAGGTCTGGCCGCCCACCTGACGGAGAGGCGCCACGGCGGGGGTGTCGAACTTCTCGGGGCCGTAGGCCTTCTCGGCAAAGTCCCCCAGCTCCTCAGCGGTGAAGTCGTCCAGGTACTTGCCCATGACGTAGGCAGCCCGCTGCTGGTAGGTCATGGCGCAGAGAGACTTCATCTCCTCCTCGGTGAGGGTGGGGAAGGTCTCGGGGGTGAAGAGGCCGCCGTCCCGGCTCAGGCCCATCTTGATGGCCTCGGCGGCGGTGAAGCGCAGGGTCTTGTCTCTTGTACTGAGGTATTTCATGGTGTATGTCCTCCGTTGTGGATGGTTTTATCTGAGAAATCGTGCAAGATTTTGATAGGCAATTTTTTGAATAAGGTCTTCGGAATAGTTCCGCCGGTACAGGGCCTCCCAGAGGTTCGGCAGGTCCTGTACGCCGGAGAGGTCCTCCGGCACGTCGGCGCCGTCGAAGTCGCCCCCCAGGCCCACATGGTTCTCGCCCCCCAGCTCCAGGAGGTGCTCCAGGTGGGCGATCACCGTGTCCACCGTGGGGCGCTCCCCCAGAAAGTGGACGCAGAAGTTGAGGCCGATGAAGCCCCCCGCCGCCATGAGGGCCTTCGCCATCTCATCGGTGAGATTTCGGGGGTGGTCACAGAGGGCGCGGCAGTCGGAGTGGCTGGCCAGGATAGGGCCCTCCCGGATCTCCAGGAGATCCCAGAACCCCCGGTCGCTGAGGTGGGACACATCCGTCCCCAGTCCCAGGGCCCAGCACCGCCGGGCAAAGGACCGGCCCTTCTCCGTCAGCCCCTCCCCGGTGCGGCAGGAGCCGCTGAGAGCGTTGGGGTGGTTCCAGGTGAGATTCACCCACCTGACGCCCCAGTCCTTCACCACCGGCAAAAGGGCCTCGTCGCAACCCAAAAGCTCCGCCCCCTCCACCGAGAGGAGCGCATCCCCCCAGCGTCCCGCCGCCTGCTCCCGGCGGAGCACGGCCACCTGGGCCTCCAGGGCGGCGAAGCGGGCCTCCGGCGGCACGGTCTCGCTGTCCAAATAGAGGGCGAACACCTGGTTTGCCGGGCCGTAGGCCGTCAGGCGTTTGAGATCCAGGTGGCCCGGATTCTCCCACAGGCTCCAGCCCTCCGCTGCGCAGCGGCTGAGGGTGTCGCAGTGGGCGTCAAAGTAAGGATACATGGCATCACCTCAAAAAGCGCTTTCAAGGTATTCTATGCGGGGGGCTTTCCCCTCCTCCAGATACACCTCCGCCACGTCGAAGCGGACGGGGCAGTCCAGCCCCTTCTCGCTGAGGTACAGCGCCGCCGCCGCGCGGATGCGCGCCTGCTTGGCAGGGGTGACGTACTCCCTGGGAAGGCCCATAGAGAGATTGCTCCGGGTCTTCACCTCCACAAAGCACAGCACCTTCCCCTTCCGGGCGATGAGGTCGATCTCCCCCTGGCGGCAGCGGTACTGGCTTCCCACCAGGGTATACCGCTTCTTCCGGAGATACTCCGCCACCAAAGCCTCGCCGTAGTTTCCCGTCTCCCGCTTACCCACAGCGCTCCTCCCACTTTTTGAGGAAGGTTTTGCGGTGGACGGGGCTGGGACCGTATGTATCCAGCATCTCGTAATGGAGCTTGGTGCCGTAGCCCTTGTGCTTGGCAAATTGATATTCCGGGTACTGCCGGTCCAGCTCCTCCATATACCGGTCCCGGCTCACCTTGGCCAGAATGGAGGCGGCGGCGATGCTGGCGCTGCGGCTGTCCCCCTTGACAATGGTCTCGTGGGGAAGGGTGATGGCCACACGGCTGCCGTGATCCCGGTTGCCGTCGATGAGGGCGTAGTCCGCCCCAGGCGTAAGCCCCTGGATGGCCCGCTCCATGGCCAGCATCCGGGCGTTGAGAATGTCCATCTCGTCGATCTCCTCCGCAGAGACGGAGGCAATGGAAAAGGCCAGGGCACGCTCCCGGATCTCGTCAAAGAGCAGATCCCGCCGCTTGGGCGTCACCTTCTTGGAGTCATTGAGATAGGGGAGCTCCAACCCCTCCGGCAAAATCACCGCCGCAGCGTACACCGGTCCTGCCAGGGGCCCCGCCCCCGCCTCGTCCACGCCGCAGACGGACAAAAAGCCCCGGGCCCTGGCGGCCGCTTCAAACTCCCACATCATTTCCCGCTCCTGTCTCTTCGCAACGGGGCAGCTCCAGGGTGAACCGGCCCAGCTTGCCGCCCCGGAACTCATCCAGCAAAATCCGGGCCATCCGCTCGGTGTCCACCTCGCCGCCGGAGATGAGGAAGCCCCGCCTCCGTCCCGCCGCCTGGAGAAGCTCGTATCCCCAGGCCACGTCGTTGTCCTCCTGCCGCGCCGGGAGCCCCGGCAGCTTGTAGGCGCTCTTCAGCGCCTCGGGATACTGCTCCCCCAGATAGGCCGTCAGATGGCAGGCAAGGGTCTCGATATCCATGATGTCGTCCTTCACCGCTCCGGTGTAGGCCAGATTGAGCCCCACGCTCTGGTCCTCAAACTTGGGCCAGAGGATGCCTGGGGTGTCCAGAAGCTCCAGGCTGGGGTCGATGGGCACCCACTGCTTGGCCCGGGTGACGCCGGGCCGGTCCTCGGCCTTGGCGGTCTTCCGCTTTGCCACCTTGTTGATGAAGGTGGACTTGCCCACGTTGGGGATGCCCAGGATCATCACCCGCAGCATCCGCCCCGCCTGGCCCTTGGCCTCGTAGGCGGCGATCTTGTCCGCCAGCAGCGTCCGCACCGCGGCGGCAAACCGCTCGGGGCCTTTGCCCTCCTTGGCGTTGGCCTCCAGCACGGCATAGCCCTTCCCCTCAAACCAGGCCCGCCACTTCTTGGTAGCCGCCGGGTCCGCCAGATCGATCCGGTTGAGGACGATGAGCCTCGGCTTTCCCGCCGTCAGCTCCTCCACATCCGGGTTCCGGCTGGAGAGGGGGATGCGGGCGTCCAAAATTTCACACACCGCGTCCATATGCTTCATCTGCTCGGCGATCATCCGCCGGGTCTTGGTCATATGGCCGGGGTACCACTGAATATTCATAACGCTCTCCTGTTCATTTGATCCAGCCGATGCGGCTGAAATCCCGGCTGCCGGTACCGGCGTACTCTCCCAGGTAGGAGGCGGTCTTCCCCGGGAACAGCAGGAACACCGCCTTGCCCACCACATACCGCTCGTCCACCACGCCCAGCATGCTGCTGCGGCTGTCGGTGCTGTGGTTGCGGTTGTCCCCCATGAGGAACAGCTCCCCTTCCTCCAGGGTCACCGGGAACTGGGTACCTTCGCTGGTGTAGGTCCGCTCGGCCACATAGTCCTCCTCGATGGGCTGGCCGTCCACATAGACGGTGCCCGTGTCAAAGTCGATATCCACGGTCTGACCCTCCACGGCCACCACCCGCTTGACGATGGGGTCGCTGAGCTGGGCGTTGTATTGGCAGGCCACCACCACGTCTCCAGCCTCGATATCACACAGCTCCGCCTTCACCACCAGCAGCTTGTCGCCGCCGTAGAGGGTATTCTGCATGGAGGGCCCCTGGACCGTGAAGGTCTGGGCCACAAAGGTGAACAGCAGCACCAGCACCAACACCACCCCCACCAGGCAGCGCAGCCACTCGAAGGCGGAGTTGCTCTTTTCCTTCTCCGACGCCGCAGCCTCCTGCGGCTCCGGCGTCTCTTCTTCCGCCGCCTGAGGTCTTTTTTCCTCGTCCAACATGCCGTATCCTCCTATGCCTAACGCTAACATTTCAGCATAATAGTATACCATCCTTTTCCTGTTTTTACAATCAAAATCCGCTTTTCCGCCCTCTTTTCCCCCACCCCGCCCCGAGGGCGCCCGGCTGCTGTCTTCGAGCGGCGTACACGCCGCTCTGTGATTACCTTTTGTATTTCCCGACGTTCCTCCCCCCGCTTCGCGGGAATCTCCTGTATATTTCTCTCCGCCGGCACCTGGCAGAATTCTCCCTGTTTCACAAAAATCCTCTCGTTGATTTTGCGGATTTTCCACGTTGACGACCGCTTTTTCCCTGATTTTATGGGAATCCTTTTTCTTCGCCTTTTACCGCCAGATTGACATAAAAGAAGACATCCGGATCTACTACTTTGAGTTATACACATTTTCCACAGAGTTTTCCACACCCTTCAATCCATTGTGCCCCAACGGTTTCACGCAGAATTTACAAAAAACGTCACCGCCCTGTAACGCCCATGGGGCCTCTCCGCCGGTTTCGGCTTTTTGTTTACATAACGACATTCTCTGCATATATTCACCACTTCCCCTGATTTCCCGGAGAAGATGCAGCAGCGCGGAGGGAGGCGGAAGAAAAACTTTCGGCAAAAGGGAGAAAAATCGGCCCCTCCGCTGGGCGGAAGGGCCAAAATTTCTCTGTTCAGATCTCCAGGTTGGCGTAGGCGTTGAGGCTCATGTCCGCGTAATGATGACAGAGGCTCTCATAGTAGGCCTGGCTGCCGATCATGGCACCGTTATCGCCGCAGAGCTTCAGGGGCGGCAGGTACAGCTTCAGACCGTTTTCCGCGCAGGCCCGCTGCAGGTCCGAGCGGATGCGGCTGTTGGCAGCCACGCCTCCCGCCGCCACCACCGTGCGGCGGCCATATCGCCGGGCGGCCTCCATGGTCCGGGGCACCAGCTCGTCACTGATGGCCGCCGCCACCGAGGCGGCCAGACCCGGGCGGTCGATGACCTCCCCCTTCTGCTCGGCGTTGTGGACCAGATTCACCACCGCCGTCTTGAGGCCGGAGAAGGACATATCGAGATCACTGTCCGCCACCTTGGACCTGGGCAGGTCGTAGGCGGTGTCGCTGCCGCCCTTGGCCAGCTCCTCCATGGGCTTTCCGCCGGGGTAGGGCAGGCCCAGCACCCGGGCGATCTTGTCGAAGCACTCCCCGGCGGCATCGTCCCGTGTGGCCCCCACGATGGACATGTCGGTGTAGCCCCGTACGTCCACCAGCATGGAGTTGCCCCCGGAGATGCAGAGTGCCAG
>CALXDB010000068.1 GCA_944386955.1 uncultured Oscillospiraceae bacterium
TCTTTGTCAAGGAGCCAAAGACCAGGGCTGGGAACCGATATGTCTACTTCTCTCCGGAGATGCAGACGCTCCTGCTGGAGTATCAAAAGGAATGCGCTTACATTACGGAAACCTATGACTGTCGGGCGCTGGAGGGGGAGGACTTTCTCTTCCGGCGAAACGGAAGCAGGTTGCCTATGACGCCCACCACCTTCACCTGGCGCTTCAAGTTGATCCTCCGAAAGAACGGCCTGCCAGAGAATCTGAATGTCCACTCCTTGCGACACACCAACGCCAGCCTTCTAATTGCAGGCGGGGCAGACGTGGCCACGGTGGCGGGTCTGCTGGGACACAGCCAGCCCTCCACCACCCTGGACATCTACACCCATGCCTTTGACAAAAACAAGAGGGCCGCCAGCGCGATACTGCAGAAGGGGTTGGAGATCTGAGACAATCGGTGGTGCCCTGCCGCAATTACGGCAGGGTAGCGTACCTCAGAATTTATTCAACCGGGGTGTTGTCCTGATGTACAGACGGCTCCGCCGGTTCCACCGTCACAGCAGAGGTTGCAGTTTTTGTCGACTCATTGAGCAGCTGCTTCAAAGAGCTGCAGACCTTGGTGAAGTATTTTGCAATGGGCTCCAAGAGGATTCCGTTGAGATACTCGATCTTCGGAATGTGATCCGCAGCCAGGTGAACCGTCAATGCGATAGCGCCGTACCCCACAAACAGCAAACAGATTTTTTTAACGCCCCTACAGAACAGAGGCCAACTGAATCCCTCTTTCCAGGAGCCGTATCCGGTTCCAATCAGTTGGTTGGCAACCATCAGGACCACCAAAACACAAATCAGTTGGAAACTCAAAATCCCACACCTCTCTCTTTCTCTTCCGCCGGAAATTTCAAATTTGTAAAGGAAGACCGCCGAAAACAATTGCTTTCGGCGGTCTTGGTATGCCCGACTGGATTCGAACCAGCGGCCTTTGGAGTCGGAGTCCAACGCTCTATCCAACTGAGCTACGGGCACATATATGGGCGACAGCCTTAGCGGCCAGTTACCATTTTTCGAAATAGTGGTCAAATAGTAGTCAACAACCACGGTGATTTTTCTTGTTGCCCACTACGGGCCAGTGATACCAACGATTTGCGCCCCATCACAACAGGAGAGGCCTGAAATGTCGGAGTCTAACGCTCTATCCATCTGAGCTACGGGCGCATATGCGGGTCCCGGGACCGGCGGATGGAACCCCTCTTTTCTGCCGCTCTTCCAAAACATTCTTCCAAACGGCAAGTGTTAGTATACCGCATTTCTTCTCCGCTGTAAAGAGTTATTTTCACAATTCCTACAAATTTTTTTGCCGTCCCCTCTCTTCGCCAAAACTTGACAAAATATTTTTCATTTTACTTTAAAAAAAGATTGTTAAAAAATTTGACAAGTGCTGGGAAATCGTGTATGATAATTTTGTTTGATACCATTGTCTATTTTGATGTGCGGTCCATGCAGGCGGACTGCCGCTCTGCTCTGCCCCACAGGAGGAAACCATGAAGAAGCAACATGTCTCCGAGGCGGTCATTCGCCGCCTCCCCCGCTACTACCGCTATTTGGACGATCTCCACTCCAAGGGCGTCGTCCGCATCTCATCCAACTCCCTGGGAAGCCGGATGGGCATCACCGCCTCCCAGATCCGTCAGGACCTCAGCTGCTTCGGCGAGTTCGGGCAGCAGGGCTACGGCTACAATGTCAAGGAGCTCCGCTCCGAGATTGGCCGGATCCTGGGCGTGGACAACCGCCACAGCATCGTGGTGGTGGGCGTGGGCAACCTGGGCCATGCCCTCATGCAGAATTTCCATTTTGCCGACATCGGCTTCTCTCTGGACGCCGCCTTCGACGTCTCCCCCAGTCTCATCGGCACCACCATCAACGGAGTGAAGGTGCTGGACCTCAGCGAGCTGGATGAGTATTGCAGCCAGCATCTGCCCGACGTGGCCATCCTCACCGTGCCCCAGTCCGCCGCCCAGGCCACCATGGACCGGCTGGTGGAGCTGGGGGTCCGGGGCTTCTGGAATTTCACCAACAAGGAGGTCAGCAGTGAGAAGGAGGATGTGCAGGTGGAGAGCGTCCACTTTGCCGACAGCCTTCTGACCCTGAGCTACCGCATCAGCAAGCGGTGAGAGGAGGTCTCCCTATGAAAAGGCGCGTCCTTGCTCTTTCTCTGCTCCTGGTTCTGGCTCTGGGGGCCGCTGCCGCCGCCGACGATCCCCTGGTGACTCTGTCCTACCTGAAGGGCCAGTTTACCGAGGCCTTCGCCGGAAAAGTGGAGGACCTGGGGGACCGGGAGGGTGCGGCGGTGTACAACAGCGCCCTGGACCAGGCCGCCCTGGCCGCCGCAGAGGCCTCAGTCTATCAGAACCTGGCCGAGCAGCCCACGGAGGCCTCCCTGAAGCAGGGGGACGTGGTGGCGGGCCCCACCGGCTTTGCCCTGCTGCCCCTGTCCGGGTCCGTCACCGTCTCCTTCGACGGGGCCGTGGTGGACGTCACCGACGGCACAGAGATCCGCTCCGGCAGCGTTCTCACCGCCCAGCACCGGTATCTGGTGGCGGAGGACACCCTGGCCACCTTCACCGTTACCTCCCAGACCGCCGTGGTCCAGTACGAGGGCTACCACGCCTTCGCCCGCTCCGCCTCCACGGTGGACTATGTGGCCATGGCCGACGCCCTGAAGCTTCTGAACCTGTTCCAGGGCAGCGACACCGGCTACGGAAACGGCTACAACTTAGAGCAGTACCCCACCCGGATGCAGGCTCTGGTCATGTTCATCCGGGTGCTGGGGGAGGAGGAGGAGGCCCTGGCCTGCACCAGCCCCTGCCCCTTCACCGACATCACCTGGGGCCACAGCTACGCCGCCTACGCCTATGAGAAGGGCTACGCCGTGGGCTATGGCGACGGCCGCTTCGGGGCCGGCAACACCGTGGACGCCACCTCCTATATGGAGTTCCTCCTCCGGGCCATGGGCTACAGCAAAGCCGGGGTGGATGACTGGTCCACCGCCATGGAGCGGGCCGCAGACCTGGGGGTCATCACCGCCGGGGAACGGGACGCCATCGCCTCCATGCCCTTCCACCGTGCCCAGGTGGTGTACCTCTCCTACCGCTCCCTGGAAGCTACCCTCTCCGATGGGTCTACCAGCCTGAGCGACCAGCTGATCCGCTCCGGAGTTTTCACCTCCGCCCAGCTCACCAGAGCCCGGGATTTGGTGTCCGACGTCCGTCTGGGCTGATCCTTGGGAACCATCGCCTCCCTGGCGCATACTATGAACTGAGCCTGTGATCGCGGGCACGCAATTTTGAGGAGGTTCTTGTATGTGCAACAATAACGGCATCCTGGGCGGCGGCAACTGCTGCTGGATCATCATTCTGCTGGTCATCCTGTTCTGCTGCTGCGGCAACGGAAGCGGAAGCGGCTGCGGCTGCGGCGGCAGCATCTGCGGCGGCGGCAATTCCTCCTGCTGCTGAGGAATCCCCCCATACAAAGGACATACAACGAGGGCCTCCGGATCGCTCCGGAGGCCCTTTTGCCTGCCGGAAAAGCGTTCTGTCCCCTTCTTCGGCAAACTGCCGAAAAAGCAGCGGCTCCCCTCCTCTTTTTTCCTCCCCCTTCCATCCGGAAAGCCCCCAACCTCCCGCCCGGCAGCGTTCCGGCCTACTGGCCAAAGGCACCAAAGCCTCCCGCCCCGCCCCCCCTTTTTGCTCTTGACAACCTCTTCCAGGTGCTATACTATATATCTGGATTTTTTCGAAAAAGCAGCACAAGATATAGTAGCAGGAGGAACCTTCCATGAGCATCGAGAAGCTGAAGAAACGGGACGGACGTCTGGTGGACTTCGACGAGACGAAGATTGCCGCCGCCATCAACAAGGCCTTTGAGGCCACCTACAAGCCCGGTTATGAGGAGGTGGCCCGGGATCTGGCCCGGGACGTGGTGTCCGTTTTGGAGGTGGAGGGGGTGGAGAGCCCCGACGTGGAGCACGTCCAGGACATCGTGGAGAAGGTGCTCATGGACAGCGGCTACGTCCAGACCGCCAAGGCCTACATCCTCTACCGCAATGAGCGCAGCCGGGCCAGGGAGATGAACACCCGGCTGATGAAGGTCTATGAGGACATCACCTTCTCCGACGCGGTGGACAGCGACGTGAAGCGGGAGAACGCCAACGTCAACGCCGACACCGCCATGGGGGCCATGCTGAAGTACGGCAGCGAGGGGGCCAAGCAGTTCTATCAGATGTTCCTCCTGAAGCCGGAGCACGCCAAGGCCCACCGGGAGGGGGACATCCACATCCACGACCTGGATTTCTACGCCCTCACCACTACCTGCTGCCAGATCGACATCAAGAAGCTCTTTGCCGGCGGCTTCTCTACCGGCCACGGCTGTCTCCGGGAGCCCAACGACATCGCCTCCTACTCCGCCCTGGCCTGCATCGCCATTCAGTCCAACCAGAACGACCAGCACGGCGGCCAGTCCATCGTCAACTTCGATTACGGCATGGCCGACGGCGTGAAGAAGACCTATGCGCGGCTGTACACCAAGAACCTGAGCAAATTCCTCATGCTGGAGCTGGAGATCGACGACCCGGAGGAGGAGCTGAAGGCCATCCGGGCGCAGATCGGGAAGGAGACCGGCCTCTATCCCCGGCTGGCGGGAGACGGGGCCTATCAGGCGGCGGAGCTGCCCCTGCTGACGGAGCGCTACGGGGATGAATCCCTCATGAAGAAGGCCCAGGAGAAGGCCCTGTACTTTGCCGAGAAGGAGACGGACCGGGCCACCTACCAGGCCATGGAGGCCTTCATCCACAACCTCAACACCATGCACTCCCGCTGCGGCGCCCAGACCCCCTTCTCCTCCATCAACTACGGCTGCGACACCTCCCCCGAAGGCCGGATGGTGATGCGCAACGTACTGCTGGCCACGGAGGCAGGTCTCGGCCACGGGGAGACCCCCATCTTCCCCATCCAGATCTTCCGGGTGAAGGAGGGGATCAACTACAACAAGGAGGACCCCAACTACGATCTCTTCCGTCTGGCCTGCCAGCGCAGCGCCAAGCGGCTGCTCCCCAACTTCGCCTTCATCGACGCTCCCTATAACCTGAAGTACTACGACCCCAACCGTCCGGAGACGGAGATCGCCTACATGGGCTGCCGCACCCGGGTCATCAGCAACGTCTACGATCCCACCCGGGAGCAGTGCAACGGCCGGGGCAACCTGAGCTTCACCTCCATCAACCTCCCCCGCATCGCCATCAAGGCCAAGGGGGACCTGGACACCTTCTTTGACGAGCTGGACAACAAGATGGATCTCTGCATCGACCAGCTGAAGGACCGCTTTGAGATCCAGGCCAGGAAAAAGGTGTACAACTTCCCCTTCCTCATGGGCCAGGGAGTGTGGCTGGACAGTGAGAAGCTGGGCTGGAACGACGAGGTCCGGGAGGTTTTGAAGCACGGCACCCTGTCTGTCGGCTTCATCGGCCTTGCCGAGACCCTGGTGGCCCTCACCGGGGAGCACCACGGCCAGAGCGAGCGCAGCCAGCGGCTGGGCCTGGAGATCATCGCCCGGATGCGGGCCCGGATGGATGAGGAGTGCACTAAGACGGGGCTCAACTTCTCCCTTCTGGCCACCCCCGCCGAAGGCCTCAGCGGCCGGTTCGTGCGGATGGACAAGAAGCGCTTTGGGGAGATCCCCGGCGTCACCGACCGGGACTTCTACACCAACAGCTTCCACATCCCCGTCTACTTCCCTATCACCGCCTTCGAGAAGATCCAGAAGGAGGCCCCCTACCACGCTCTCACCAACGCCGGCCACATCAGCTATGTGGAGATGGACGGCGATCCCCTGAAGAATCTGGACGCCTTTGAGAAGGTGATCCGCTGCATGAAGGAGGCGGGCATCGGCTACGGCAGCGTGAACCACCCGGTGGACCGGGACCCCTGCTGCGGCTACACCGGCATCATCGACGACGTGTGTCCCGGCTGCGGCCGCCGGGAGAATGACGGCGGCAAGCAGTTTGAGCGCATCCGCCGGATCACCGGCTATCTGGTAGGTACCATGGACCGCTGGAACGACGCCAAGACCGCCGAGGAGGCGGCCCGGGTGAAGCACGGCATCCAGTGAGGAGGCGGCCATGCGGATTTACGGTCTTGTCCAGGATTCCATCGTGGACGGCCCCGGCTTTCGCTTCGTCTGCTTTGTCCAGGGCTGTCCCCACCACTGTCCCGGCTGCCACAACCCCGACTCCCATGACCCCAAGGGAGGGCGGGAGATGACGGCGGAGGAGGTCATGCAGGAGCTGCTGAAAAACCCCCTCACCGACGGTCTCACCCTCTCCGGCGGGGAGCCCATGGAGCAGGCGGCGGACTGCTGCCTGCTGGCGGACGCCGCCCGCAGCCACGGTCTCAACGTCTGGAGCTACACCGGCTACACCTTTGAGTATCTCCTGACCCACGGCACCGAGGACCAGAAGGCCCTCCTCCGCCGTCTGGACGTGCTGGTGGACGGTCCCTTCCTCCTTGCAGAGCGGACCCTGTCTCTCCCCTGGCGGGGAAGTACCAACCAGCGGCTCATCGACGTACCGGCGTCCCTTGCCGCCGGAGAAGCGGTACTGCTGGCCTGAGCGCCCAGAAGAGACAGCAGGTCAGCAGGTTGAACGCGGTGTGGACCACCGCCGCCCCCAGGGGCGTAGCCACCGCGGCAGGCGGCGGGATCAACAGCCATAGAGGCAGCAGCGCCGCCGTTCCCACACAGTTGAATCCCAAATGGGCCAGGGCCACCGCCCTGGCCTCTCTCGTTCCGGCCAGGGAGGCCAGAAGGGCCGTGGCGCAGGTTCCGATGTTCTGGCCCAGCAGCAGGGGAACCACCGCTGTCACCGGCACCTGTCCGGCGGCGCAGAGGCCCTGTAAGATTCCGATAGCTGCTCCGGAGCTCTGGAGCACCGCCGTGGTCCCCGCGCCGATGAAGAGGGCCGTCAGCGGGTCCGCCGCCGCGGAGAGGAGAGCCCGGAAGCCGGGAGTCTCCCCCAGGGGGGCCGCCGCCGAGGCCATCCGATCCATGCCGGTGAGCAGAAGCGAACACCCCACCGGCCAGCGGATCTTGCGGAGAAGATAGAGCACTGTAGTCCCCAGGAGCACCGCCGTCCGCACCCCATTGAGAGAGGGGGCGGAGAGGTTCAGCCACTGGAGCCAGGCGGTGACGGTGGTGCCCACGTTGGCCCCCATGATGACAGGAAAGCTCTCGGCGAGAGGACGGCCCAGGGAGGCCAGCAGCACCGTCACCGCCGAGGAGGACTGGAGGGCCGCCGTGGTGAGAAGGCCCAGAAGGAACCCCCGGCGGCCATCCCGCAGTTTCCCCGCCAGCCGCACCCCCAGCCCCCCCAGCTCCTCCCCCATGAGGCCCACCCCAAAGAGGAACAGGGCGATCCCCGTCAAAAGCACCAGCGCCGCCTCCATGCCATCCCCCCTCTCCAAAGCCTATGCCGCCCCTGGAAAAACAGACCGGGGATTGACAAGCGGGCAGGAAAGAGGTACCCTCGAAGGGAGGCGATCCCACTTTGATCTTTCCAAACCAAGGAGGTTTTTGTTATGAATGTCTACACGTCTCTTGACCAGCTGGTGGGCCGTACCCCCCTGCTGGAGCTGGGGCGGTACAGCGCCCGTCTGGGCCTGAAGGCCCGGCTCCTGGCCAAGCTGGAGAGCTGGAATCCCGCCGGCAGCGCCAAGGACCGGGTGGCCCTCCGGATGATCCAGGACGCGGAGGAGAAGGGGCTTCTGGCCCCCGGGGCCACCATCATCGAGCCCACCAGCGGCAACACCGGCATCGGTCTGGCCGCCATGGGCATCCACCGGGGCTACCGGGTGGTGCTCACCATGCCGGAAACCATGAGCGTGGAGCGGCGGAATCTGCTGGCGGCCTACGGGGCGGAGCTGGTGCTCACTGACGGCAAAAAGGGCATGGCCGGGGCCATCGAGAAGGCGGAAGAGCTTCACCGCGAGACCCCGGGCAGCCTCCTGGCGGGCCAGTTCGTAAACCCCGCCAACCCCGCAGCCCACTACGCCTCCACCGGCCCGGAGATCTGGGCGGACACCGACGGCCAGGTGGACATCCTGGTGGCGGGCGTGGGCACCGGCGGCACCCTCAGCGGCACCGGCAAATACCTCAAGGAGCAGAAGGCCGGGGTGCAGGTGATCGCGGCGGAGCCCGCAGGTTCCCCGGTGCTCAGCGGCGGCAAGGCCGGTCCCCACGGCCTTCAGGGCATCGGCGCCGGCTTCGTGCCCGACAACATGGACATGGCTCTCTGCGACGAGGTCCTCACCGTCACCGAGGAGGACGCCTATGCCGCCGCCCGGGCCCTGGTGGAGAGCGAGGGGGTGCTGGCGGGCATCTCCGGCGGCGCGGCCCTGTGGGCGGCCTCCCAGGTGGCCGCCCGGCCGGAGAACGCGGACAAGTGCATCGTGGTGGTGCTGCCGGACACCGGCGAGCGGTACCTCTCCACCCCCCTCTTCGCCAAATAAGTTATCCCACCCACACCAAACCCACAGACAGGAGGAGCTTCTATGACCTATGATTTTGACCGGGTGGTGGACCGCAGCGCCACCGCCGCCGCCAAGTACGACGAGCGGGTGAAGAACTTCGGCCGGGAGGACGTGATCCCCCTGTGGATCGCGGACATGGACTTTGTCACCGCCCAGCCCATCGTGGACGCCCTCACCGCCCGGGCCCGGGAGGGCATCTGGGGCTACACCTCCCGCCCCGACTCCTACTTTGAGGCCATCTGCGGCTGGCAGGCGCGGCGGAACGGCTGGCGGCCTGACCCCGCCTGCTGCAGCCACGCCCTGGGGGTGATCCCCGCCATCGGCTCCATGATCCAGTACATGACGGAGAAGGGGGACGGGGTGCTGATCCAGTCCCCGGTGTACGGCGACTTCTTCGACATCGTCCGGGACAACGGCCGCCGGGTGGTGGAAAACCGCCTGGTGGAGGAGGGAAACGGCAAATGGCGGGTGGACTTTGCCGACTTTGAGGAGAAGCTGAAGGACGTGAAGATGTTCCTCCTCTGCAACCCCCACAACCCCCTCGGCCGGGTGTGGAGCCGGGAGGAGCTGGAGACCATGGTAGGCCTCTGCCAAAAGCACCATGTGATCCTCATCTCCGACGAGATCCACTCGGACCTGGTATTCGGCAAGCCCCACATCCCCGCCGCCAGTCTCTCCCCGGAGGCGGCAGCCTCTGTCATCACCTGCATCTCCGCCACCAAGACCTTCAATATGGCGGGCCTCCAGGCCTCCACCACCGTGTTCCCCACGGTGGAGATGAAGGTGCGGTTCGACCGGTTCTGGCGGGACCTGGAGATCCACCGGAACAACGCCTTCAGCCTTGTGGCCATGGAGACGGCCTATCGTGAGGGGGAGGAGTGGCTGGAGCAGCTGAAGGCGTACCTCATGGGGAACTTCCGGTATGTGAAGGACTTCATCGACCAGAACGTCCCGGGGATCCAGACCTTCGTCCCCGAGGCCACCTACCTCATGTGGCTGGACTGCCGGGGTCTCGGCATGGACCAGGAGGCGCTGGTGCGGTTCATGATCGAGAAGGCGGGGCTGGGCCTCTCCAACGGCCGTGGCTTCGGGCTGGACGGGTTCATGCGGCTCAACGCCGCCTGCCCCCGGTCCATCCTGGAGAAGGCCATGGCACAGCTGGCCGCCGCCGTGGCGGCCCGGTGAGAAAAGCCGCCGTCTCAGACAAAAAGCCGCCGCGAACGCATGCGTTCGCGGCGGCCTTCTCTCATTTTCTCAGTATTGGCGGATCACCGCCGTCACCTTCCCCAAGATCTGAGCCTCCGTCCCGTCGATGGGGTCGAACTCCTCGTTCTCCGGCATCAGCCATACCTGGCCCTTCTCCAGCTTCAGCCGCTTCACCGTGGCCTCCTCCCCCAAAAGGGCCACCACGATCTCCCCCTGGACCGCCGTGGGCTGGCGGCGGACCACCACCAGGTCCCCCGGCAGGATCCCCGCGTCCTTCATGGAGTAGCCCCGGACCCGCAGGGCAAAAAACTCCCCGGACCGGCCTCCTGTATCAAAGGTAATGTAATCCTCTACGCACTCCTGGGCCAGAATGGGCGCGCCGGCGGCCACATGGCCCAGAATGGGCACCCGGTCCTCCTGGGCGCCGCTGACGGCGATGGCCCGCCCCTTGCAGGCCCCCTTCTCAATGAGGCCCGCCTCCTCCAGCTTCTTCAAGTGGAAGTGCACGGTGGAGGGCGACTTGAGCCCCACCGCTTCCCCGATCTCCCGCACGGAGGGGGCGTACCCCTGCTCCTGGATCATCCGCACGATGGTCTCGTAGATCCGCGCCTGCATGTCGCTCTTTCTGCCCATACCGCACCTCCCGTGTTTTTGCCAGTATACCATAATTTTTCCAGAAATGCAACAATTGTTCCACGATGTCTCCTTCCCCGCCCGGGCCCCCGGAGGAGCGGGGAAAAACTCCGGAAAAAGGAAAATTTCCTCTTGAAATGGTGGACATACTGTGATATGATGTTTACCTGTGAAATGGAATATTGCGTGTTTTCACGTTTCCAACAACAATGGGAGGTTTTTTCGACATGACACTGTTTATCACCATTCTCCAGGTGCTGGTTGGCCTGGTCATCATCCTGATGGTCCTGTTCCAGAGCGGCAAGAGCCAGGGTCTGGGCGCCATCGGCGGCGTGGCTGACACCTTCCTGGCCAAGAGCAAGGCCAAGAGCCTGGACGCCAAGCTGGCCCGCTGGACCAAGTGGGTGGGCGCGCTGTTTCTGGTGCTGACCCTGGTGCTGAGCATCCTGCAGTAAGCGCGGCGATATACGGTTTCGTGCTCCCCGGCAGACGCCGGGGAGCTTTTTTGCGCCTTTTTCCCGGAAACTGCCGGGAGCGTATTGCGGCGGCGAGGGGAATTCTGTATAATAAAGGTATCATCATATTGAAGGAGGTCATTCCCATGAGACACGGACTTCGAAGGGCCGCCGCGCTGCTGCTGGCGCTGGCTATGGCCCTGTCCCTCTGCGCCGTCACCACCCTGGCCGACGACAGCCAGGCGGACAGCGCCCCCTTAGGCATCATCAGCGCCATGGATGTGGAGCTGGCCGCCCTGGTGGATGCCGCTCAGGTGGAGCGGGAGGACACCATCGCCGGCAACACCTTCTATGTGGGCACCCTCAGCGGGGTGGACGTGGTGCTGGTGAAAGCGGGCATCGGCAAAGTGCTGGCCGCCTCCTGCGCCGAGACCCTGATCGACACCTATCAGGTGGGCGGCATCGTCTTCACCGGCATCGCCGGGGGCGTGGGCGACGATGTGGACGTGATGGACATGGTCATCGGCACCGCCCTGGTCCAGCACGACTACGGCACCGAGACCAACGACGGCTTCGTCTGGAACGGGGAGGCCGCCGCCGACCAGGAGACCGGCCTCATTCCCGTGGACGAGACCCTCTCCCGGCTGGCCTATGATGCCGCCCGCGGCGTGCTGGGGGCCGAGAAGGTCCACTGGGGCGTCATCGCCACCGGCGACCAGTTCGTGGCCAGCGAGTCCTATGTGAAGGAGCTGCAGGACAAGTTCGACGCCCTGGCCTGTGAGATGGAAGGCGGGTCTGTGGCCCGGGTGGCCGACCAGTTCGGCGTGCCCTGCGCCGTGATCCGCTGCATGTCCGACAAGGCCGACGGCCTGGCCCACGACAC
>CALXDB010000069.1 GCA_944386955.1 uncultured Oscillospiraceae bacterium
ACAAAAGGAGTCCTTAGAACCTTGGTTCTAAGCGGACTTTTGCCTACTTTTCTTCCGCGAGAAAAGTCGGCCGCCGGAGGCAAAGAAGGTAGGAAATACCGTCGGCCGCCGACAAAAGCGGCAAAACCGCCGTCAGCGGTACGGCCCGCCCGGCCCGAGGGCAAAAAAATTCTCCTCCCCGCTGGGATATTTCCTCCCGCTCCGGGGTCTTATAGATGAAAGGCCTTTCAAGGAACACAGAAGGAGATCGCTATGACAGATCAGGAATTCGCCGCCTGCGCCGGGCAGTATCTGGACATGGTCTACCGCATTGCCCTCAATTACTTCGGCCCCCGCCGCCAGGACGCGGAGGACGCGGCCCAGAACGCCATGCTCCGGCTGTGCCGGACAGACGCCCCCTTCGAGGGGGAGGAGCACCTGCGCCGCTGGCTGGTGCGGGTGACCCTCAACGAGTGCAGGCGCCTTGGCGCCTCCCCCTGGCGGCGGCGGACGGTGCCCCTGGAGTCCTGCCCGGAACCTGTCTTTTCCGACCCGGGACAGCAGACCCTCTTTCAGGAAGTCATGTCCCTGCCGGGAAAGTATCGGGTGCCGCTGTACCTCTATTATTATGAGGGGTACTCTGTGGAGGAGGTGGGGCGGCTGATGGATCTGAAGCCCTCCACCGTCCAGACCCGGCTGGCCCGGGGGCGGGAGCGATTGAAAAAAATCTTGACTGAGGAGGAATGACCGATGTACGAGGAAACATACCGGAAGCTCTTTGACGAGGTCCATGCCTCCCAGCGGCTGCAAAAGGAGGTAGCCCATATGAGAGAACAGAGAAATGGCGCCCCCCGCCGCCGGATCGTCCCCGGCGCACTGCTGGCGGCAATTCTGGTGGTACTGATCCTGGCGGGCACCACACTGGCCGCCGTCAGCGGGAGCCTCGGCGACTGGTTTACGCGGAGGTGGGGCGAGGCCACCGGCGGCAGCATGACCCAGCAGCAGGCCCAGGTGATCGACAGCCTGACCCAGAAGGTGGGCGAGAGCCAGACTTCCGGCGATGTTACCGTCACCGTGGACAGCATCACCGTGGGCGGAGACGTCCTGTGGGCGCTGGTGGATGCGGAGGGCCTCAGTTTTGATGAAAATAAGAAGTATTCCTTTGCCGGAATCATCGCTGAGATCCTGCCGGACCCCAGCGAGGGAGCACATGGCGGTGCAGGCTACAGCATGGGAAGCATCGGCGTGACGGAGGATGGTGCAGCCCGGATGCTGCTGGAGTTCACCGGTGTATTTTCCACCGGCAATCAGTTAAGCGACGGCGGCTATACCCTGGAGCTGAAGCTCAAGGACCTGATCCGCTGCCGTCAGGGCGGAGAGGACAAGGTTATTGCCCAGGGGGAGTGGAGCTTCTCGATTCCCCTGACGGTGGAGAGCCTGTCCCCGGTGATCTCCATCGAGAGCGCCCTGGTGAAAGGGGAGATGCTCCAGGAGGGAGCGGACGGCGCGCTGGAGAAAGTCACCCAGGAAGTGGCGCTGTGGGACATCACGTTCACCGCTACCGGCCTCTCCTTCTATACCGAGGAGAGCAGTGAACTTCTGGATGTGGCGGCCATTTTCGCAGACGGTACGGAGGTGGCGTCCAACGGAGGCGGCGGCAGCCGCATGGAGGACGGGACCTGGTACGGCTCCTGCCAGTGGCCGGTGCCCATTGATGTGGAGAATGTGACGGCTCTGCGGATCGGAGAGACGGAGATCCCCATTCCCTGAGCGAAACGGAGTTGACAATTGCCCCATCCTGTGCTATGATGCCCTCACCATGGAAGAAAACCCCCTCCCCGGTCGCCGGATCGGGGAGGGGACGCACCCGAACCCCACGCCGCAGGCCTTTGAAAGCGTGGGATTCCGGGTGCTTTTTTTGTAGAGGAGGTCACGGATATGAGAGGGCTTGGAAGGCAGTTCGCTCGGTATGTGTCGCTGAATATGCTGGGGATGGCGGGGCTGTCCTGCTACATTCTGGCGGACACCTTCTTCATCGCCCGGGGCATGGGGGGCGACGGCCTCACCGCGCTGAATCTGGTACTGCCGGTGTACAGCGTCATCAACGGCCTGGGGCTCATGATCGGCATGGGAGGCGGTACCCGCTACGCCATCTCCAAAAGAGGGGACATCTTCTCCTCAGCTCTGGCCATGGCGGCCATTCCGGCAGTGGTCTTTCCCCTCCTGGGCCTGTTTGGGAGCCGCTCTCTGGCGGCCCTTTTGGGGGCGGAGGGGGCGGTGCTGGACATGGCGGCGGAGTACCTCCGGGTGCTCCTCCTCTTCACCCCCATGTTCCTCCTCAACAACATCTTAGTCTGCTTCGTCCGGAACGACGGGGAGCCCCGACTCTCCATGGCGGCCATGGCGGTGGGGAGCCTCTCCAACATCGTGCTGGACTATGTCTACATCTTTCCCTGCGGTATGGGTATGTTCGGCGCGGCCCTGGCCACCGGCACCGCCCCGGTGGTGGGAGCTCTGCTGCTGACCCCCTACCTCCGTGGAAAGCGCTGCGGCTTCTCCCTCCGGGGGAGCCGGGTGAAGCCCGCCGCCTGGGGGGACATGGCCCTTTTGGGCATGCCCTCCCTCATCGGGGAGCTGTCCTCCGGGACGGTGATCCTGGTGTTCAACGGTCTCCTCCTGGGCCTCGGGGGCAACACCGCCGTGGCGGCCTACGGCGTGGTGGCCAACTGCGCCCTGGTCATCACCGCCCTCTTCACCGGGGTGGCCCAGGGGACCCAGCCCCTCATCAGCGAGGCCTGGGGCGGCGGGCGGCCCGGGGAGGCTGCCCGGCTCATCCGGTGGGGAAGTCTCCTCACTGTCGCCATGGCGGTGCTGGTGTATTTGCTGGCGGCGGTGTGGCAGACCGGCCCCTTAGTGGCCCTCTTCAACGACCAGGGGGATCCGGTGCTGGGGGCCCTGGCGGAGGAGGGGATGCGCCTCTACTTCCTGGCCTTCTTCTTCCAGGGGGTGAACATCGTGGCCGCCACCGGCTTCAGCGCCATGGAGCAGGGGAGGAGGGGCTTTCTCGTCTCCCTCCTCCGGGGGCTGGTGCTGGTGATCCCCGGGGCGGTTTTGATGGCAAAGCTGTGGGGGATCACCGGGGTGTGGCTGGCCTCCGCCGCGGCGGAGGGCCTCACCCTGCTGCCGACTCTCTGGTGGCTCTTGAGCGGAAAAAAACAGGAAAATGGTGGAAAATTGGGGAAACCCTCTTGACTGTCAACCTGCTTTACCCTTTATAATGGCAGCAGAAACGCCGAGAGGGGGACCTTTTATGAACATCCAGGAGGTGGAGAACCGGACCCGGCTGAGTCGGGCCAACATCCGCTTTTATGAAAAGGAGGGGCTCATCGCCCCGGCGCGGCGGGAAAACGGCTACCGGGACTACACCCAAGCCGACGTGGACGCCCTGCTGCGCATCCGGCTCCTCCGGGAGCTGGGCTTCTCCCTCCAGGCGGTGGGCCAGGTGCAGCGGGGAGAGGCGGACTTCCAGGAGATGCTGGCGCGGCGCATCCGGGAGACGGAGCAGGAGGAGCGGCGGCTCCAGTCCACCCGGGCGGTGTGCGCCGCCATGCGGGAGGCGGGGGCGGAGTACGCCACCCTCAACGCCCAGACCTACCTCAGCCAATTCTACCGGGGCCTCTCCGATCCGCCCCGGCGGCCCAGCCCCCTGGCGGCGGACGTGGTCCCCCCGGACCCCCACCCCTGGCGGCGCTGGATGGCCAGAGGTCTGGACGGCATGATGCTGAATACCCTTTTCCTCTTTGTCTGGTGCGTCCCGCTGCACCACTTCCTCCAGGGGGTCAGCAACCTGGGGTCTACAGTGATGGGCGTGATTTTGATGCTGGCTTTGGAGCCGGTGCTGCTCCACTTCTTCGGCACCACCCCCGGGAAGCGGCTCATGGGCATCTCCATCCGGAACGAGGACGGGGAGAAGCCCTCCTGGTCCCAGGCCTGGCTGCGGACCTGGGGGGTGCTGAAGTGGGGCCACGGCTTCTATATCCCCATCTACAGCCTCTACCGGGGCTGGCGGTGCTACAAGACGGAGATGGACGGCGCGGCCCAGGAGTGGGATCAGGAGGCGGAGACCGTCCTCTGCTTCCGGGACGCCCGCCTCTGGCGGCCCTGGGCCGTGGCGGGGGGCTATGCCCTCCTCTTCGGCTGCATGCTCCTCATCGGCATGGCCGCCCAGCTGCCCCCCAACCGTGGGGACCTGACGGTGGAGGAGTTTGTGGAGAACTACCAGTGGTACGCCCGCCAGATGGACTACAGCGATATCTGGCAGCTCCAAAGCACGGGGGAATTTGTTCGGCAGGACGCCTCGGCACACATCGTGCCGGAGCCGGAGCCCCCCGCGACCCTCCGGTGGACGGTGGAGGACGGTGTCCTCACGGGGATCTCCATGGATGTCCGGGAGGAGAGCCGCTGGGAGGGGAACACCTGTCTGGAGAGCAGCGGCAATTACAGCTCCGCCGTCCAGGCCCTGACGGCCGTGGCTCTGGTGGGGGCCAGAGCGCCCCTCTT
Source organism: uncultured Oscillospiraceae bacterium (assembly GCA_944386955.1). GTDB lineage: Bacteria > Bacillota > Clostridia > Oscillospirales > Oscillospiraceae > CAJFPI01. The sequence continues at coordinate 4,540 of CALXDB010000069.1, forward strand.
CTCCTCCCTGGATCTGCTGGCGGAAGCCCAGGAATGGGGCGGAAAGGCAGACGGCGGCAGCCTGACCCTGGCGGGGGTCACCCTGGAGCGGGAGACGGTGCTGGAGGGCTGTGAGGGGACCTTTATGGGCATGCTCTTCCCCTTAGATGGGGTGGAGGCATGCTCCATGGACATGTCCGTGACCATCACCGTGGAAGAATAGCGCAGAGGGAAAAACCGGCGCGGAGCTATGCTCCGCGCCGGTTTTTACTGCTCATGATTTCGTTTCTCCTCCCGCCGGGCGCTGATGCGGTTGTAGAGCCACAGCCCGATCAAACTGATGACAAAGGTGGCGGCAAAGACCACGGCGGCGAAGAGGTAGTTCTCATCGCCTACGGCGGCGCCTCCGGCGGTGGAGGTGGCCACAGAGGGGATCCGTGCCACGGCGGCGATGAGGAGCCACTTGGAAAAACGGATGTCCGTCAGCCCGGCAAAGTAGGACAGCAGGTCCTTGGGGGTGCCGGGGATGAAGAGCACCAAAAAGATGAGAAAGTCCCGCCGCCTGCTCTGGTGGAGGAAGCGCAGGGACTGGATCTTTTCCCGGGAAAAGAAGACCTCCACCAGGGTTGTGCCGAACCGGCGGACCAGGAGGAATACCAGGACGCTTCCAAGAAAGATGCCCAGCAGGCAGAGAAAGGTCCCCTGCCAGAAGCCGAAGGCGTAGCCCGCAGCGATCTCCAACGGTTCTCCGGGGATGAGGGCGATGACCACCTGGAGGGTCATCATCCCCAGAAAGGCCAGACTGCCCCAGATTCCGTGGCCGTCCACCCAGGCCCGGAACCGCTCCGGCTCCCCGGCCAGGGCTACCATGGGGCGGCCGATGTACCATCCCACCACCCCCGTCAGCGCCAGAAACAGCACAAAAGCCCCTCCTGCCAGCAGCCGCCTGCGGCGCTCGGGATCCATGCGGGACACGCTCCGTCTCCTCCTCTCTGACCGGTCCTAGGGAACAGACCGGTATCGTTACTGCTAGTATACCTCAGGAACTGTCGGGAAACAATCGTATTTTCCTGCTTTCCTCCCTTGGCGGCGTCTCGAAATTGTAAGACTGAATAAAAGAAGATGCTGTAATTTAGCAATATAGCCAAAAACAGAGAAACCACCGGCTAAAATATTGACAAAGAAAACGTGAAATTGCTATGATAGGTGCATCCTACATCTGGAAACGTTACCGGGATCGATACCGGAAACGTTGCCGCTTAAAGCGGGAGGGACGCCCATGACCATCAAGGATATTGCCCGGCTGTGCGGCGTCAGCGTCAGCACTGTGTCCCGGGTATTGAACAGCCGGCCCGATGTGAGTTCGGAGGTCCGACAGCGGGTGCTGGCAGTGGTGGAGGATCACAACTACATCCCCAACAACAGTGCACGGGATCTGGTGAAGACCCAGTCCGACGCCCTGGGAGTGGTGGTCCGGGGCATGTCCAACCTGTTTTTTGCCGAGGTTTTGAAGGCGGTGACCCAGACCATCGACAGCCGGGGCTACACCATGGTGATGCGTCAGATCGGCAGCGACGAAGATGAGGTGAAGGCCGGGGCCATTCTGGAGCGGGAGAAGAAGCTGCGGGGCCTGCTGTTTCTGGGCGGACGGTTCGACTACACGCCCGGAGAGGTGGCCCTTTTGAATGTGCCCTTCGTCTGCTGTTCCTACACCAACTGCTTTGGCAGCCTCCGGGAGGAGGAATTTGCCTCTGTTTCCATCGACGATCGGGCGGCGGCCCATCAAGCGGTGTCCCACCTTCTGAATCTGGGCCACCGGCGCATTGCCGCCGTGGTGCCCAGCTGCTCCGACCGGTCCATCAGCGAGCTGCGATATATGGGCTATCGGGCGGCGCTGGCAGACTGGGGGATCCCCCCGGACCCGGCGCTGGTGGCGGAATGCGGCGGCTGCTTTGAGATGGGGGAGGCCTATGCCGCTGTGGAGCGGCTGCTGGCCGCGGGAGAGGAGTTCACCGCCCTCTTCACGTTATCGGACACGATGGCTATGGCGGCGATCAAGGCCCTGACGGACCACGGCGTCCGGGTGCCGGAGGACTGCTCTGTGGTGGGCATCGACGGGATCCCTCTCTCCGCCTATACCGTCCCCACCCTCACCACGCTGGTTCAGCCGGCGGAGCAAATGGGGCGGGAGAGCGTGGCCCTCCTGCTGGATATGGTGGAGGGGACCGGCGTCCCCCGCCACATCCGGATGGACACGGCGCTGCGGCAGGGCGACTCCTGCGCGGCGGTCCGGCAGCCAGTCGCCCCCCATAAATCTGTGGAAAGAGAGTGAGAAAACAAATGGAACGCAGCAGTGGTATCTTGTTACACATTTCCTCCCTGCCTTCCCCCTACGGTATCGGCACCCTGGGCAAGGAGGCCTACCGGTTTGCCGACAGCCTGAAGGCGGCCAACCAGAAGTACTGGCAGCTTCTTCCCCTGGGGCCCACCAGCTACGGCGACAGCCCCTATCAGAGCTTTTCCACCTTTGCCGGGAATCCCTATTTTATTGATCTGGACCTGCTGGTGAAGGACGGCCTGCTCCACAAGAAGGACCTGGCGGATCTCTCCTGGGGAGATGATCCCGCCCATGTGGACTACGGCAAGATCTATGAGAACCGCTTCCCTGTGCTCTATACCGCCTATCAGCGGGGCTGGAAGCGGGACCGCGAGGCGGTGGAGGCCTTCCGGAAGGAGAAGCGGTGGCTCCATGACTACGCCTTCTTCATGGCCCTCAAGCGCCACTTCGGTATGAAGAGCTGGATGGACTGGGAGGACGACGACGTCCGCCTCCGGAAGAGCGCAGCTATGGAGAAGTACGAGGCCCTCCTCCAGGACGACATCCAGTTTTACACCTACCTCCAGTTCCTTTTCTTCCGTCAGTGGACGGCATTGAAGGAGTATATCAACGGCCTTGGCATCAAGATCATCGGGGACCTGCCCATCTATGTGGCCATGGACAGCGCGGATGTGTGGTCAGAGCCGGAGTTTTTCCAGTTGGACGAGGATAAAAAGCCCAAGGAGGTTTCCGGTGTGCCTCCGGACTACTTCTGCGAGGACGGTCAGCTGTGGGGCAATCCCATCTATGATTACGACAGGATGAAGGCCGACGGCTTTGGCTGGTGGATCCGCCGGGTGGAGGGCGCGGCCCAGATGTTCGATGTGATCCGCATCGACCACTTCCGCGGCCTGGAGAGCTACTGGGCGGTGCCCTATGGGGAGCCCACCGCCCGCAACGGCCAGTGGCGCAAGGGACCGGGGATGGATCTCATCCGGGTGCTCACCGGCTGGTTCAGCGGCCTGTCCTTCATCGCGGAGGATCTGGGGTTCCTGACGCCGGAGGTGGCCCAGCTCCTGAAGGACAGCGGTCTTCCCGGCATGAAGGTGCTGGAGTTCGCCTTCGATCCCCGGGAGCCCAGCAACTACCTGCCCCACACCTACGACCGCCGCTGCGTCTGCTATGTGGGCACCCACGACAACGAGACCCTGGTCCAGTGGGAGAAGGCCATGGACAGGAAGACCATCGCCTTTGCCCGGGAATATCTGGGTATCGACAAGACTCAGGATCTCCGCCAGGCGGTGATCCGGGCGGGGATGCGCAGCGTGGCGGACACCTTCGTGGTCCAGATGCAGGACTGGCTGGGCCTGGGGGCGGAGGCCCGGATGAACGCCCCGGGCATCGGCAGCGGCAACTGGCGCTGGCGGATGCTGCCGGGCGCCTTCGACAAGGCGCTGATCCGGCAGATCGCCCGCTGCACCCGTATCTACGGAAGAGGATAAAAACCAGGCCCGCCGGGGGAGGAATGCCTTCCCGGCGGGCCGTTCCGCGCCGCCGGGGACAAACCCCGGCGGCGCTGTCTTTTTGCTGTTATCCGTTTTTCCGCAGGACCTCCAGCACTGCCTCGGCGGTGGGGGGGCAGCCCTTCACCGGGCAGCTGGCTCCGGCGCAGCAGGCGCCCACGCCCACACCCTCCATGGTCTGTCCCTTCCACTCCTGGCCGATGAAAATGGGCTTGGTCACCTTGATCCCCGACCGCTTGGCCAGATACAGGGCCCGCACCAGAGAGGCGTAGCAGGCGGAGCAGGCGGACTTCTCCTGGACCTTGCCCCGGGTCAGGGAGGCCACCGTGCCGGAGGGGGCGGGGTAGCCCACGGCGTCGGTGGGCTCGTTGAGGCGGACGATGTCCTCCTCCCGGATCTGGGTGGAGCCGCCGCCCATCTTCTCGGCCATTGTGATGTAGGGTACCTGGCTGAGGGGAATGCCCATGAGCTTGCAGCCGTAGGCGTCCATCTGCACCGCGTCGGTGCCCAGCAGCATCCGGTTGGTCTGTACCGGGGTGCCGCCCTCCTCAAAGTTCAGATCCCCGCAGATGCTGTCCACGATGATGAGCTGAGGCTTCAGATAGGCCCCCAGGGCGGCGATGGGCTTGTGGAGCCCCTCGGCGTGGAAGCGGCGCTTCTCCTTGTCGGGGATACAGCCCTTGCAGTTTTTCAGCGCGCAGGTCATCACCGTCTGGCAGTGGCCCTTCAGTACCGGCAGGTCGATGAGAAAGTCCGTGTCCAGGGCACGGCAGCAGATCTCCATGGGCCGGGCGGCGGTCTTCACCGTCCGGGTCTTGTCGTGCTTGAGGTCGAAGTAGGGCACGTTGTACTCCCTGCACACTTTGTCGTAGCCCGCCACCCGGAAGGCCCGGCCGGTGTCGTCCCCCACCCAGGAGCCCTCGATGACGCTGATCTTGTCAAAGCCGTGGCTCTGGAGGTAGGAGATGGCCCCGGAGAGGACCCCGGCGTGGGTGGTGGCCCCGTCCTCGGGACGGCCGGCGATGACCAGGTTGGGCTTCAGGGCCACGCTGCCCCCCTTGGGAATCCGGTCCGCCACACGGGCCGCCTCCATCAGGGCCACCGTCATGGCGTGGGCGTCGCTGCCGTAGATCTCATAAATCTTTCCCATGTGTTTCGCTCCTTTTTGATGCGGCGGGAGAGGAACTCCGCATTGCATTCCCGCCGGCTTTGCTTTACAATATTTGGTAAGGCAGAGCAGGGGAGCTGCCCCGCCGCTGCTATTTTATCAAAAAATCTCGCTTTCTTCAAAGAGAAATCAAAAAAACCCCCTTGCCAACCATAGAAAAAAGGCGTATAAATGTATGACAACTCTGGTAGGAGGATGAGATCATGCCGAAAACACTGGCCCACGACAGCATCATCGAGGGCTCGATCTGGAGGGGAATGCTGCGGTTTTTCCTCCCCATCATGCTGGGGACCCTGCTGCAGCAGCTGTACAATATGGCGGACACCGTCATCGTCAGCCGTTTTGTGGGCAAGGAGGCCCTGGCGGCGGTGGGCGGGTCCTCCGCCATCATCATTTTTCTTCTGGTCAACTTCTTTGTGGCCCTGGCCTCCGGCGCCTCGGTGGTCATTGCCCAGCACTACGGGGCGGGCCGATATGAACTGGTGCGCCGGGGCGTGCAGAACGCCGTGGTGCTGGCTCTGGCCAGCGGCGCACTGCTGACAGTGCTGGGGGTGGCGGCGGCCCGGCCCCTGCTGGAGCTGCTGCGGACCACGCCGGACACCATGGAATTCTCCGTGGATTACCTCCACTTCTACTTCCTGGGCATGATCCCCTCCATGATCTACAACATGGGCAGCGGGATCCTCCGGGCCATGGGAGATCCCAAAAAGCCCCTGCTGTTCCTGGCGGTGAGCATGGTGCTGAACATCGCCCTGGACCTCCTCTTCGTGGTGGTCTTTGAGATGGCGGTCATCGGCGCCGCCGTGGCCACCACCATCGCCCAGACCGTCAGCGCCGTGCTGGTGCTGATCACGCTGCTGCGCCTGCCGGAGCATGTGCGGCCGGACCTGCGCCACCCCCAGATCAACAGGGAAGTGCTGCGGCGGATGCTGCAGATCGGCCTGCCCAGCGGCTTCCAGTCCGCCATGTACAACATCGCCAACATGGTGGTGCAGACGGCGGTGAACAGCCTGGGTACCGACGTGGTGGCAGGCTGGTCCGCCTACCGAAAGCTGGACGACATCTACTGGCCCATCAGCAACGCCATCGGCATCACGGTGATGACCTTTGTGGGCCAGAACTACGGCGCCCGGCGGCCCGACCGGGTGAAGCGGTCCATCGCCACAGGCCTCTCCATCCACCTCATCGTGTCCCTGCTGTTTTCGGCGGTGGCCTGTCTGGCTCGTTATCCCCTCATCAGCCTCTTCGCCAAGGGGGAGCCGGCGGTGATCCAGGCCGGCGTCACGGTGACCATCTACACCTGCCTCTTCTATGCCCTCTTCTCCTGCACGGAGGTCTTTGCCGCCACCATGCGGGCGGTGGGCAACGCCATCAAGCCCACCATCATCACCCTGGTGTTCGTGTGCCTGCTGCGGATCGTCTACCTCTGGCTCTACGGGCTGGATCACGCCTCGTTGCTGTCCATCTCCATCGTGTTCCCGGTGACCTGGGGCGTCTCCTCTGCTGTCTTCCTGATCTACTACAACTCCGGCCGCTGGATGCCCAGGCTCATGCGGCGGCAGCTGGCGGAGGACGCGGTGCGCCAGAGCCTCCACCGCGGCTGAGGGGAAAAAAGAAGCAGGACCGCGCCTCGGCGGTCCTGCTTCTTTTCCGCATGAAATAGAGACGAAGAGCCCCCGCAGGCAAATCCGCGGGGGCTCTGATACTGTCCGGAAGAGAGGATCACTTCTTGGAGACGCCCTGGACGCGGCCCTCGGCGAAAGCCTTCTGGAGCCAGTCCTTGCCGTCCACGAACCGGGAGACCACATAGCTGACGACGTAGTCGCCGGCGGAGTTGATCATGGTAGCCGGGGGGTCCACCAGGTTGCCGATGGTAATGGCGATGCCGTAGGCCACCTCCAGCTGGTCGGGGAAGAAGATGGAGCACATGATGAACTCGCCGATATAGCCGCCGCCGGGGACGCCGCTCATGCCCACGGAGGACAGCACGGCCACCACGATCATCAGGGCCATCTCGCCCAC
>CALXDB010000070.1 GCA_944386955.1 uncultured Oscillospiraceae bacterium
GCAGTAGGGCTTCTGGAGGTTCACAAAGCCGTTGATCCACATCTTGGAGGGGGAGAAGGTGTGGCACCAGGTGATGACGCCGCAGCACTTGTCGTCGTAGTTGGCCTCCTTGACCACATCGGCGATCTCCTTGTTGGTCTTGGCGGTGACCTTGTACACCAGCTTGCAGGGCAGGTTACCGGAGGCGTTCATCTTCTCCACCATCTCGGCGGCCCGGGCCGCCACGGTCTCCAGCACCTCGGGGCCGTACAGGAACTGACTGCCCACCACAAACCAAAACTCTCTCTGCTTCATATCCATGGCAAAATTACCTCGTTTTCAAAATGTACCTGCTTACCGCAGGGCGTCCACAGCCGCCTGCTCCGCAGGCAGGCCCTTCTTATACCGCTCCATGAAGGCCTGGAAGCCCGCCACGTCCTCCGGATCGGGGGACAGGGTGACGCACTCCTGACCGGCGAAGATCTGCCGCTCCAGGTAGTCCTCCAGGGTCTGGCCGGACTGTCTGCACACCGCGTAGGCGGCCAGCAGGGCCATGCCCCAGGGGCCGCCCTCGCCGGCGGTCTCCATAACAGACACCGGAGCGCCCATGGCCGCGGCCATGACCCGCTGCCCCACCTCGGGGGTCTTGAAGTAGCCGCCGTGGCCCAGGAGGCGGTCCACCGCCACCTGCTCCTCGGCCAGGATGTCCATGCCCAGCTTCAGGGCGCCCACGGCGGAGTAGAGCTGGGCGGCCATGAAGTTGGCGAAGTTCAGCTTGGCCTCGGGGCTGCGGACCAGCAGGGGCCGCCCCTCGGTCATGCCGGCCACCGGCTCGCCGGAGAGGAAGTTGTAGAGCACCAGGCCCCCGGCGTCCTTCTCCGCGGCCAGAGCCGTGCGGAACATGGCGGTGTAGACGGCGTTCATATCCGCCTTCTGGCCCAGGGCCTCCAGGAAGCCCCGGAACACGCCGGCCCAGGCGTTGATCTCATTGGTGCAGTTGTTGCAGTGGACCATGGCCACCGGCTTGCCGGTGGGGGTGGTCACCATGTCGATCTCCGTGTAGTAGCGGCTGAGGGCCTTCTCCAGCACGAACATGGCGAACACGCTGGTGCCGGCGGACACGTTGCCGGTCCGGGCGGCCACGGAGTTGGTGGCGGCCATGCCGGTGCCCGCGTCGCCCTCGGGGGGGCAGATGGGCACGCCGGCCTGCAGCGCCCCGGTGGGGTCCAGGAGCTTGGCGCCCTCCGCCGTCAGCCTGCCCGCGTCCTCGCCGGCCAGCAGCACCTTGGGCAGCAGATCCCGGATCTTCCAGGGGAAGCCATAGGAGGCCACCTTCTCATCGAAGGCGTCCAGCATGGCGGCGTCGTAGTCGTTGACGGTGCTGTCGATGGGGAACATGCCGGAGGCGTCGCCGATGCCCAGCACCTTCTCCCCGGTGAGCTTCCAGTGGACGTAGCCCGCCAGGGTGGTGAAAAAGCGGATCTGGGGCACATGGGCCTCCCCGTTGAGAATGGCCTGATAGAGGTGGGCCACGCTCCAGCGCTGGGGGATGTTGAACTGCAGCAGCTCCGTCAGGGTCTCGGCGGCCGCGCCGGTGTTGGTGTTGCGCCAGGTGCGGAAGGGCACCAGCAGCTCTCCCGCCTCGTCAAAGGCCATGTAGCCGTGCATCATGGCGGAGAAGCCCATGCCCCGCAGGGCGGTGAGGGTCACGCCGTACTGCTTCTGCACGTCCTCGGCCATCCTGGCGTAGGCGTCCTGCAGGCCGGTCCACACGTCCTCCAACGTGTAGGTCCACAGCCCGTCCTCCAGCCGGTTCTCCCAGCCGTGGTCGCCGGAGGCCAGGGGGGTGCCCTTCTCATCGATGAGCACCGCCTTGATGCGGGTGGAGCCCATCTCAATGCCCAAAAAGGCGCCGCCTGCCGCTATGGTCTGTTTCCTTGTCTCTTCCATCCTCAGGGGTCCTCCCTTTTTTCAGAAATCAGTCTTCCTTGCCGCCGTCGGAGCCCTGGTCCTCCTCCCCCTCTGGGTCGGAGGTCTCATACTCCCGGCGAATAAGACCCCGGAGGGAGAACACGCACAGGAGCAGGCCCGCCACGGCGAACACCGCCGCTGCCAGGACGATCCCCAGCTGCCGCTCCGGGCCGAATACGGCCCCCCGCAGCTCCCACGCCAGATACAGCAGGTATCCGCCGCACACCAGCCGCAGGAGCAGGGTCACCTGGGTCACCTGCCTGCCGAAAAATTTCCCCATGCACGATTCTCCTTCCGGGGTCTTGTGTTTGATTTTTTAGATCTGGCTCAGCCCTTCTTGCGCTTGCTCAGCAGGTCCACGGTCACGGCGCCCAGCAGCACCGCGCCCTTGACGATCTTCTGGACGTTGGTGTCGAAGCCGGCCAGGGACATGCCGATGTTCAGAATGCCCATGATGAAGGCGCCGACCACCGCGCCGATGATGGTGCCCACGCCGCCGGAGGTGGCAGCGCCGCCGATGTAGCAGGAGGCGATGGCGTCCATCTCAAAGCCGTCGCCGGCCTTGGGGGTGGCGGAGGCGTTACGGGCGGACAGGACGATACCGGCGAGACCGCAGAGGAGACCCATGTTGGCGTAGACCCAGAAGAACACCTTCTGGGTGTTGATGCCGCTGAGGCGGGCAGCCTTGGCGTTGCCGCCCATGGCGTAGATCTGACGGCCGGCCACGGTCTGGGTGGTGATGAAGTGGTAGATGCCCACCACGATGGCCACCAGGATCAGCAGGATGGGGATGCCGTTGTACTTGCCCAGCTTGTAGAAGAAGAAGCCCTCGATGCCGATGATAATGATGTCCTTCACGGCCAGCTGCCAGGTGTGGACGGTGGGCAGGCCGTTCTTCTTGGCCACGGCCACGGAACGCACGTCGCTGAGCACCACCAGAACGGCGATGACGGCGGCCACCAGCAGGCAGATCAGGTCCACACCGCCGGTGCCGTCAGCGGCAACGCCCAGCTTGATGGTGGGAAGGAAGCCGGTGCTGACCCAGATGTAGTCAGCGGGCAGGGGGCCCTTGGTCTGGGCCTGGAGGATAACGTAGCAGAGGCCGCGGCCCATCAGCATGGTGGCCAGGGTGACGATGAAGGGGGGGATCTCCAGCTTGGACACGAAGAAGCCCACGAAGGCGCCGAAGAGAGCGCCCACCGCCAGGGAGGCCAGCATGGCCAGGGGGGAGCTGACGCCGAAGTCCACGATCAGGGTGCCGGCCACAGCGCCGCAGGTGGCCACCACGGAGCCGACGCCCAGATCCACGTTACCGGTCAGGACGCACAGCAGCATGCCCACGGCCAGGATGATGACGTAGCCGTTCTGCATGATGATGTTGTTGACGGTCATGGGGGCCAGGTTCTTGCCCCCGGTGATGACGGCGAAGATCAGGTACACGGCGATGAGGGCCAGCACCATGCCGTACTGCTTCATGCTCAGGTTGACCTTCTTCTGAGCCACGGTTTTCACAGTGGTATTTTCCATTACACTTCTCCCTTTCTGTTGTGGGCCATGATGGCGCCCATGATGGCTTCCTGGGTGATCGCGCCGCTGGACAGCTCCCCGGCGATCTCACCCTCGTTGAGGATGTAGGTGCGGTCGCAGGTACCGATGATCTCCGGCATTTCGGAGGAGATGATGATCACAGCCTTGCCGGCCTTGGCCAGCTCGTTGATGACGCAGTAGATCTCGTACTTGGCGCCCACGTCGATGCCGCGGGTGGGCTCGTCCAAGATCAGCACATCCGGCTCGGTGAGCATCCACTTGGCCAGCACCACCTTCTGCTGGTTGCCGCCGGAGAGGGAGCCCACCGCCTGCTCCACGGTGGTGGTCTTCACGTTGATGCGGTGGCGGTACTCCTCCGCCTTCACCGCCTCCTTGTTCTGGTCCACCACGCCCTTGCGGGAGAAGAACTTGCGCAGGGCGGAGAGGGTCATGTTGAACTTGATGCTGTCGATGAGGACCAGGCCGTAGGTCTTCCGGTCCTCAGACACATAGGCCAGCTTGTTGTTGATGGCGTCCTGGACGTTCTTGATCTCCACCTTCTTGCCGTTGATGTAGATCTCGCCGGAGATCTTCTGGCCATAGGTTCGGCCGAAGATGCTCATGGCCAACTCCGTCCGTCCGGCGCCCATGAGGCCTGCCAGGCCCACCACTTCGCCGGCGCGGACCTGGAGGTTGATATTTTTCAAAACCTGGCGGTTGGCGTCGTCGGGGTGGAACACGTTCCAGTTCTTCACCTCGAAGATCACGTCGCCGATCTTGCAGTCTTCACGTTTGGGATAGCGGTTGGTCAGCTCGCGGCCCACCATGCCCTTGATGATCCGCTCCTCGGAGAAGTCGTCCACGCCCTTCTGCAAAGTCTCGATGGTGTGGCCGTCGCGGATGATGGTGATGGAATCTGCCACATAGCTGATCTCGTTGAGCTTGTGGGAAATGATGATGCAGGTCATGCCCTGGGCCTTCAGCTGAAGCATCAGATCCAAAAGCTGCTGGCTCTCCTTGTCGTTCAGGGCGGCGGTAGGCTCGTCCAGAATGAGGAGGTCCGCCTTCTTGCCCAGGGCCTTGGCGATCTCAATGAGCTGCTGCTTACCTACGCCCAGGCTGTTGACGGGCACGTTCACGTTCTCATGCTCCAGACCCACCCGGGCCAGAAGCTCTTGTGCCGCCCGGCGGGTCTCGGTCCAGTCGATCATGCCGCCGTGCTTGCGCTCGTTGCCGATAAATACGTTCTCCGCGATGGACAGGTAGGGGCTCAGCGCCAGCTCCTGATGGATGATGACGATGCCCTTTCTCTCGCTCTCGCGGATGTTGTGGAACTTGCAGACCTCGCCTTTGTAGACGATGTCGCCGGTATATTCGCCGTAGGGGTACACGCCGGAGAGGACGTTCATCAGCGTGGATTTGCCGGCGCCGTTCTCTCCGCAGATGGCCATGATCTCGCCCTGCCGGACCTTGAAATTCACATCGTCCAGGGCCCGCACGCCGGAGAACGCCTTGACGATATGGTTCATTTCCAGGATATACTCTGCCATTCTTTCAACTCCTTCATCTAAACTCCTCAATCCTCCTCGTGCGCCTTCTCAAGCGGACTGAGGAGAAAGAGGGCGGCGGCGAATGCCGCCGCCCTCCGTTTGTTGCGCGCAGGTCTTCCGGTACGGTTAGGGATTACTCAGCCAGCTGCTCAGCGGTGTAGTAACCGCCGTCGATCAGCAGCTCCTCATAGTTGCCGGCGTCAACGGCCACGGGGGTGCACAGGTAGGAGGGCACCACCAGGACGTTGTTGTCGTAAGTAGTGGTATCGTTGATCTCGGGCTCGGTGCCGTTGATCACGGCGTTGACCATGGTCACGCACTTCTCAGCCAGCAGGCGGGTGTCCTTATAGATGGACATGGTCTGCTTGCCGGAGATGATGTTCTTCACAGCCATGAGCTCGGCATCCTGGCCGGTGATGAGGGGCCAGTTGGCATCGGTGTAGCCGGCAGCCTCCAGAGCGGAGCGGCAGCCGTAGGCAAAGCCGTCAAAGGCGGAGCAGACGATGTCCAGATCCTCGTCGGCATAGAAGCCGGAGAGGTAGTTCTCGCACCACTGCTGAGCGGTCTCCTGGCTCCAGCGCAGGATGCAGGTCTCGTCGAAGGAGGTACGGCCGGTCTTGCAGACCAGAACGCCGCTGTCCAGATAGGGCTGCAGGACTTCCATGATGCCCTGGTGGAGCAGCACGGCGTTGTTGTCGTCGGGAGAGCCCATGAAGAACTCGATGGTGTAGCTCTCGCCGTTGGCCTCGGCGTTCTCCAGATCCTTGGCCTCAACGATGTAGTTGGCGATGGCGGTGCCCACGCCCTTGTTATCGAAGGAGGCGTAGTAGGAAACAGCGTCGGTGTCCATCAGCAGGCGGTCATAGGCGATGATGGGGATACCGGCGGCCTTGGCCTGGGCCTCCACGGCGGTCAGGGCGCCGGAGTCAACAGCGGCGATGACCAGGCAGTCCACCATCTGGGCCACCATGTTCTCAATCTGGGAGACCTGCATCTGCACGTCGTCCTCAGCGTACTGCAGGACCACCTCGTAGCCGAGGGCCTCCAGCTGGGCCTTCATGTTGGCGCCGTCGTTGATCCAGCGCTCAGAGGACTGGGTGGGCATGGCGATACCCACGGTCTTGCCGGCGCCGGTCTGCTCAGCGTCGCTGCTGCCGTCGTTGCTGCTGGCGCCGCCGTTGTCGACGGTGCCGTTGTCGACGGTGCCGTTGTTGTTGGTGGTGTTGCCGCAGGCCACCAGGGCCAGCACCATCACAAGGGCCAGAACAATGCTCAATAACTTCTTCATGGTAATCTCCTTTTCTGATAGATTTCTCCCCAAAGCATGCCGCTTCCGGCCTGGCCGGGCCATTGGGGAGTTCTTCCTTCACATTAAACTCCGTTTCCCCCGCAAAGTCAATACAACATTGTATAAAAACCACAAATTTGTATTAGCGCACAATACAAATTTTTTGAATTTCTGTTATAACCAGAATGAGTTCTAAAAAAAGGTAGATTATTTTTAGAAATCAGTTTATTATTTTACGATGAAAGCGAACATTTTTCTTAATTTTGCAAATTTCGCAGGCAACTGAAAAAAATTTGCTCCTAGTCAATTTGCCAATGGTCAAAAAAAACTGCGGGATTTCCTGAAATGCGGCCAAAATAACTCGCTCATTTTCGTCATTTTGCCATATGGCACTGGGGCGCCAGTTGGTTATTCTTTCCCGAAGCAGACAAAAAGCAGTAAAAAAGTCAACCATTCTCCCGTCTGCATCTTGCCAGGTTCTGCTATAATAAAAGAAAACAACTTCCCGCACCACTGGAGAAAGGAGGGACTGCGGTGGCATCCAAATACCAGCAGCTGGCTGAGATCCTCCGGCGGGATCATGTGGACGGGCACTGCGGGGAGAAGCTGCCCACGGAGCAGGCCCTGTCCGCCCGCTATCAGGTGAGCCGCCAGACGGTCCGACACGCCCTGCAGCTTCTGGCTGACGAGCGTCTGATTGAGAAACGGCAGGGCAGCGGCTCCTATGCCATCGGGGCCGCCCAGGCCAGCCGCCATCAGATCACCATTGTCACTTCGTTTTTTGACGAGTACATCTTCCCCACCATCCTCCATGACGCCCAGAGCGTCTTTTCCCAGCACGGGTTCTCCACCTCTATCTACGCCACAGAGAACCAGGTAAGCCGGGAACGGGAGATTTTGCAGAATCTTCTGGCCAACCCGGTGGACGGGATTTTGGTGGAGGGTTCCAAGACGGCCCTGCCCAATCCCAACTCCGACCTCTACCAAAAGCTCCTCCGCAACAACCACCCTCTGGTCTTTCTCCACGCCTCCTACTCCAATCTGCCGGACATTCCCTGCGTCAGCGACGACAACTACGGCGGCGGCTACCAGCTGGTGTCCTATCTTCTGGAGCGGGGCCACCGGCAGATTGCCGGGATCTTCAAGAGTGATGACCTGCAGGGCCATGAGCGTTACCACGGCTGCATCTCCGCCCTGCGGGACCGCGGCGCGGAGATCCACGACCGCCGCTTCTGGTGGTACGATACCGAGGACCGGGCGGAGATCGTGGAACGGCAGAACCCCTCCCTGCTGCGCCGCTTTCTCTCCGACCGGCTCAACGGCGCCACGGCGGTGGTGTGCTACAACGATGAAATCGCCTTCTACCTCATCCGGGAGCTTACAGCCATGGGGCGGAAGGTGGCCGATGAGGTGGCGGTGGTCAGCTTTGACGACAGCTACTACAGTCAGATCAGTCCCGTCCATATCACCTCTCTGGGCCACCGGCCCAACCGCATCGGCCGGGTAGCAGCGGAGCACCTGCTGCGGCTGCTCCACGGCGGGGGCGGCGGCTCCCTGGCCCTGCCCTGGACCCTCATCCAGCGGGAGAGCGGCTGACAGCGCCCTCCCCTATCGGAAGCGGCCCTCTCCGGGACGGAGACCTGTAAAAAAACAGCGGAGCCCTGGGAGGGCTCCGCTGTTTTTCCTGTTATCTCCGCTTGCGGCCCCGGTAGTTGCTGCGGTAGCCGCCGTATCCGCCGCCCCGGCCGTAGCGCCGGCGGCGCCGTCCGGAGGTCTTCACCAGGATCAGAATCACCAGGATCACCGCCACCACGGCGACGGCCCCCAGCTGGACCTCCCGGCGGGAGACGAACTCCGTTACATCCCGGCGAAACACCAGCAGCCGGGAGGCAGCCACGTCATCCTGGGCCAGCAGATCCACGGTGGCGTACTCCACATCCCCGTAGCTCACCGTCAGCTGCCCCAGCACGTCCCCCTTAGACACCGGAGCCTCCACCTCCTCGCTGGGGTAGAACTCCGTCAGCGTCAGGTCCTCCACCGCCAGGTCCTTGGGCAGCAGCCGCTCCACATCCCGGGCAGGCTGGACCACCACATGGTCGATCTCTGACAGGGAAACCTTTACCTCCCCCATGAAGCTCTTGGTGGTAAGGATGGTCTTGCGGCTGAAATTGTCAAACCCCCAGTCGAAAAGCTTGATCATACCGGAAAAGCTCTGGTTGTCGGTGTCGCCGTTCTCGCCAGTGACGGTCTCCGCCCCCAGAATGACTCCCAGCAGAGCCCGCCCCTCCTTCTCCGCCAGAGAGATGAGGCAGTTGCCGGCGGGAGTGGTGGTGCCGGTCTTGATGCCCTGGGCGGCGGAGTAGACATAGCCCCGGCCCCGGTAGGGGCTCAGCAGCAGGTTGGTGGTATAGAGGGTCCTCTCCTTGTGGAACTGAGTGCCGTCGGCGGCATAGGTGGCGGGAAGGGTGAAGTAGGCGGTGTCGGCGATGGGCATGAACTCCTCATGGGACATGGCCGCCTTGGTGATGAGATACATATCCCAGGCAGTGGTGTAGTGGTCGTCGTCGTGAAGGCCGCTGGTATTGACGAAGTGGGTATCCTCACAGCCCAGAGCCTGGGCCTTGGCGTTCATAGCCTCCACAAACGCATCGATGGAGCCGGATACCGCCTCCGCCAGAATGTTGCAGGCCTCATTGGCGGACACCACCATCACGCAGTAGAGCAGATCCTGAACCGTTAGAGTCTCTCCCACGTTCAGATCCGCGGTGCTGGCGTTGTCCGGCACCGGGTCCAGTGCCGAGGAGGTGGCAGTGATCTCCTGGTCCATGGTCAGCTTGCCGCTGTCCACCGCCTCCAGCACCAGGAGGGTGGACATGATCTTGGTGAGGCTGGCGGGATAGAGCCGCTCGTGGATATTGTCCTGGTGGAGAATCTCCTCTGTCTCCGGGTCGATAAGCAGAGAGGCCTTGGCCGGAATCTCAATGGCCGGCATGACCACCGTCCCCCCCTCTTCTTCCGCTTCCTCCGCGGCGGCGAAGGGCGTCAGGAGGGTGACGAACACCAGGATACACAGGAAAAAAACAGTAAGAAGACGACGATTTTTCATGGCATACTCCGGTTCCTTATGATATACTACCAAATGGCAGAACGATTTTTGACAAAATGCGACAGTACAATATAAGTAGTATAACAAATTCTATGTGGGAGTTCAACCGTGAAGCACAGGAGATTTTTGACAAAAAGTGAACATGGGCTTCTGGTTTTGACAGCGATTTTTCTCTGCCTTCTGGTAGCCGCCGCCCGCTCCGTCCAGCAGGACGGCAGCTGGGACTACCGCATCACTGCCCGGTCCTCCCAGGAGGATGTGACTCCGGAGGAGTCGCCGCCGGTGGACCTCAATACCGCAGACGAGGCGGCACTGGACACTCTGCCTGGCATCGGACCGGTGCTGGCAGAGCGGATCATCACTTGGCGGCAGACCCACGGCCCCTTTACAGAGGTGGAGCAGCTGCTGGAGGTCAGCGGCATTGGCGAAGCCACTCTGGCAGACCTTCAGGGGCTTGTCACGGTGGGAGACGGGCAGACGCAGAAACAGGAGGAATCAAAATGAAAATTTTAGTGGTAGACGACGAGCGCCTTTTGGTGAAGGGCATCAAATTCAACCTGGAGAATGAGGGCTACCAGGTGGAGACGGCCTACGACGGCCGCACCGCCGTGGAGCTGGCAAAAAACAACGACTACGACCTTATGATTTTGGATCTCATGATGCCGGAGATCGACGGGCTGGAGGCCTGTGTCCAGATCCGCCAGTTTTCCAATGTGCCCATCATCATGCTCACCGCCCGCAGCGAGGACACGGACAAAATCATCGGCTTTGAGTGCGGGGCGGACGACTACATCACCAAGCCCTTCAACATTCTGGAGCTGAAGGCCCGCATCCGGGCCATGCTTCGCCGGGCGGGAGCCGGAGCCGGGGCCAAGACCTCCTCCGCCATCACGGTGGGAGATATCACCCTGGATACGGAGCAGCGGGTGGCTCTGCGGGACGGAAAGACTGTGGAGCTGACGGCCAAGGAGTACGACCTCATCGAGCTTCTGATGAAAAACCCCCGGCGGGTCTACAGCCGGGAGAGCCTGATGAACGTAGTGTGGGGCTATTCCTACGCCGGGGACTATCGGACGGTGGACGTCCACATCCGGCGGCTGCGGGAAAAGCTGGAGTCCAATCCCGCCCAGCCGGAGTACATTTTGACCAAGTGGGGAGTGGGCTACTATTTTAAAGGGTAAGACCAGCCTGCAATATAAGATCGGGCTGAGCTACATCCTGGTCATCGCGGCTGTGCTGGTGTTCATGAACACCTACCCTCTGTCGGTGTCCCGGGACATGATCTTCTCCTCCAAGGAGAGCAGCCTCAGAAGCAGCATGGAGACCATGACCAGCGCCATGGCCGGCCTCAGCCAGCTGACGGAGGAGAATGTGGCCCAGGCTCTGGCGGTGATGGAGATCACCGGCGTGTCCCGGGCCATCGTCACCGACAGTGCCGGGAAGATCCTCTACGACACCCGGGAGGTAGGCAATGCCACAGGCTACCAGGTGTTCTACACGGAGCTGGTGGAGGCCCTCCACGGCAACGACGCCTTTTTCTTCGCCTACCAGGATGGGGCCTTCCGCACCTGCGCCGCCGTGCCGGTGATCTACCGCAGCGAAACCATCGGAGCGGTGTACGTCTACGAATACGACCGGACCCAGGGCGAGGTGCTGGAGGGGCTGCAGAAGAGCCTTTTCACCATCTCCATTGCCGTGGGTACGGTGGTGCTGACCCTCAGCACTCTTTTGAGCAAGCTCCTCACCAGCCGCATCGAGCAGCTGCTCTCCGCCATCCGCGGCGTTCGGGAGGGCTCTTACAACCACCGGGCCGACGTGGGGGGGCACGACGAGATCGCCCAGATTGCCGATGAGTTCAACGACCTTACCGGCCGTCTCCAGGTGACAGAGGAGTCCCGCCGCCGGTTCGTCTCCGACGCCTCCCACGAGCTGAAGACCCCTCTGGCCACCATCCGCCTGCTCACCGACTCCATTCTCCAGGCGGAGGACATGGAC
>CALXDB010000071.1 GCA_944386955.1 uncultured Oscillospiraceae bacterium
CCTCACATCCTTTCGGTGTCCCTGCCGGGGTACCCCAGCCAGAACATCGTCAACGACCTGGGGGCCAAGGGCATCTGCGTCTCCGCCGGGTCCGCCTGCCACCAGGGAAAGCTGAGCCACGTCCTCACCGCCATGTCCCTGCCCAAGCGCACCGCCGCCGGGGTGATCCGGGTGAGCTTCGGCCCGGACACCACCACCGAGGCCATCGACGCCCTGGCAGCGGCGCTGGAGGAGCACCGCAGCACCCGATTTCCTATGCTGTAACCCTAAAAATACGAAACAGGGAGTATTTTGCTCGACGCAAAATACTCCCTGTTTTCATTTCTCTCAGAATTTCGACTTACTTCACCCGTCTCCCGTCGCTGTAGACCGCGGCGATGTGGTCCTTTTCCATCAGGTACAGGGACCGCTCCAGACGCTCCTGGAGGCTCAGCTCCCGGGCGGGAGGCGGCAGAGTGCTGTCGTCCACCACCATGGCGTGGAGCCGGTCCCCAACGGCGAAGCCCTCGCCGCCGCCGAAGTATTGGTGTCCGGCGGTGGTCCCCAGATACCAGGCCTCCGGCACCGTGAGGAAGGGCACGCCGGTCTCCATGCACTTGACCTTGGAGGCCCGGAGAGTCAGCACCACGTTGGCAGCCATACTCAGCTTGTCTCCTCCGGCGATGTCGGACCCTAAGGCCACCCACACGCCGTTGTCAATGAGCTGGCGCACCGGGGCGGTGCCGCTGCAGATGTTCACGTTGGAGGCGGCGCAGTGGACTGCCGCCACACCGGCCTTCGCCATGGCCGCCTGCTCCGTCTGGTCGCTGTGGACGCAGTGGGCCATGAGGGTCCCCTCTTTCCACAAACCGAACTTGTCGTAGGTCTCCCAGTAGCGTTCACAGTCAGGGTGGAGCTCCTTCACCCAGGCGATCTCCCCCAGGTTCTCCGACAGGTGGGACTGGACCGGCAGATCCCGCTCCCGGGCCAGCTTTCCCAACCCCGCCATCAGCTCATCGGAGCAGGAGGGGGTGAAGCGGGGGGTGAGGATGGGCTTGATATGATCGAAATGACAGCCCTCCAGCCACCGCTCCGTCTCCCGCAGAGATTCCTCGGTGGTCTCCTGGTAGTCAGGGGTGCTGTTGCGGTCCATGTTCACCTTCCCCACATAGCCGGTGACCCCCGCCGCCTCCAGCTCCTCCATGAGGATCCAGGTGGCCTCAGTGTGGATGGAAGAGAACACCACCGCCCGGGTGGTGCCCCAGGCGATGAGCTCCCGGGCCAGCTGACCGTAGACCTTCCGGGCAAAGTCCCCGTCAGCAAACCTCGCCTCGGTGCGGAAGGTGTAGGTGCTGAGCCAGTCCAGAAGGGGCAGGTCCATGCCCATACCCAGCATGGGGTACTGGGGGGCGTGGAGGTGGAGGTCCGCAAAGGAGGGCAAAATCAGCTTGTCCCCGAAGTCCTCCACCGGAAGGCCCCGGTACGCCTCCGGCAGGGTCTCCCCCACATAGCGGATCTCCCCGTCCTCCGCCGCCAGATATCCGCCGGGAATGGCGGCAAATTCCCCGAACCGGGGAGCATGAAGAATATTTCCGTGCAGAATGGTGGTCATGTCGGCACACGTCCTTTCTCAAGAAAAAACAAAAGAGCGTCCCCGCCGGCAGCCCGGAGGGACACTCATAGCAGGGCCTTTTCGGCGGCCCGGTAGAAACTTTCGCACCATAAAAGCGAAATTATATGAGGTCGGTTTCTTCTGTTTCTACTGTACCATATCCCGCGCCAAAAGGCAAGCCCCCGGTGTCGTCTCTCAAAAATGTAAAAAACTCTTGACATATCGAACGCCGTCTGCTATGCTGATAATGTCAAAAGAATTTGACACTATCAGCAACATCTTCGACACAGGAGACAGGAGGAACTGATATGAACATCGGTGGATTTTCTTGGGAGCATCTGGGCCTTATTGCCTTCGGCCTGTTTTTGCTGCTCTCGGTGGTGCTGGACGTGTGCATGATCGTGTCCCTGGTCCGGCCGGGGGACGAGCGGCGGCAGCTCATCGTGTGGAAGGCGGGGACCTGGACGCTGGTGGGCACGGCGGGCGGTCTTGTGATCTCCATCGTGGAATGCATGGTCAGAAATGAGGCGGTGTCGGTAAATCCCTTCATCGTGCTGAGCACCGCTGCCATTTTGTACTTTGTGATCCTGCTGATTTACAAGCGGAAATACGGAGGCTGAGATGGACAACGGGATCCGAGCGAAGCGAAAGGAGCTGGGCCTCTCCCAGGAGGAGCTGGCCAAACGGTGCGGCGTCTCCCGACAGACGGTGAACGCCATTGAGAACAACAAGTACGATCCCACCCTGACCCTGGCCTTTCACCTGGCAAAGGAGCTGGGGACTACGGTAGACGCCCTGTTCCACGCCGACTGAACAATGAGAGGCGGAGAGCCGCAGCTCTCCGCCTCTCATTGTCTCTGTCTATCCCTTTCGGTGAAGCTCTCCGAACCGCTGCACCAGCACCAAGGCGTTCAGCAGCTGCTGGGCGTAGGCGGTCTGGTCCGGCTTGGCCAGCTCCGCGTACATCTGAAAGCCGTCGTACAAAGCCTCACCCTGTTCCCGGTCTCCCCCCGCAGCGGCGGCGAAAAGATCCCCAAAAAGCGTCCGCAGGTCGCCGTCCGCGGGCAAGGCCGCCAGCCGCTCCTTGGCCGCCGCCTCAAAGGCGGGGAAGGAGGCGGTGTCGGCGGTGAGCTCCTCCGCCTCCCCGATGAGCCCGGCGGTCACCGCCCAGGGCAGCATAGCCTCCAGAGCATCCTTGGGGGGCTCCACGGCGGCGAAGGGGTCCTCCTGCCGGTCGGTCCGTTCGAAGTGGTACCGCCCATCCTGACTGAGATGAATTTCCTTGATGCGGCCCACACTGTCCGGCACCACAAAGCACAACGCCACATACTGCTCCGGCCCGCCCTGGGCCAGCAGCAGACAGTCCTTCCCCTGTCCAAAGCGGGGAGGCTCGCCGCCGTCCTCCTCCACCCGGGTGATCCGGGCAGGGTAGGCGAAGTAGCGGCTCTCGTCGTCCAGCACCCCTTCCACGTCCTTCAAAAGGGCGATGGTGGCCTCCAGGCCCCGGAGGTCCTGGCCGGAGTAGTCGGAGTGGTAGACGCAGTCGGAGTGGAGAGCGGGGCGCAGCCGGTCCGCGCCGCCGTTTTCAAAGAAGTTGCGGAGCAGGCACAGGTCCTCGGCCTCATTGTGGCAGACGCCGCCGGCATAGTCCCCGATGGCCGGGTCGCCGGAGAGGATGCAGAGGGCGGACAAGATGGACCCCACCTTGACCAGGTCCTTCTGGTCCTCCGCCACCTGCTCGGCCACATGGCACACCTCCACGTCTCCGAACCGGGTCTCCACCGTGGCCCGGATAAAGGTGGTCATGGGCTCCATGCCCATGAAGGTCTCCCCCACCTTCACGTCCTTTACCACGCCCCGCAGCAGCACCTCGTTGCCCTCCAGGTCCGTGGGCGGGGCCTGGGGGTCGTTTTTCAGCACATAGCCGCAGGCGAACACGCCGCCCTGGGCCAGCACCAGGTTCTCCCCGTCCTTTTTCGTCTTCTGAAGAGCCACATATCCCGCCTCGTCCTCGGCGTAGTCCACCCACCGGGGGAAGGCGGCCATGTTCAGCCGCAGGGGGGTGCCGGGGTAGAAGGCGGGCAGCACGTCGGCGTTCACCAGCTCCACCGACGCCATGCCGCCGGTGGAGCTCTCCACCAGCAGCCGCCGCTCCAGGGGGTCGAAGTCCGCCGGGGTCACGTCCGCCACCAGGGAGCACTCCCACACGCTGTCAGACACGGCGTGGGTGTCCATGCCCAAGAGCTCCGACTCGTTGGTGGCGTAGTCCATGGCGGTGCGGACCACCACCAGGGCGTCGCCCATGCGGTACTGGAAGTAGTTGCCGCCGTAGCCCCGGATCTTGGCCCCGTCCACCGCCGCCAGGGTGGCCAGGCGCAGGGCGTCCTCGGGCTTCGCCACCAGATCGGTGAGGCCGAAGTTTTCAAACACAGCTGCCATAGGTCACCTCACACCTGGTAGTCCACCGCCACCCGGTCCTCCCGGATGGCCTTGCACAGCTTGGACACCGCTACATGGCGGGGATCGGTCTTGTAGGCCTGCAGATCCTCCATGGATTCGAAGAGGGACACCAGTACGGCGCTGTAGTTCTCGCCGCCGGCGCAGTCCACCCCCACCTCCTGCTCCTTGATCTGGGGGATGACGCCGTAGAGCCCACGGAGCTTTTCGATGAACTCCATCATCTCCTTCTCGGTTCCGCTCTTGAACTTCCACATCACGATATGACGGATCATAAAGGGATCCTCCTTTGTTCCAAGAAATGTAGGTCCATTATACCGGACCCCGGGGGAAAAATCAACCGCCCGGTCATGGTCCTCCGGGGATGGGACATATACTTGTCTCGGTGATGGGATGAAGAGAGTGCTTTCGATCCTGGCGGCCGCCGCATTGGGAGCGGCGCTGCTGCTGCGTCCGGCGGAGGCGGCCCAGGCGGTGCGGGATGGGCTGGCCCTGTGCGCCGCCACGGTGATCCCCGCCCTGTTCCCCTTTTTCGTGGTGCTGTCCCTCCTGTTGAAGCTGGGCGCGGCGGCGGCGCTGCAGCGGCTGTGCGCCCCCTTTATGGGGCCGATGTTCCACATGCGGGGCATCTGCGCCGGGCCGCTGCTGGCGGGGCTTCTGGGGGGCTATCCCGCCGGGGCCCAGACCGCCGCCCAGCTCTATGAGGAAGGGCTTTTGTCCCGGCGGGAGGCGGAGGTGTGCCTCGGGTTCTGCAACAACTGCGGCCCCGCCTTTCTGCTGTCCTTTGCCGGGACCCAGGTGCTCCGCAGCAGCCGGGCGGGGGTGTATCTGTGGCTGATCCATTTGCTGTCGGCCCTCTTGACAGGGATGATTCTCTGCCGCCTGGCGGGGATGCGGCGGTGCAAGGCCCCGCCTCCCGCCCTGCCTCTTTCGGCGGCGGAGTCCCCTGGCCGGGCGCTGCCCCAGGCGGTGGCCGGCGCCGCCCAGGCCCTTGTGTCCATCTGCGCCTTTGTGGTGTTTTTCCCGGTGGTGACGGCGCTGCTGCCATCGGCGCTGCCGCCGGGGGCGGCGGGGGTGCTGGAGATGGTGTCGGGGCTCCAGGCCCTGTCCCCCGGCCAGGCGGGCTTCATCTGGGCGGCGGCGCTGACGGGGTGGGGCGGCCTGTCGGTCCACTGCCAGACCATGGCGGTGACCGGGGAACTGCGGACAGGGTGGCACTGGGTGGGGAAGGCCCTGCAGGCCCTCCTCTCCGCCCTGCTGGCGGCCCTTCTCTCCTGCTGACCGCCAGAGAACGGGCCCCCGGGGCGCGGCTGCGCCCCGGGGGCCCGTCTTTTTATGTCAGGACAATGGCGTGGATGGCCTCGATGAGGTCCACCGCCGCCGAGCGGTCCACCAGGGCCACCGGCTCGCCGTCCACCTCCGCCAGGCAGGTGCTGCCGTCCTGGCGGTACAGCACGATCTCCGTCTGGGGGTGGTCCTCCAGGTCGAAGGTCACCGTCAGCCGGATCTCCTCCTTCCCGGCGGGGGAGGCGTCGGTGAAGCTGTCCGCCGTCAGGGCCTCCAGGGCGCTCTGGAGGTCGGTCATGTCCAGCTCCTCCTCGCCGTAGAAGAAGGTCCGGTCGTCGCCGTCGCCTTCGCTGGTGATGGCGTAGGTCTCCCCCTCCAACGTCACGGTGAGGCCCGTCACGTTCTCATAGTCCCCGGGCAGGATCTCCCGGTGGCGCAGGTCGTCGTAGGAGGCGGCCATAAGGGTTTCATAGTCGCTGCCGGAGATCTGATAGAGGATCTGGGAGTCCCCCACCCGGGCGTAGGCGGTGATCTCCTCCTCTTCCTCCCCATCCTCGGTCTGGGCTGCCAGCTCCTCCGGATCCCGGCTGAGGGAGAGGGTCAGGGTGTCAGTGACCGTCTCCCCCGCCTCGTCCTCATAGGAATAGTCCACCGCCACCGTCAGCTCCGGATCGTCGAGACCGCAGGCGGCGATCTCCTCCTCCGTAGCGTTGTATGTTACATAGTCGGTGAGGTCCAGGCCGGTGATGGAGAGGAGGTAATCCTCCACCAGGGCGGCATCCAGGGGTTGGTCCTCCCCGTTTTGCTCCGTAAAGTACACGTCCTCCTCCCGCCAGGCGGCGGCGTTGCCTTCCTCGTAGAAGATCTCGTAGTCCGCCGCCCCGGTGAAGCGAATGGCGCTGACCGTCTCAAAATAGGGGGTATCGTCGTGCTGGATCATGTCCTCCAGGGTGACGTCGTAGGCGTCCAGGGGATCGGACGCCGCCAGATAGACGTTGCCGTCCCCGATAGAGACGTACCGCTGGGAATCCATGGCGCTGTAGTCCCCCAGGAGGATCTCATAGTTCTCCTCCTCCGTGGAGATCTCAATGGTACAGAGGGGGTCGGCCAGGCCGTACTGTCCAAGATCCTCCGCCTCTTCGATGGTGAAGGCGGCAGAGAAGGCAGAGAACTGGTCCAAAAGCTCCTCCACCGCTTCCTCGCTCACCGGAAAGGCCTCATCGCTGTCGTAGAGCCAGGTCTCATCCTTGTGGAAGGCCAAGCTCGTGTCCTCATAGTCCCAGGACAGGGCGATTACCTGGTCGGCGGGGATCTCCAGCACCACCTCCCCGCTGACCTTGATCTGCTCCTTCTCCTCCTCCATACGCCAGACCACCAGAGTGGCGGCGCAGGCCACTGCCAGGACTCCCAGCAGGACCAGCAAACGCTTAGACCGCTTCATGCTGCAGCCTCCTTCTCCGCACGACGAGATAGATCCCCAGCCCCAAATACGCCAGAGGGAAGACCCCGATCATCAGCACCTTCAGGGTGGAGGCGGCGGACTCGGTGATGGAGAGATAGTTGTAGTTGAGGGACTTGCTGCGGATGGCCATGGAGTCGGTCTCCCCGATGAGAGAGGCCACCGCGTTCATGGCCAGATCCCCATTGGCCCCGGAGGAGTAGGCGTTGTAGTTGTTCTCCAGGAAGTCGGAGGAGGAGAACCAGAGGTCACCCGCGCCATGGAGGCCCACGCGGACACCGTGAAGCGGCTCTGCGTGCTGTATCTGAAAAATCACGCCGACACAGAGGATATCTTTCAAACGGTGTTTTTGAAATATACCCTCAGCTCCACTGCGTTTGAAAGCGCCGAGCATGAGCGGGCCTGGTTCATCCGGGTCACCATCAACGCCTGCAAGGACCTGCTGCGCAGCTTCTTCCGCCGCCGTACCGTACCGCTGGAGCAGGCGGCGGTCCAGGCGGTCCGGGAGGAGGACGGCGCGGTGCTGGAGGCAGTGCTGGCCCTGCCGGAGGCCTACCGCACCGCCATCTATCTCCACTACTACGAGCAGTACACCGCCCCGGAGATCGCCCGGCTGCTGGGGAAGAACACCAACACGGTCTACACCCTGCTGACGCGGGGACGGGAGCGGCTGAGACGGGCGCTGGAGGGGAATGGCGATGGAGCATGAGATCGTAAGGGCCTTTCAGACCGTCCGGGCGGAGGAGTCCCTGAAGGCGGACACCCTGGAGCGGGTGCTGGAGGCCGCCGCCCGCCGCCGGAGGAGGCGGCGGCTGGGGGCTTTGGCGGCCGCGTGCTGCTGCCTGGCCCTGGTGGTCCTGGGGGCGGTCTACCGCACCCCCACCTCCGTCATCAGCATCGACGTGAACCCCTCCCTGGAGCTGACGGTGAACCGCTTCGACCGGGTGATCGCGGTCAGCGGCTACCAGGAGGACGGGGAGGCTCTGGCCGCCTCCCTCCGCCTGCTCCACCTGTCCTACGCCCAGGCGGTGGACCGGGTGGTGGAGAGCCCCGCGGTGGCGGCGTGCCTGGAGCGGGGGGAGTGGCTGTCCATCTCCGTTGTGGAGCTGGACGCGGACCAGGGAGCGGAGATCCTCCGCTACATCTCCGCCTGCACCGCCGGAACAGAGAACGCCTCCTGCCGGGCGGTGGACCAGGCGTCGGTGGCCTGCGCCCACGACCTGGGGCTCTCCTACGGGAAGTACCAGACCTATGTGGAGATCCAGGCCGCCGGAGGGTCCCTCACCGCCCAGGAGGCGGGGGAGATGACCATGGGGCAGCTGCGGGCGCTGCTGGCGGAGCTGGAGGGGGGCCCTGCCGCCGGGAACGGACAGGGCGCCGGAGGAGGTCAGAGCGCCGACAGTCAAGGCAGTGCCTCCGGCCAGGGCAGCATCCCCCAGACCGGACAGAACGGCGGCCACCACGGCCAGGACCACCACGGCGGATAGCCGAGGAAAAATGGGAAACCTCTCACGAGGCCTGCGCCTTTCCGCGCAGGCCCCATAACGCAGCGGGAGCGGCCCTGTGGACCGCTCCCGCTTTCTTTTTCATTACCGCTGCCGCTTCTTGCGGATGTCCTCTCCAAAGAAGGTGAGGATCTGATACTCCCCCTCCAGCCGGGAGAGGATCGCGGCGCTGTACCGCTTCCCCAGCTCCACTGTGCCGAGGTTCGTGTTCAAAATAGTCTGCTTTCCCGTGATGAGCCGGGTATTCACGATCTGATACAGCGCGCTGACCACAAAGGCGGTGGTCATCTCGCTGCCCAGGTCGTCCATAATCAAAAGATCGCAGTTGAGATACCGGTTGATGTCCGTATTGGCGTCGTCGTCAAAGGGGTTGTCCCGGCCGAACTTGCCGCTCTCGAACTGGGCGAAGACGTGGGAGGCGGTGTCGTACACCACGGAGAACCCCGCGCCGCTGACCTCTCGGGCGATACAGGCGGACAAAAAGGTCTTGCCCAGGCCCGGCGGGCCGCTCATCAGCAGATTGGGACTCTTGGGACCGAAGCTGTGGGCGTAGTTGGCGCACAGCTCGTAGATGAGCTCCATGTTTTCCCGGGGACTCACCTTCTCCTTGGGATCCACCGCCGTGTCGTACCACTGGAAGGAGAAGGTGTCGAAGCTCTGCCCCCCCAAATCCAGGAGCTTGGAGAGCTCCTGGTTCTGCTCCCGGGTGTAGTAGGCCATGAGGCACTTGCAGGGTCCCGCCTCCGTAAAACCGGTATCTCCGCACCGGGGACAAAAGGGCTTGCCGTCCAGGGCGTCGAAGGGAAAGCCGTTTTCCACCAGCACCTCCGCCCGCTCCCGCTGGAGGGACAAATTCCGCTCCTTCAAAGCCCGGATGGCGCTGGTGGGGTCCGCTCCCCGGCGGAAGGCGGCGGCCACGATCTGCCCCACGGTGCCCCGCAGCTCCCGCTGGATCTCCGCCGCCCGAGGGACCGTCCGCAAAATGGTCTCCTCCTGGACCTGCTGCCGCTCCCGGCGGCGCTCCACGTCCCGGCGGTACCGGGCCAGGGCCCGGGCCATGATCTTGCTGTCAGTGGCCATGGTTGGATCCCTCCTGCTGTCTGGACGTCTCCAGATATTTCCGCATCCGCTCCAGGTTGGACCCGGGGGCGGTCTCTCCGCCGCCGGCGCGGGCGGCGGGCCGCCGGTCCCCCTCCTCCACCTCCTGGAGGCTGTGGAGCCCCTTCTCATGCCAGTTGCAGAGGATGCGGTTGAGATAGCCCCACCGGAGCTCTCCGCACTTGAGGACGGTGCGGTCGTAGGCCAGCTCCACCGCCTCCGGCGGAAAGCCCATCTCCGCCCAGCTCACCAGATACCGCTCCTCGCTGGGAGAGGGAGCCCGCTGGCCCAGCCGCAGCACCTCCATATACCGCCCCGTCTGGCTGCGGCGCTGGGCGTACTGGATGAGATAACGGTTGGCACTGTCCAGGTCCAGAAGGCCCCGGCGGGCCCAGCCGTACCCCTCCTTCTCGATCTGCCGCAGGGTAGGGCGGCGGCCCGGGCCGTACCGGGCGGTAAGCCGCTCGGTGCAGTGGTTCACCAGCAGGTAGATCACCTCGCAGGGGAGGCCCAGGTAGTCGTAGAGCCCCAGGAGGATATTGAGGTCCGGGGTGGACAGCTTCTTGCCCAGCAGCTGCTCCACGCTGTCCGCCAGCTGAGCAAACCGTGCGTCCCCCTCCAGCTGCCGGGTCACGTCCTCCCGGGTGTACTCCGGCCTGCGGTCCTCCGGCTCTGCTTTGGCGGCGGCGGGAGCACTGATGAGTCCCTGGCCGAGGAGCGCCGCCTCCGCGGCGCTGAGCCGCTGCCGGTCCCACCGGAGGCTCTCCATCAGCTTCTCCGGGGCCAGGCTCCCCCGGTTCTCCAGAAGAGCCAGATAGAGGAGGGCGGCGTCGCCGCTTCCTGTGGACAGCAGCCGCCGGACCACTGGGGCGGACAGCACGATGTTCTCCTCCTCCGGCAGATGAATGGTATAACCGCTCACAATGTTCCGCCCCCTTCTCATCGCCCCGCGGGGCGCAGTTTGCAGACCCTATTCTACATGAAATTCCCCTTTTCGTAAAGTGGATGGCGGGGAAAGTTTTTTCCACCTCCCCTACAGGCAGTATTTGAGGCACCGCTTCAGCCGCCGGCGTCCCCGGGCGATGGTCCGGGAGACGGTGGACTTGTTCACCTTTAAGATCGCGGCGATGCGGGTCATGCTCTTCCCCTCATCGTAATACATCCGCAGCATCTGCTGCTGGCGCGGGGTGAGCTCGGCGTTTCGGGCCGAGCGGAGGCTCCGGCGCAGACGCTCCATCTGTTCGGAGTTATCCTCGCTGTGGGCCAGCCGCCAGGCTGCCATATCTCCGGCAAACTCGTTGTCCCGGATGGTGAGGGGGGCCTCGGGCTTCCGTTTCGGGGCCACCGGATCACCTCCTTCTCCGGACGATGTAGTAGGTCTCCAGATACCGGGCGGTCTCCCGGGTCTCCCGGTGGATGGGCTGCAGCTCCCGCAGGCGCTGGCGCAGCGCCTGCTGCAGGAGGGGGTCCCGGCTCTCCCGGAGCTCCAGGCGGATCTGGGCCATGCGCTGCTGGATCAGAGATGCGCTGAAGCGGTACTCCGCCGCCAGTTCCAGCAGGGTCATCGCCCATCCTCCTCCCCGCAGACGCAGTGGTGGCCGGCATAGTCCCGCTGGGCCCAGAGGGGAAGACAGTCGCTGCAGATGACGGCGCCGTTGATGCGCCAGCAGCTCTCCCCTTCCGTCAGATCCCTGCCGCACAGGGAGCACACGGCCCGTACCGGGCGGCGCTGGAGGTCCTGTTGCATGTGATAGGTCATGACAATACTCCTTCGTAAAAAAACTTGAAAAAAATCAAAAATACCTGTTGACAAACCGGAGGTGCTCTGGTAATATAATTTCCGTTGCTAACGTGCTGGTATAGCTCAGTTGGTAGAGCAGCTGATTTGTAATCAGCAGGTCGGGGGTTCGAGTCCGTCTACCAGCTC
>CALXDB010000072.1 GCA_944386955.1 uncultured Oscillospiraceae bacterium
CCTGACTGATGAAAAAACGCCGCCGCGAAGGAGAAATCCCTTTCGCGGCGGCATTTTTTTGCGTTTCTTCAGCCCTCGGCCTTCTCCAGATACTTCAGGCGGCTGTAGCGGTACAGCTCGTCGGCCAGATTGACCTCCCGGTCCGGCTTCTCGTCCCGCAGGCGGCAGGCCCAGCGGCCGGACATGGCCAGGGTATCCACCCGGCGGTGGATGTCGGCCACGGCGTCCTCGGTGGACATGTCGGCGGGGATGATATAGAGGAACAGCTGGGCCAGATCCTTGCCATACTCCTTCATGATGGCGGCCATGTCGTTGGCGCTCTCCTGGCCCTCCCAGGCGTCGAAGCCCGCCTCGATGATGAGGGGCATCAGGGTGCCGATGCAGCCGCAGGAGTGGAGGGCGATGTACATCCCCATGTCGTGGGCGGCCTTGGTGATCTTCTTGTACTGGGGCAGGAACAGCTCCTTGTAGGTGTTGGGGGAGAAGAAGGTGCTGATCTGGGTGCCCATGTCGTCGTGGAAGAGGATCATATCCGTGTGATAGACCTCCTTGGCCACCCGGATGAGCTCGATGTGCCAGTCCACCAGCTTGTCATAGAAGGCGGTCAGCTCCTCCGGCTCCTCCAGCAGATAGCAGAAGGCGTCCTCAAAGCTGGTGAGGTCTGCCAGCCGCTCGAACAGGCCGTTGACGATGACGAAGTAGGAGAAGCGGTCCTCGGCAATGCGGCCCTTGTAGTTCTCCTCATAGTCCTTCTGCCAGTCGATGGCAGAGAGATCGGGGAATCGGATCTCCTCCCGCCAATTGGTGAGGTCAGAGAGGGCCCGGGTGCCGGGCTTCACCATGGCCGCCTTGGTGAGGGGCTCAAACTCCCACTCGATGCCGAACCAGTCGATGCCGCCATGGCTGCGGGCCTTGGCGTCCAGCATGATCTGGGGCTGAATGGCGTTGTTGTCCTGGGTCTGGTTGGGAACCCACAGGGGCATCTCCCCCCGGAGCATCCGCAGCATGTTCTCCTTGGGGGTGATGGGGTAATTGTGCTTGGGCACAATGCTGTCCGGGGCGCCGTAGATGCCGGGCATGCTGTACTGACCGACGATCTCCAGCTCCTTTTCATTGAACACAGCCATGGAAAATGCACCTCCTAATATTGCGTTCAGGGGAAGGGACTCAAATGCCGATGAGCCCCAGAGATATGGGCAGCCAGATGGCCAGGCACAGGGCCAGAAACAGCTGGATGGCCACGGAGACTCTGGGCATGTCGGTCATCTTGTAGTACCCGGTGCCGTAGGTCAGCAGGGGCACCGTGTCCAGAGGCAGCAGGTAGCAGTTGGACGCACAGAGGATCAGGGGCATGATGAGGCACACCGGGGACACGCCCCACACCTCCGCCATCTCCAGGAAGGGGGCCCCCAGCATGGAGATGAGGGCGGGCCCGATGGGGATGGGGATCAGCAGGACGAAGACCACCAGGCTGATCACCAGGGTGATGAGCCACACAGGCATGGCATCGGGGGCGGACTGGAACAAAAGGCCCACCAGCCAATGGCTGACGCCGTTTTCCGTCAGGGCGCCCCCCAGGGTCATCATGGTGCCCACCAGGAAGAAGGAGGACCAGCTGACGGTGTCGGTGAACTCCCGCCAGGTGAGGATCTCCACCTTGGGCAGAAACAGGAAGGCGAAGCCCACGATTCCCACCACCGTGATATTCAAAACAGGGAACCAGGAGGAAAGGATCCACAGGATAAACAGGATCAGCACCAGTACCAGTACATACCGCTCCCGGAAGTCCATGCGCCGGGGGATGTCCATATCCCGCACATAGGCCAGCACCCGCTCCTCGGGCACCTCCTGGGGCGGGAAGACCCGGCAGATGAACAGCCACGCGAAAAGCAGGCATACCACCGACACGGGGATGCCGATGACCATCCACTGGAGAAAGGTGACCTGGTGGCCCGCCTGGATGAGGAAGTCCATGCCCAGAAGGTTCAGGGGACTTCCCGCCGGGGTAATCATGCCGCCGATCATGCTGGCGATGGGCAGGGCGATCATGAAAGTCCGGCCGCTGCGCCGCCGCTGTCCCTGGTCCTCATAGATGGAGAGGAAGCGGATCACCACGCTCATGAGCATAGCGGTGGTGGCCACATTGGACATGATGGACGACAGGGCCGCCGCGCAGACCATGATGGCCAGAAGAATCCTCCTGATCCGGGTGCCGAACACCCGGATCAGGAAGGCCAGAAGACGCTGGGAGAGGGGCACCCTCGCCACCGCCTCGGAGATGGCAAAGGACACCAGAATGAAAAACAAAATGTGGTTGGTGTAGCCGCTGAGGGCAGCAGACACCGAGGGGGAGACCCCGAAAATGACGCACAGAGGAATGCCGAGAATACAGGTAATGCCGATGGGGATAGGCTCTGTCACCAGCGCGAGAATGAGGGCGATGAGGACGCCGATGGTGTGGATCCCCGCCCGACTGAGCCCAATGCTTTCCGGGACCAGGGTCATGCCAAAGAGGACCCCCAGGGCCAATACCGCGCCGATAATCTGGGATTTCTTCATCGGTATGGACGCCTTTCTTCTTATTTTCCGGTGGGCGGAAGGAATGGGATCAGGCCTGGGCCTTCCGGGCCGCGATCTCGTCCTGATACTGGACGACCTTCTCCTTGGTCAGGCGGAAGCCGAACAGCAGCAGCAGACCAGCCACCACCAGGGCCACAGCGGGCACGATCATGAAGGCCAGGCAGACAGCCTTCTGCAGCTCCACGGGAACATTGCTCATATCCACGGCCTTGGCGTCGAAGCTGGCCACAGCCAGGCAGGCAGTGATGACGATACCGCGGGCCAGAACGCCCAGCTTCAGGGGCACGTTCTGCAGACCGGAGATCCAGCCGGTGGCGTTCTTGCCGGTCTTCCACTCGGAGTAG
Source organism: uncultured Oscillospiraceae bacterium (assembly GCA_944386955.1). GTDB lineage: Bacteria > Bacillota > Clostridia > Oscillospirales > Oscillospiraceae > CAJFPI01. The sequence continues at coordinate 2,925 of CALXDB010000072.1, forward strand.
ATAATGGTGTCGGCGTAGAGGGCGGGGGTCAGGGAGTAGGCCACGCCGTAGCCGAACTGAGCCAGGGCCATCAGGCCGATGACCATGTACACGTTGGTGTACATAAAGTTGCAGATTACCAGCACCACAGCCATGATGAAGAACATACCGATGGCGCTGTTGCGGGCGGAGAACTTCTTGGCGAAGCTCTTGGCGGCATAGGAACCGATGACGCAGAAGCTGTTGGTCAGCAGGATGTAGGGAGCCTGGAGCTTGATGTCCAGAGCCACATAGGTGAAATAGTAGAAAGCGGAGCCGGCCACCACGAAGTTGAAGAGGAACTTGGCGATATCGGCCAGCAGCAGGGCGATCAGCGGGGGATTCTGCAGCAGAGCACGGATCAGGTCCATGCCGCCGGTGCGGTCAGCGCTCTTGACCTTCCGGTTGGCGGTAAGCTCGGCGGGGTCCACTACCTCGTAGCCCTCAAACATCTTGAAGTGGGCATAGTACAGGGCGGCCATGATGCAGCCCAGCACGAAAGCGGTGGCGCCGTACTGGTTGGTCTCGCCAATGATCCCGGCAAAGAAGGTGGCGATGACGGGGCACACATAGGAGAAGATCACCTTGGAGAAGTTGGCATAGGCGCCGCGGGTGGAGGCCAGAGCCGCCCGCTCATCCGGGGTCTTACCGGCCACGGCGATCATGGACACGTTGGCCACATAGGGGAAGTTCCAGCAGATGTGGCTGGAGATGAAGCCCAGGGTGACGATGATGGCGGCAACCGCTCCGTCACCGATTTTCAGGAACTGGAAGGCATAGAGGAAGGGGACGATCCAGGGCATCATAATCAACCAGGAACGGTAGCGGCCCCACTTCTTGGGCTTGACGCTGTTGATTACGGCGCCGTAGATCCAGGACAGGCAGGCGTCCACCGCGGTGGTCACCGTGGAGATGACGCCGGCGGTGCTGTTGCTGAACATGGCGAGGTTGGTGAGGAATCCTTGGAAGTAGTAGCTCTCTACGTTGGTCATCAGGGTAAAGCCGAAGTCACCAACGCCGTAGAAATACCGCAGGGCCTTGCTGATGCCCTTGCGCTGGGTTGTGGGCTTGCTCATAGTGCGCCTCCTACAAGAAAAAATTTGCGGGGCGGCCACACACTGCCGCCTCTTCCCCTTTATTATAAATGTTCTGACTTGTGAGACAATCCTACACCCAGGTGAATTGTGGTGAAAAAGATTTGAACGCAATGTAGGAGGGAAAAAAGGCCGGAATCGTCAAGAAAATAACGACATCTGCACAATCTATTTGCACCCCAGGGGGCGGTGTGCTACAATAAGAACAACGTGTATTTCCCGCCTTCCGAGAGATGAACAGAATAGAGAGAGGAGACAGGGTATGCAGAGTGCCTATATTGAACACCCGCCTCAGCGCTATCGATTGAGTATGCAGGTCCTGGCGGACGAGCTGGAGTCCCGAAAGGTGGGGCTTCGCTTCTACTGTCGGGGGGAGGAGGCCTCCCTCAGCGGCGTGCGGTTTTACCGCAAAGGGGAACCGCCCCGGCGGGACTATGTCTATCTTCTCTATCAGGAGGACCGGGCGAGGGACTTCCGCTCCTGGGAGCATGTCCACTTCGTGGTGATGGGGGAGGTGAACCTGGAGGAGTTCTCCTTCACCAGCAGCGTCATCGGGATCTATTCCAAGGAGGACCCCCACGGGATCTACAACACCCTTCAGGAGATCTTCGAGAAATACGCCATGTGGGACGAGCAGCTCCAGTGGGCTCTCCAGAGCGAAAACCCCCTGGAGCGGATGCTGGCAGCCAGTCGGGAGGTGTTTGAAAACCCTCTGTTCATCCACGACACTGATTTTTATGTACTGGCCTGCCCCCGGTGGGTGGAGGGAATGCTCCACTGGGAGAAGGAGGCCCGAACTGGCCGGGAGATGGTGCCCCTGGATCTCATCAACGAGTTCAAGGTGGATGAGGAGTATCTCTCCACCCTGAAGGCCCGGGAGGTGACCATGTTCTCTTCCGCCATCCGGGGCTACCGGATCCTCTTCGCCAACCTGTGGAGCCAGGACCGGTACGACGGCCGGATCTGCGTGGACGAACTGGAGCGGCCCTTCCGGAAGAGCGACTACCTCCATCTGTCCCATCTGGCGGAGATGGTGATGCTGTGCCTGGCGCGGCAGAAGCTGTTCTGGCTGTCTCTCGGCAGCGACATCGACCGGTTTTTCACCCAGGCACTGGACGGGGAGGGCTTCGACCCCCACATGGTCCAGGACTACCTCCGGTATCTCCAATGGAACCGGGAGGACAAGTATCTGGTTTTGAAGATCGCACCGGACCGGGAGGACTACAGCGCCATGACTCCGGCGGGTCTCTTCGGCTATATCGAGGCCCAAATCGCCGAGGGGCGGGCCCTGCTGTTCCACCAGGACATCGCGGTGATCGTGAATCTGACGGCGGGAAACACCACGGTGGCGGAGGTGCTGAGCAACCTGGCCTACATTTTGCGGGAAGGACTTTTCAAGATGGGCGTCAGCGCGGAGCTGAGCAGCTTCCTGGATGTGCGGGACGGCTACACCCAGGCCTCCATCGCTCTGGAGTACGGGAAGAAGAGCCGCAGCATGCTGTGGTACTATCACTTTGAGGACTACGCCCTGCGGTTCCTGCTGGACTGCGCCCGGCGGGAGATCCATCCCCATCTGCTGGGGTCGGAGAAGCTGCGGAAGCTGAAGGAGTACGACGGGAAGAACAATACGGAGCTGTACCACACCATGGAGGTGTATCTCCAGCTGGAGCGGAACGTGGTGCAGACCTCCAAGGCGCTGTTTATCCACCGCAGTACCCTCTTCTACCGGCTGGACCGGATCCAGAAGATCGTGGAGGTGGACTTTGAAAACGAGGAGGAACGACTGTACCTCTCCCTCTCCTACCGATTGGACCGACTGGACGACTGAAAAAGGCCGCTGCATGGCAGCGGCCTTTTTTACGGGAAGACGGCCCCATCCGGTTCACACCAGCTGGGCGGGGATCACCTCCACCCCGCCCGCCGCGGCGGTGAGCCGCAGCACACCGCCGGAGGCGATCTCTCCCTCCAGCACCTGACAGGCGATCACGTCCTCCACCTTCTCCCGAATGGCCCGGCGGAGGGGCCGGGCCCCATTGGCGCCGTCCGCCGCCTCTCGGGCCAGCTGCTCCACCGACTCGTCGGTGATCTCCAGCTTCACTCCCAGAGCGGCGGCCCGCCGTGTCGTCTCCTCCAGCATCCGCCGGGCAATGGCGGTAAGAGCCCCCTGATCCAGGGCCCGGAAGACCAGGATCTCGTCGATGCGGTTGAGCAGCTCCGGGCGGAAGGTACGCTTCAGCTCCCCCAGCACCGCCTGCCGCCGCTGGCGGTCGTCAGGACGGCTCTCCCCAAAGCCCAGGGGTGCGCCGCCGGTGATGGCCCGGGCCCCGATGTTGGAGGTCATCACCACCACCGCGCTGCGGAAGTCCACCTTCCGGCCCTGGCCGTCGGTGAGGGTCCCCTCCTCCAGCACCTGCAGCAGCAGATTCCACACATCGGCGTGGGCTTTTTCGATCTCGTCCAGCACCACCACTGAGTAGGGCCGCCGCCGGACCCGCTCCGTCAGCTGTCCCCCCTCCTCATGGCCCACATAGCCCGGGGGCGCGCCGATAAGCCGGGAGACGCTGTGGGCCTCCAGATACTCGCTCATATCGATGCGGATGAGAGCGTCCCGCTTTCCGAAGAGGGACTCCGCCAGGGCACGGCACAGCTCCGTCTTCCCCACCCCGGTGGGGCCCAGCAGCAGGAAGCTGCCCACCGGGCGGCAGGGGTCTCCCATGCCCACCCGGCTGCGGCGAATGGCCTTGGCCATGGCCGCCACCGCTTCCTCCTGACCGATGACCCGGCGGCGCAGCTCCTCCTCCAGATCCTGCAGCTGCCGGGTCTCCCCCTGGGTCAGCCGGGTCACCGGGATGCCAGTCCAGGCCGACAGCACCCCTGCCACATCCTCCGCGCCCACCTGATCGGCGGCGCAGGCAGCCTGCTGCCGGGCAAAATCCTGCCGGATGTCCTCCAGCTGCCGCACCGCCGCGGCATCTCCCCTGGCCCGGGCCGCCGCCTGATCCCGCTGGAGCTGCCGCAGCTTCTCCTGAAGGGCCGCCGCCTCCGCCGCACTCTCCCCCTCCCCCATCCGCACCCGGGAGGCAGCCTCGTCCATCAGGTCGATGGCCTTGTCTGGCAGGAAGCGGTCCGGCAGATACCGGCGGGACAGGTCCACCGCCGCCTCCAGAGCGGCGTCGGTGATGGCAAGATGGTGGTGGGTCTCATACTTCTCCCGGATGCCCCGGAGGATCCGCAGGGCCTCCTCCCGGTCCGGCTCCTCCACCCGCACCGGCTGGAACCGCCGCTCCAGAGCGGCATCCTTCTCAATGTGACGGCGGTACTCCTCCAGTGTGGTGGCCCCCAGCACCCGGATCTCTCCCCGGCCGAGAGCAGGCTTGATGATGTTCCCCGCGTCTATGGAGCCCTCGGCGCTGCCGGCGCCCACCACGGTGTGGAGCTCATCCAGAAAGAGGATGATGTTCCCCGCCCGCTTCGCCTCCGCCACAGCGGTCTTCACCCGCTCCTCAAATTCTCCCCGGTACTTGGTGCCCGCCAGCATGGCCGGCAGGTCCAGGGAGAGGATCCGCCGGTCCTGGAGATCCTCCGGCACGTCCCCGGCAGCAATGCGCTGGGCCAGGCCCTCGGCCACAGCGGTCTTCCCCACTCCCGGCTCCCCCAGGAGGACGGGGTTGTTCTTGCTGCGGCGGCAGAGGATTTCGATGACCCGCCGGATCTCCCGGTCCCGGCCGATCACCGGATCCAGCCGCCCGGACCGGGCAGCCGCGGTGAGATCGGAAGCGTACTCGTTGAGAGTCTTCAGCCGTCCGTCGGGCCGGGGCGGCTCCGGCGCAGGGCGCAGGGGCTGACTGACGCGCTGCAGGACCATGGACTGGAGCCTCCGCGGCTCCACCCCCGCCTGACGCAGGATGGTGAGCGCCATGTTGCCCCCCTCCTTCAAAAGGCCCAGCAGCAGATGCTCCGTGCCCACATAGCCCCCGGACAGGCGCAATGCCTCCCCGGCGGCGTACTCGATGGACCGGCGGGCCTGGGGGGTGAAGCTCTGGGTGGGGGCCGCCCCCGGCGTCCCCCGGCCCACCGCCCGTACCAGCAGCTCCCCAGCCCGGTCATAGGTGAGCCCCAGCTCCCCCAGCAGGCGGCAGGCCACGCCCGCCTCCTCCCGGAGAAGGCCCAGCAGCAGGTGCTCCGTGCCCACATAGCCGTGGCCCAGCTCCTCCGCCGCCTGGTGGCTCAGCTGCAGCACGCTGCGGGCCCGGGGGGTGAAACGGTTGTCCGTCATACGATCGCTCCTTTTGGATAAAATTCATCTGACAGAGGAATTATCCCCCAAACCCGGGCGAAATAAGCTCCTTCCGTACCGCATGCAGCAAATTTTTGAATTTTTATTTTTCGCCTTGCAATTTTCATCATCTATGTTACAATGTGGATACAGTCTAATGAAATATGGAGGTGCACCTATGGCTCACAAGATTACCGACGCTTGCGTCAGCTGCGGTACCTGCGCTGAGAACTGCCCCGTGGAGGCCATTTCCCAGGGCGATACCCAGTATGTGATCGATGCCGATACCTGCGTGGATTGCGGCGCCTGCGCCAGCAATTGCCCTGTTGACGCCATCGTCGCTGAGTAATTTCGGCTGCATACGGAAAAACACGCCGCGGCGCGGCGTGTTTTTTTCTTTCGCGCCGCCGCTGCCGTTTCTCTTGCCTCCCGCCGTTTTTTTCGGTACAATAGCGCTGAAAAGAACGGAGGGGAGGGATCGGCGTGGAGCGGTGGGAGACCCTGTGGCCCGGCGGGCCCGGCTTTTTCTATGACGACGTGCTCTTCCCTCCGGGCACCGACGCCTTTCTCCTGGGGGCCTTCCCCCGGCTGCGTCCGGGGGCGCTGGTCTGTGACCTGGGAGCCGGAACAGGCCTGGTGGGCCTGCTACTCCTGGCCCGGGAGCCCAGCCTCCGTCTCCACAACGTGGAGTTCCAGGCGGCCCCCCTCCGCCTGGCGGAGAAGACCGCCGCCGCCAACGGCTTTGCCGTCTTCCAGCACCCGGAGGACCTGCGGACTATGGCGGACCTGCCGGAGACGGGGCGGTTCGACCTGGTGGTGTCCAATCCCCCCTACTTCCCCGAGGGGGCGGGTCCCGCCTGCCAGGCGGAGGCCCTGCGCCTGGCCCGCACCGAGGCGGGGTGCACCATCTTCGACGTGTGCCGCCGGGCGGCCCGGCTCCTCCGGTGGGGCGGGACCTTCGCGGCGGTGTACCGGCCGGAGCGGCTGTGCGACCTGCTGGAGGCCATGCGGCGGGAGGGCCTGGAGCCCAAGCGGCTGCGGCTGGTGCAGCACACCGCCGCCTCCGCTCCCTCCCTGGTGCTGGCGGAGGGCCGCCGGGGCGGGAAGCCGGGGCTCACCGTGGAGCCCCCCCTGGTGCTCCACCGGCCCGACGGCGGCGACACGGAGGAACTGGAGGAGATCTACTTCCGCCGCCGGACGGAATGAACGATTTTTGAGACAAAGGAGCCTGACTATGGCAGGGATCTTATATTTGGTGGCCACCCCCATCGGCAACCTGGGGGACATGAGCCCCCGGGCCCTGGAGGCCTTGGAGGCGGCGGACTTCATCGCCGCTGAGGACACCCGGGTGAGCCTCAAGCTGCTCAACCACTTCGGCGTCAAAAAGCCCCTGGTGAGCTACCACGAGCACAACCGGGCCTCGGCGGGCCAGGCGGTGCTGGGGCGGCTGCTGGCCGGGGAGAGCTGCGCCCTGGTCACCGACGCGGGGATGCCCGCCATCAGCGACCCCGGCGAGGACCTGGTGCGGCTGTGCGCCCAGGCGGGGGTGGAGGTGACGGCGGTGCCGGGGGGCTGCGCCCTGGTGTGCGCCCTGGCCCTCTCGGGCCTGCCCACAGGCCGCTTCACCTTCGAGGGCTTCCTCTCGGTGAATCGGAAGGAGCGGCGGGAGCGGCTGGAGTCCCTGAAGGGGGAGGAGCGGACCATGGTGTTCTACGAGGCCCCCCACAAGCTGGTGAATACCCTGGAGGATCTCTGCGAGACCTTCGGCGGCGACCGGCCGGTGGCACTGTGCCGGGAGCTCACCAAGCTCCACGAGGAGACTGTCCGCACTACTCTCTCCCAGGCGGCGGAGCGGTACCGGGAGACGCCCCCCAAGGGGGAGTTCGTCCTGGTGGTGGCCGGTGCGGCGCCCCGGAAGGAGGAGACGGTGTCCCTGGAGGAGGCGGCGGCGCTGGTCCGCCGCCGCCGGGAGGAGGGGCTGAAGATGAAGGAGGCGGTGCGGGAGGTGGCGGACCTCACCGGCGTGAACAAGAACGAGCTCTACGCCGCCGCCCTCAAGGGGTGACGGACCGCAGAAAAGGGAGGCGGGCGCTGCAACGCGCCCGCCTCCCTTCCGCTTTGGGACGCGTCCCTACAGAGAGAAGGAGAACTGTACGCCGGTTTTGGTGTTGCGGACGGCGCACTTGCCGCCGTGGAGCTCGATGATGCTCCGGGCGATGGCCAGCCCCAGGCCGGTGCCGCCGCCGGACCGGGCCTCGTCGGCCCGGTAGAAGGTGTCCCACACCTTGGAGAGGGCCTCCTCAGAGAGGGGCGGGCTGTCGTTCTCCACGAAGAAGCCGGTGCGCTGCCGCCCCGCCTCGATGGCAATGGTGATCTTTCCCCCGGCTGGGGTGTACTTCACCGCGTTGCTGAGAAAGTTTTCCACCACCTGGCCGATGCGGCTCTCGTCGGCGGTAATGGGGCAGGTCTCCGGCAGCTTGAGGGTCACCTGGAGGTTCTTGGCCTCGGCAGCCCGGCTCAGCTTCTCCCAGACGGACCGGGTCAGGGCCGCCAGGTCGAACTGGTCCCGGGCCAGCTTGATCTTCCCCGCCTCCAGGCGGCTGAGATCCAGCATCTCCAGCACCATGGCGTCCATCCGCTCCGTCTCTGAGAGGATCACGTCCAGGTACTTGTCCCGCTTCTCCTCGGCGATATGCTCCTTCAGCCCCTCGGCGTAGCTGTGGACTACCGCCAGGGGGGTCTTCAGCTCATGGGCGATGCTGGAGGTCATCTGCCG
>CALXDB010000073.1 GCA_944386955.1 uncultured Oscillospiraceae bacterium
GCCTGGATGATGTCATGGCGGGAGGCGGAGGCGGATGGGACACAGCGAAAGCCCAGCTGCTCATAGAGACTGGCGGCGAAGATGGCCCCCTTCAGGGCCCCGGCGGACACGGTGGGAGCCAGGAAGAAGCCCTGGAAGAGGGCGGGCATAAGGCCGAGGTTCGCCCCCACCTCCTGGCCGAGGCCGGGGGCGGAGAGACGGTAGCCGCACCGGTCCACACAGGTCTTGGTGCCGCAGATGTAGCCGCCGATGGGGGCGAGGCCGCCGCCTGGGTTCTTGATGAGGCTGCCCACCACCATGTCGGCCCCAACGTCGGAGGGCTCAATGGTCTCCACAAACTCCCCATAGCAGTTATCCACCATGCAGATCACGTCGGGCTTCACGGCCTTGCAGAAGGCGATGAGCTCCCCGATCTGGGCCACGGAGAAGGTGGGGCGGGTAGCATAGCCCTTGGAGCGCTGGATGGTGATGACCTTGGTCTTCGGTCCGATGGCGGCGCGGATGCCGTCGTAGTCGAAGGAGCCGTCCTCCAAAAGGTCCACCTGCCGGTAGCTGACGCCGTACTCCGCCAGGGAGCAGGGGGAGGGCCGGATGCCGATGACCTCCTGGAGGGTGTCGTAGGGGGCGCCCACGGGGGAGAGAAGCTCGTCCCCGGGGAGGAGGTTGGCGCTGAGGGCCACGGTGAGGGCGTGGGTTCCGCAGGTGATCTGAGGCCGCACCAGGGCCGCCTCGGTGTGAAACACGTCGGCATAGACCTGCTCCAGCTTCTCCCGGCCCACATCGTTGTAGCCATAACCGGTGGTGGCGGCGAAGCAGGCCGCATCCACCCGATTTTTCTGGAAGGCCAGCAGCACCTTGGCCTGGTTGTACTCCGCCGTCCGGTCGATCTCCTCAAACCGGGGACGCAGGGCCTCCAGTGCCGCTTCCCCCATCTCATATACCGCCTTCCCGATGCCCAGGGAGGCATACAGCGTTTGTCTCTCCATCACGCCGCTACCAGTCCTTTCTTCCATACAAATTCCGAATCATGATATCACGGACCGGCCTCCTTTTCAACGGCATTTTTGCCGATTTTTCCCGTGTTTTTCCCAGAGCATTTCATCGGCAGGGCGGAGAAGGGGTTATGAATATTTTGTAAAACTATTCACGCGGACTTGTATAGAGAGGGAAAGTGTGGTATACTAAAGGACGCTGAGCAGCGGCGCAGTATCCTAGTCGGAGCTGCCGTTTCTGAAGAAGGGCCTAAAAATCCTTTTAAGGGCATAGCTGTGAAACCCTTGGTGCCTGCTTCTTACGCCCAGTTTGGGGTGGGTGCTGAGCGGGAAACGCGGAACCCCGCGTTTGCGGCGGCAGGGCGTTCTCCAATGGCATGGGGAAGCCGACCCTTCCGTCGTGGAGACCTGGACTTGTGCGGGGGCGAACTCCCCTGGTGGTACCCCGACCCTCGTACGACCCAGGCTGGAACCTGCATTGCGGTGGGAACCGGCCTTTGTTGCCGACGCTGTGTGCAGAGTAGCCTTCCTTGCGTGGACACGCGTGGATCAGCGCGCCGAGACACTGCCGCGCCCCGGCCAGGGACGGCGTGTGGAGCGCTTTGAAACCGGGTCTGCAAAAGAGGATAGGAACCGGTAAGGCCGCTGTGGAAATCACCTAGGCTGTCATTTCCATGGGCAGGCGGAGGGTTGCAGTGCGGACTGAGTGGCAGTCGGGTACCGCGGACGGCAACGCCGCGGCTGGGCGCTGAAAGGGAAACCACCTGATCGGCAACGAGAGGCGCGCTCTGGGGAAAGCCAACCCGTACCTAAGCCGTAAGATTACCTCTGTCTGTTGCCGCTGCATAGCACTTGAATGATTTTATCGACCATGTGAGGAACAAGATGGAGGAGAACGAAAAAAAGAAGAAAAAGCGGGAAGCGGGCCGGTTCAGCTGGCCCATCCGCGTCTTTTTCATCGCGGTGGCCCTGTCGGCGGCGCTGAGCCTGGCCTCCGGGCAGCTGCTGGGGCGGGCCACTCTTCCGGTGTCTTTCCTCATTCTTTTCGCTTTTATTGCTCTGGGCGTTCTCTTTGATGTGGTGGGCGTGGCGGTAACTACCGCTGATGAGCGGCCCTTCCATTCCATGGCCTCCCACCACAGGCCCGGGGCCAAGGAGGCTCTGCGCCTCATCCGGAAGGCCGGCCAGGTCAGCAGCTTCTGCAACGATGTTGTGGGAGATATCTGCGGCATCGTCAGCGGCGCCACCGCCGCTGCGGTGGTGACGGCCCTCAGCCGCAGCCTTTCTCTCAGCAGTGTGCTGCTGTCTCTCATCGTCACCGCCCTGGTCTCCGGCCTCACCATCGGGGGCAAGGCGGTGGGCAAGCTCATCGCCATTGAAAAGAGCACGGCGGTGGTGTACGCGGCAGGCAGATTTTTGCATTTGTTCAGTAGGAAAAGGTAGGGGGATCTCTTTGCTATTGGATACCATTCGGTCCCCGGAGGACCTAATAAATTTGGATCAGGGTCAGCTGGAACAGCTGTGCGGGGAGCTGAGGACCTTTTTGGTGGACAGTGTCTCCCGCACCGGCGGCCATCTGGCCTCCAATTTGGGCGCGGTGGAGCTGACGGTGGCCATCCACAAGGTGTTCGATACCGGGCGGGACCGCCTGGTGTTTGACGTGGGCCACCAGTGCTACGTCCACAAGCTCCTCACCGGACGGAAGGACCGGTTCGACACCCTCCGCCAGCTGGGGGGCATTGCCGGTTTCCCAAAGCCCTTGGAGAGCGTCCACGATGCCTTTGTGGCTGGTCACGCCTCCAACAGTGTGTCCGTGGCATTGGGGATGGCCCGTGCCCGCACCCGGCTGGGGGAGGACTACACAGTGCTGGCCCTTATCGGCGACGGCGCCCTCACCGGCGGCCTCAGCTATGAAGGCCTCAATGATGCCGGTGCTTCCAACGAGCCCCTCATCGTTATCCTCAACGACAATGGTATGTCCATCAATCCCAATGTGGGAGGCGTGTCCAGCCATCTGGCCTACATCCGCACCAGGGCCAGCTACTACCGGTTCAAAAAACACTACCGGGAGACCCTGGCCCGGTTGCCGGGGGGACGGAAGCTGTACCGGTTCAATCACCGGATCAAAACAGCGCTGAAGAAGATGTTCTGGCCCTGCACCATGTTTGAGGACATGGGCTTTACCTATTTGGGGCCGGTGGACGGCCACAATGTGGAGCAGCTGTGCCACACCCTGCGGTGGGCCCGGGAGCTGAGCTGCCCGGTACTGATCCATGTGAAAACGCAAAAGGGGAAAGGCTATCCCCCGGCGGAGCGAACCCCGGATGCCTATCACGGGGTAGGACTATTTGACAAGGAAAAAGGCATTACACATGCTGCGGCAAACGACTTTTCCGCCGCCTTCGGCCGTACCATGGAGAAACTGGCAGCGGAGGATGGGCGGGTGTGCGCCATTACCGCCGCCATGGAGTCGGGGACGGGGCTGGAGGACTTCGCCCGGTACCACCCCGACCGATTTTTTGATGTGGGCATTGCCGAGGGCCACGCGGTGAGCATGGCCGGCGGCATGGCCAAGCAGGGGCTGATTCCCGTCTTTGCCGTCTACTCCAGCTTCCTTCAGAGAGGGTACGATATGCTGCTCCACGATGTGGCGCTGCAGAACCTCCATGTGGTGCTGGCGGTGGACAGGGCCGGCCTGGTGGGGGCCGACGGGGCCACCCACCACGGCGTGGCGGACATCGCCTTCCTCTCCCACATCCCCAACTTTACGGTGCTGGCCCCCGCCAGCTTTGCCGAGCTGGAGTCCATGCTCCGCCAGGCGGTGCTCTATACCGAGGGGCCTGTGGCAGTGCGGTACCCCCGAGGGGGGCAGGGGGAGTATAAAGAGGACTGGAACTGCGAAGACAGCCTGCGGCTGCGGAAAGGGAAGGACGTGACGTTAGTCACCTACGGTACCCTCATCAACGAGGCTTTGGAGGCTGTTCGCCTTCTGGAGGCGGCGGGGATGGATCCGGAGCTTTTGAAGCTCAACACTCTGGCCCCCTTAGTGGCGGAGCCGGTGCTCTGGAGCGTCCGGAAGACCGGACGGCTGGTGGTGGTGGAGGACTGCTTCGCTGTGGGCTCCATCGGCCAGCAGCTGTGCGCGGCTCTGGCCCGGGGCGGCGTTTCTCCCAAGGCGGTCCGCCTTCTCAACTGCGGCGACAGCTTCGTGCCCCAGGGCACCGTGGCCCAGCTGCGGCAGGCCCTGAAGCTGGACGGCCGGGGCATCTATGAAACGGTATGCGAGGTGTGCAATGGCCAAAGTGAGACTTGATGTGCTTCTGGTGGAGCAGGGGCTCCAGGAGAGCCGCCAGAAGGCCCAGGCTACCATCATGAGCGGCCAGGTGTTCGTCAACGGCCAACGGGTGGACAAGCCGGGCACCGCCGTGGCGGCGGACGCCCAGATCGAGGTACGGGGCGGCGGCCTGAAATATGTGAGCCGGGGCGGTCTGAAGCTGGAGAAGGCCATGGAGATCTGGCCCATCACCCTGGAGGGAAAGATCTGTATGGATGTGGGGGCCTCCACCGGCGGCTTTACGGACTGCATGCTCCAAAATGGGGCGGTGAAGGTCTATGCCATCGACGTGGGCTACGGACAGCTGGCCTGGAAGCTCCGCAGCGACAGCCGGGTGGTCTGCCTGGAGCGGACCAACGCCCGGTACTTAAGCCGCGAGCTGATCGAGGAGGAGCCGGACTTCTCCTCGGTGGACGTGAGCTTCATCTCCCTGAAGCTGATTCTCCCCGCCATCGCCGCCGTCTTGAAGGAGGGGGGCCAGGTGGTGTGCCTGGTGAAGCCCCAGTTCGAGGCGGGGAAGGAGAAGGTGGGGAAGAAGGGCGTGGTCCGGGACCCCGCCGTCCACCTGGAGGTGCTGGAGCACTTTCTCCAGCATGCAAAGGAGAGCGGCTTTACCGTCCTTGATCTGACCTACTCCCCCATCCGCGGCCCGGAGGGGAACATTGAGTATCTGGGCCATCTGCGGCTGGGCGCGGGGGAGGAGCGGTCCTTCGACCTGGCCTCCCTGGTGGAGGAGTCCCACCGTGTGTTGAAGGAGTGACCATGAAGAAGGTGATTTTGTGCCCCAATCCCTACCGGGACAAGGGGCTTGCGGCGGCTCGGGAGGCGGCGGAGATCCTCCGGGAGGTGGGCATCCGCACCGTGGCCTGCCTGCCCTTCCGGATGGAGGGACAGGACTGCGGGATGGAGACGCGGCCTTTGCAGCAGGAGCTGCGGGGCAGCGACATGATCGTGGCCTTCGGCGGCGACGGCACCATTCTCCATCTGGCTAAGACGGCGGCCACCCATTCTCTGCCGGTGCTGGGGGTGAATCTGGGGAGCCTCGGCTTCATGTCGGAGCTGGAGCGCAACGAGATGCACCTGCTGCGAAATCTGGCCACCGGGAACTTTACCCGGGAGCGGCGGATGATGATGGACGTCAGTGTGGAGCGGGAGGGCCAGAAGGTCTACAACAACATCGGCCTCAACGATGCAGTGGTCACCAAAGGGGCTGTGGCCCGGGTGATCCGGATGAACGTGTTCGTGGGAAATTCCCGGATGGGCCTGGTGGAGGGGGACGGCATTGTAGTGGCCACTCCCACCGGCTCCACCGCCTACTCCCTGTCCGCCGGCGGCCCCATCGTGGAGCCGGTGGCCCGGAATTTTGTGGTGAGTCCCATCTGCGCCCACTCCATGCACTCCAATTCCTATGTGCTTTCCGCCGCCAACACCATCACGGTGATCCCCAAGGACGTGGGGCGCAAGCCGGTATTTCTATCTGTGGATGGTGGGCGGGCCTTCTCCCTTCGGGCGGAGGACCGGGTGGTGATCCGGACCTCCCGCTTTGAAACGGAGCTGATCCGCCTTTCCGATAAAAGTATATTTGACATTTTGCGGACGAAGATGACAGGAGAAACGCACTATGAAGAATGAACGGCAGAACAAGATCTTAGAGATCATTCAGAAAGAGGATATCGACACCCAGGAGATGCTGCTGGACCGTCTGGAGCGGATGGGCATCACCTGCACCCAGGCCACCATTTCCCGGGACATCAAGCAGCTCCACCTCATCAAGGAGCCGGTGGGCCGGGGGAAGTACCGCTACGCCATCTCCATCCACCGCAACAGCCTCAACGTGGCGGACAAGCTGCGGACCATTTTCCGGGAGAGCATCACCAGCATCGACTACGCGGAGAACATCGTGGTCATCAAGACCATGGCGGGCCTCGCCAGTGCGGCGGCCGCCGCCATCGACGGCATGCACATCACCTATATGGTGGGGAGCCTGGCCGGAGACGACACTGCTCTGCTGGTGATGCGGGACAAGGAGTCCGCAGCGGTGTTCTCCGAGGAGATCAAGGACATGCTGAAGTGACCGGCCCACTTGGGGGACCGGCGGGGAGGAGGCGGCGGGGATGCTGCAGCTGCTGCACATTGAGAATATCGCGGTGATCGAGGAGGCGGACATCACCTTCGCCCGGGGCTTCAATGCCCTCACCGGCGAGACCGGTGCCGGCAAGTCCATCGTCATCGACGCCATGGGCGCGGTGCTGGGCCAGCGAACCAGCCGGGATCTCATCCGTACCGGGGCCCCTAAGGCTTTCGTCAGCGCCCTTTTTACCGACGTGCCGCCCCTGCCCGCTCTGGAGGAGAACGGCATCGTCCCGGAAAACGGGGAGCTGCTCCTCCAGCGGGAGATTTACGGCGACGGGAAAAACGCCTGCCGGGCCAACGGCAGGCCCATCACCGTGGCCCAGCTGCGGCAGCTGGGCAGCGGCCTTCTCAACATCCACGGCCAGCACGACGGCCAGCTCCTCCTGGACGAGGAGCGCCACTGCGGCTATTTGGACAGCTTCGGGAAGGTCTTTCCCCAGCTGGAGGCCTACCAGATCTGCTACCGCGCCTTGGAGGAGATCCGGCGGAAGATTCGCAGTCTCAAAATGGACGAGGCGGAGCGGGCGCGGCGGGTGGACGCCCTGGAGCACCAGATCGAGGAGATCGAACGGGCGGAGCTGCGGCCGGGGGAGGAGGAGGAGCTGCTGGAGCGGCGGAACCTCCTTCGCAACAGCGAGAAATTCCTCTCCGCCGTCCGGGGGGCCGCCTTCTACCTCAGCGGCGACGAGGATTCCACCGGGGCCGTGGCCCTGCTGGAGGAGGCGGAGGCCGCCCTCAGCGGCGCCAGGGGACTGGGGGACCGGTTTCTCCAGCTCAGCGAGCGGCTCAACGCCCTGCGGAGCGAGGCCTGGGACATTGCCGAGACCGTCCGGGACATGGAGGCGGAGCTGGACTTCTCCCCTGGGGAGCTGGACGCCATCGAGAGCCGGACGGACCTCATCTACCGGCTGAAGAAGAAGTACGGCGCCACCGTGGAGGAGGTGCTGGCCTTTCTGGAGAAGAGCCGGGAGGAGCTGGATCGGATCCAGTTCGCCGACGACACCATCGCCCGGTTGGAGAAGGACCTGGAGAAGGCGGAGCGGAAGGTGGAAAAGGCCGCCGCCGTGCTGACGGAGGCCCGGAAAGCCGCTGCTGCCGCGCTGGAGGGGCGGATCCAGGAGGAGCTTCGCCAGCTGGACATGCCTAAGGTCCGCTTCGCCATCTGCTTTGACCGCTGTGAGGCGGGGGAGACCGGGGCGGACGAGGTCCGCTTCCTCATGTCCGCCAACGTGGGGGAGGATCTGAAGCCCATCCAGAAGATCGCCTCCGGCGGCGAGCTGGCCCGGATCATGCTGGCGTTGAAGAACGTGCTGGCGGAGGACGAGTCCGTGGGCACCATGGTCTTCGACGAGGTGGACACCGGCGTCAGCGGGCGGGCCGCCCAGAAGGTGGCGGAGAAGCTGTGCCAGGTGTCCCGGACCAAGCAGGTCCTCTGCGTCACCCACCTGCCCCAGCTGGCCGCCATGGCCGACACCCATTTCTCCGTGGAGAAGGGGGAGCGAAGCGGCCGGACCTACACCCGAGTGGTGGAGCTGAGCCGGGGGGAGCGGCGGCAGGAGCTGGCCCGCCTCACCGGCGGCACCCACATCACCGAGGCCCAGCTCACCGGCGCCGAGGAGCTGATTCGCGCCGCCGAGAGCTACAAGGTCTCCCAGGGCATGCGAACAGAAAAATAAGTGAAACCAAGAGCTGAAAGGCGTATTTACTTTACAGAGAAAACACAGGAGTAATACCACATGGAGAGCGTAGAACGCATCAAGCACGTCCTTTTGACCCTGTACCCCATGCGCAAGACCGTGGGGCAGAAGGCCATGTTCCGGGAGTGGCTGGTGAAGGAACTGAAGCACGACGGGTACCGGGTCCGGGAGGAGCGGTACGGCAAGACCAACGGCAGCGTCAACGTCATCGCCGGGGACCCGGAAAAGGCCACCGTCTTTCTGACGGCCCATTACGATACCCCCTCCATCATGCTGCTGCCAAACTTCGTCAGCCCCACCAACGTGGCCGCCCATCTGCTCTACCACTTCTTTGCCGCCTTCCTTCTGATGGCGGCGGCGCTGGTGCTGTCCTTCGTCATCACCTTTCCCATCAACCAGCCGAAGGCTACCTTCCCGCTGTTTGTGATCCTGGCCCTGGCCATGCTGTTCCTGACCGCCTTCGGTCCCGCCAATCGGAACAACGCCAACGGCAACACCTCCGGCGTGGCGGCGCTGCTGGCCATTGCCGATGAGCTGCGGGGGGACAAGCGGGTGTGTCTGGTGTTTCTGGACAACAGCGAGCGGGGCTTTTTAGGAGCCAAGTCCTTCCGGCGCAAGCATCTCAGCGCCTCGGAGAGCTGCCTCTTCTTCAACTTCGACTGCGTGGGAGACGGGGAGCACCTCCTCTTTATGCCCAGCAAGCTCTCCCGCTGGGACGCCGATCTGGTGAACGCCCTTCTCGACGCCTTCCCTCAGGAGGGGAAGCGGCAGGGCCATGTGCTGGACCAGGGGCTCATCTACTACCCCTCGGACCACCGGAAGTTCAAGTTCCATGTGGCGGTGTGCGCCTGCCACCGTCTGGCGGGGCTGGGGTACTACATCCCCCGTCTCCGCAGCCGCCGGGACACGGTGCTGGAGGAGGAGAACATCGCCTATCTGACCGAGGGCTTCCTCCGCTTCCTGCCTTTGTATCTCAAAAAGCAGGCGTCATAACAGGGAAAAGGCAAATTTTTTGGTTGACAAGGTCCCGTATTTCCGATAGAATACAGGGCGATGCGAAGATAAGGAAAAGTAACAGGACGTTTCCTGGCAGAGAGCCCCCGGTTGGTGCAAGGGGGGGAGGGGCCGCCTGTGAATACCCCTTGGAGCAGACCGTTCGAACCCCGCTTTGGGCAGTAGGGCGGTCCGGGTGCGCCCGATACCGCGCGGGAGTCTTGTGGGACTCCGTGAGGCCCCAGGCCGCGAGGCGGGGGCGAACCAGAGGTGGTACCGCGTGCTTCACGCCCTCTGTCCAATTTGGGACAGAGGGTGTTTTTTTATGGAAACCGGGAAACGGAGGTCCAGGCGGGGGACCCTGTTCTGCTTTTTCGCCGCGGTGCTCTACAGCATCGGCGGGCTGTGCATCAAGGTGATCCCATGGAACGGGCTGTCCATCAACGGGGCCAGAAACGTGATCGCCCTGATGGTGGTGGGGAGCTATCTCCTGCTGAGCCGCCACAGGCTGCGCTTCAACCGCTGGATCTTGCTGGGGGCCGTCAGCGTCTGCGGCACCAATGTGTTCTACACCGTGGCCAACAAGATGACCACGGCGGCCAACGCCATCGTCCTTCAGTTCACCGCCCCCATTTTTGTGATCCTCATCGGCATCCTCTTCCTCCGCCGCCGGCCCACCTGGCTGGACGTGGGGGCCTGCGTTCTGGTGCTGCTGGGGGTACTGTGCTTCTTTGTGGACGGCCTTGAGGTGGGAGGCATGGCGGGGAACGTGATCGCCCTGATCTCCGGTCTCTGCTACGCCGGTGTCTTCCTCCTCAACGACCTGCCCGACAGCGACCCCATCTCCTCCATCTTCTGGGGAGATATCATCAGCGTCACGGTGGGGCTGCCCTTCCTGGTGCGGGAGACGGAATTTCCTCCCATCGCCATCGTCAGCGTGGTGATCCTGGGGGCCTTCCAGGTGGGGCTGGCCTATGTGCTGCTGACCATTGGCCTTCGCACTACTCCGGCGGTGACGGCGGCCCTGGTGTCCGGCATCGAGCCGGTGCTGAACCCCATTTTGGTGGCGGTGTTCTACCACGAGACCATCGGCCCCCTGTCTCTCTTCGGGGCGGTGGTGGTCATCGGCAGCGTGGTGGGCTACAACGCCCTCCGGGCACGGCGGGAGGCCGGAGCGCCGGACAAAGAGACGATCCCAACGATTTGAAAGAACGAAAGAAGAAAGAATAAAGGAGAACAGCCATGCAGATTTACGAGGAACTGGTGGCCCGGGGGCTCATCGCCCAGGTCACCAACGAGGAAGAGATCCGGGAGATGGTCAACAACGGAAAGGCCACCTTCTACATCGGCTTTGACCCCACGGCGGACAGTCTCCATGTGGGCCACTTCATGGCGCTGTGCCTGATGAAGCGGCTGCAGATGGCGGGCAACCGGCCCATCGCCCTCATCGGCGGCGGCACCGGCATGGTGGGCGATCCCTCCGGCCGCACCGACATGCGCTCTATGATGACGGTGGAGACCATCCAGCACAACTGTGACTGCTTCAAAAAGCAGATGGAGCGGTTCATCGACTTCGGCGAGGGCAAGGCCATGATGCTCAACAACGCCGACTGGCTGATGAAGCTCAACTACATCGAGCTTCTGCGGGAGGTGGGCGCCTGCTTCAGCGTCAACAACATGCTCCGGGCGGAGTGCTACAAGCAGCGCATGGAGAAGGGCCTCAGCTTCCTGGAGTTCAACTACATGATCATGCAGTCCTATGATTTCTACTACATGTTCCAGCACTACGGCTGCAACATGCAGTTCGGCGGCAACGACCAGTGGAGCAACATGCTGGGCGGCACGGAGCTGATCCGGCGGAAGCTGGGGAAGGACGCCCACGCCATGACCATCACCCTGCTCCTCAACAGCGAGGGCAAGAAGATGGGCAAGAC
>CALXDB010000074.1 GCA_944386955.1 uncultured Oscillospiraceae bacterium
CGACTGATCTGCCGCGTCTCCAACAGCGTTTCCATCATATCCTCCTCAGCCGGGGCACGGCGGCGATCAGCTCCCGGGTGTAGTCCGCCCGGGGGGCCCGGAGGACCTGGTCCCGGTCCCCCCACTCCACCAGGCGGCCCCGGCGCATCACCGCCACCCGGTCCGCCATCCGCTCCACCACCCCGATGTTATGGGTCACCAGCACGATGGCAGTTCCGAAGGCCGCCCGCAGGTCCAGCAGTTCCTCCACCACCTGCTTTTGAACCGTAACGTCCAGAGCGCTTGTGGGCTCGTCAGCCAGCAGCAGGGCCGGGCGGGGCACCATGGCCATGACGATGCCCACCCGCTGGTTCATGCCGCCGCTGAGCTCAAAGGGGTAACTGCGGAGGATCCGCTCTCCGTCGTCCAGGTGGACCCGCTCCATGAGCTCCAGAGCCCGGCGGCGGAGCTCCTGACGGGATATCTCCCGGCCCGCAGCCTCCCGCAGCTGCTCCCAAATCGTGCGGATCGGGCAAAGGGCGGCGGTGCAGTTTTGAAACACCATCCCCATCTCCCGTCCCCGCAGCCGCCGCAGCTGCTCCCGGGAGAAGGAGGCCAGATCCTGTCCCCGAAAGAGGATATGACCGCTGGTGACAGCGCCTTCCGGACCCAGAAGGCCCATGGCCGCTCTCACCACTGTACTCTTGCCGCTGCCCGACTCCCCTACGACACCCAGGATCTCTCCCGGAGACACGGCAAGGCTCAGATCCTCCACCGCCGCCCGGCGGCCGTAGCGGATCTCCGTATGGGAAAATTCCAACAGAGGCTGGGACATGGGTTCCTCCTCTTCGACCATCAGGCTGTCTTGTCCAGCCGGGCCGTGATCTCGTAGTAGTCTGAGGGGTGGGCCGTCAGGCCGGTGACGCTGCTTTTCATCACAAAGTTCATCTTTAAGTAGGAGGCAAAGAAGAAGGCGCCGTCGTCCAGGATGGTCTGGCTCATCTCCGTCACCAGCGCCGCCCGCTCCTCCGGATCAAAGGTCCCCCTGAGCCGGGCGGCCAGGACCTCCAGCTCCTCATTGAAATAGCCGCCCCGGTTCTTGGCGGAATCGGACAGGCAGTGGGTCGTGAAGAAGTAGGCGCCGTCGCCGGTGGGGGCTGCAACGAAGGCGCTGACGTACACGTCCCACGCTCCGCTCTCCAGAATATCGGCGCTGTTGGCGGTGGAGTTCACCTCCACCTTCACGCCGATGTCCTTGAGGGTGGCCTGGGCGGCCTCCGCCAGCAGGGGCAGCTCCATCCGCCCGGGATAGGTGAGCCAGCGGATGGTCAGCATCTCGCCGTTCCGGTCCACATAGCCGTCGCCGTCGGTGTCCGTCCAGCCCGCCTGGGCCAGCAGGTCCCTGGCCTCCTCCGGATCGTAGCCCGGTGCGGTCACCGTGCCGCTCCCAAAGGAGAAGCTCTCCGGAAAGGGACCTGCGGCAGGGGTACCGTTCCCGTTCAGAAGAGTCTTGGTGAAGCCCTCCTTATCAATGGCCATGGCAATGGCCTGCCGCACCCGGAGGTCCTGCAGGGCGGGGATCTCATAGTTGAAGGCCCCGAAGAAGACCCGGGAGGTGTCGGCGGAGCTGACGGTGTAGCCGGGGTCATCCGTAAAGAGGGGGAGGCTGGCATAGGGCAGGCCCTGCACCGCGTCGATCTGGCCGGACTGGAGGGCCATGGTCAAGGTATCCCCGTCAGTGATGGCGGTGACCTCCACCCTGTCCAGCGCCACCTCGCCGCCCCAGTAGTTGGGATTCTTTTCCAGATACACATGGTCATCGGCGATCTCACAGGCCACAAAGGGGCCTGTGCCCGCCACATTCCGGTCCTCTGTGACACCGTAATCCATGTCAATAATGGCGCCGTAGGGATCGCTGAGGTAGTTGAGGAGGGCAGGGTTTGGCTCGCTGCAGGTGATGACCACCGCGTTCTCCTCCGCCTGGATGGACTGGATCTTCAAATCCCCCGGAGCCCGGTCGTGAACCGCAACAAGATGCTCCAGGCACTCCTTCACCGCCTGGCCATCCAGGGTCCGGCCGCTGGAGAAGGTCACGCCCTGCCGCAGTCCGATCCGCACCGTCACGTCGTCCAGCCACGCATAATCCGTGGCCAGCCAGGGTTCCAGCTCCATGGTTTCGGTAAAGCGGAAGAGAGTTTCTCCTACCCCATAGCGGACACAGGACCAGCCGGAGTAGTTCTCGTGTGGGTTGAGTCCCGCGTTGCTCATGGCGGGACCGTAGGCGGTGGTGCCGTAGCGAAACACCTTCCCGTCCCCGTCCTCCGCCGGCGCTCCTCCGCAGCCGGTAAGCAGGGACAGCAGCATCACTGCCAGGCACAAAAGGGAAATCCATCTTTTTTTCATGTGTTGTCTCCTATTCTGCTCGTGCTCCCCGGCGCTTGGGGTCCAGGTAATCCCGGAGGGCGTCCCCCAGGAGATTGAACGCCAGCACCGTGAGGAAAATGGCGATGCCGGGTCCCAGCACCACCCAGGGAGAGGTCTGAATCATACTGCGGCCCTTGCTCATCATGGAGCCCCACTCCGCCGTGGGGGGCTGGGCCCCCAGGTTGAGAAAGGACAGCCCCGCCAACTCCATCATCATGGTCCCGATGTCCAGGGCGGCGGTGACCAGCAGGGGCCCTGCGATATTGGGCAGGATATGACGGAAAATGATCTGCAGGGCGGTGTTGTTGGCCATCACTGCCGCCGTGACATAGGGGGCGGACTTCACCGCCAGGGTCTGTCCCCGGGCCAGACGGGTGTACTTGGGCCAGGAGATAGCAGCCAGGGCAATGACGGCGTTGACCATGCCGCCGCCGATAAGTCCCGCCACGGCGATGGCGAAGACCATACCGGGAAAGGCCAGGAACAGGTCGCTCAGACGCATGATCACCGCGTCCGCCCTTCCGCCCAGCCAGCCGCAGAGCACCCCCAAAAAGCTCCCTCCGGCGCAGATGACGGCCACCAGGGTCAGGGAGGAGAAGACGCTGGTCCGAGCCCCCACGATGACCCGGGACAGCACGTCCCGGCCGTAGGCGTCCGTCCCCAGGAGGTGGGCCGCCGAGGGGGCCTGCAGGGCGGCAGACATATCCTGGGCATAGGGGTCCCAAGGGGTGAGGAGAGGGGCAAAGACGGCCGTCAGCAGAATAAGGCCGACAAGTCCCGCGCAGAGGGTCAGCCGGAGAGACGTCCCCTCCAGGGGGCGCTTTCGTATCGTTCCCACGGCCTATCCCTCCTCTCCCAGCCGGACTCTGGGGTCCAGCCGCCGGTATAGAAGGTCGGTGCAGAGGTTCACCAGCACATAGATGATGGCCATCCACATGACGTAGGCCTGGATTATGGGGTAGTCCCGCATGGTGATGGCGTCCACCGCCAGCTTGCCCACTCCGTCGAAGAGGAAGATGGACTCCACGATGGCGGTGCCCCCCAGAAGGCTGCCGACCGAGAGGGCCAGCAGAGTGAGAATGGTGAGCATGGATGCCTTCAAAACGCTGGCGTACAGGATCACCGACTCCCGCACCCCCCGGGCCCTGGCCCCCGTCACATACTCCTTCTCCAGTTCCTCCAACACAGTGGAGCGGACCTGCCGGGTGTACTTGGCAGCCATGGCAATGGTCAGGGTAAGGGTAGGCAGCAGCAGCCCCGACATTCCCCCGCCGGTGCTGATCACCGGCAGCCATTCCAGCTTCACTGCGAACACCAGCAGCAGGAGAAGGGACACGAAGAAATTGGGCAGGGAGTTGCCAATGAAGCTGAGGAAGCGGATCACATAGTCCGCCGCCCGGTTGTGGCGGACAGCGGAGAGGATCCCAAGAGGGATGGACACCGCCGCCGTCAGCAGCACCGAGGAGACGGTGAGCAGCAGGGTGTTGGGCAGCTTGGCGGCAAAGGTCTCAAAGACCCGCTGGCCGGAGACGTAAGAGACCCCCATGTCCCCCCGGACCACTCCCCACAGCCAAGTGAAATACTGGACGAAGAAGGGCTGGTCCAGTCCCAGCTCCGCCCGCTTGGCGTCCAGCACCTCCTGGGAGACGGCGGCGCCCAAATTCTCATACAGGGCGTCCACCGCGTCGCCGGAGGCCAGGCGCATCATGGCGAAGGTCAGCAGTGTCACGCCCAGCAGGATCGGGACCAGCTGTACAAGACGGTGCAGGATATAACGGCGCAATGGGCGCCCTCCTCTCTTCCCCCGTCCCAAGCGCCCCTGGGCAAACGGCCCTGCAAAGGCCGGACGGCGGGATGGTTTTCTCTTCTGTCATGGCGCGAAGCCGGAAAAAAGGCGGGGCGTCCCCGGCCCGGATCACCGGGGAGAGACGTCCCGCCGCACTTTCACTCACTTATCCGCGCAGATCATAAAGCCGGGGGTAGCGGCAAAGTTCACCTTCTCCTCGTTGTCCCAGGTGAGCTTCCACACCTCCGTATCGGTGAAAATCTCCTGAAATCCGCAGCGGTGAAGGGCGTCTACATCCCATCGGGGCCGGTCGTACCGTCCCATGGGCAGCTGCAGGGAGATCTCCTCCATCTCGCTGGCCTTCTCATAGGCGTTATAGTCGGTGCAGCCCTCCCGGCGCACATTGGTGCGATCCTGCTGGACCGCCACCCGCTTGCGCTCATCAAAAAGATAGCCGTACCAGTCGGCGTCGAAGTTGATCATCCGCCCGCCTTTCTTCAGCACCCGGTACCACTGGCGGTAGGCCTCCTCCGGGCGGGGCAGATTCCAGGTGAGATTCCGGCTGACGATAGCGTCAAAGGTCCCCTCGGGGAAGGTCAAAGCCTGGGCGTCCATCTGGAGAAAGCTGATCCGCGCCGCCAGGTCCCCGGCGTTGCGCCGGGCCTCATCCAGCATGGCGGGGGTGTAGTCCACCGCTGTCACCTCATGCCCCATCTCCGTCAGCAAGATGGCAAAAAAGCCCGGGCCGGTACCCACGTCCAAAATCTTCAGATGGTCCCCCCGGGGCAGATTGGCGGTCAGGATATCCCGCCAAAGCTGCCGCCCCCCGTTGGCCACGTTGGTGGCCACGTCCTCCGTATAGGAGGGAGCCCGCTCCGTCCAGTATGCGCGATTGCGAACGGCGATATCCATGCCGTGATCCTCCCTGCGTTTTTTCAGATAGGGGTGAGAAAACAGGAGATTCCGACGGAGCTCCGGAGGCCGCAGCCTCTGTCGCTCCCCTCTCTCAGCTCCTCCTTCATCACTGTCCTCGTCTACCCTACCAGACCTCCGCCGCCTCCGCAAGCCTCCCCGGGGGATATTTTTTCCGACGCACCACTCTTTCTTCCAAGGATGTCTCCCCGATATTATATAATTTTTACAGGATATTTCCTGTATTTTATTACAAATCTATTGAATATTGCCAAAAACGTGGTATAGTAAAATTGTATTGATATTTGGTCTTCCCTCGCGGGAGAAAGGAGACGCCTATGCCGCTGACCGCCCTGCGGGAACGAAACAAGCTGCTGACTACCGAAACGGCCCTCATGCTCTTCATCCGCCGCGGTGTAGAACAGACCTCCATCAAGGACATCGCACGGGCTGCCGGGGTAACGGAGCGATCGGTGTACCGCTACTTTGAGACCCGGTCCCAGCTGATTCTGGCCACCACTTTCCTCTTCTGGGACCGCATCTCCGCCCAGGTCAACGACCTGGTGGCCGCCCGGATGGACCAGGCGCTCACCGGCATCCAGCGCATCCGTCTGATGCTGCGGTTCTACTCTACGCTGTACCTGGACCACCCGGAATATGTCCGCTATATCCTCAACGCAGAGACCGCCTTGTACAACGCCGGCCTCTCTGCCGCCGTTCGCTCCCGGCCACCAGGCCGGTTCGAGGACTCTGACAGCCCCCTGGTCCAGGCCATCCGCCTGGGACTGGCCGACGGCACCGTCAGCCCTGCCGCCGACGTTAAGGAGATCTACTACAACGCCTACGACGCCATTCTGGGCTCCATGCAGCGTCAGGTCCTGGGCTCCACCGACTGCGATCTGGACGGCCGTACCAGAATGGAGCACCTGTGCGAGCTGTTCGTCCGGGCCTTTGCCGGGGAGACGGCGTAGCCGCCCTCATATCTCCCCCAGGTCCGGCGCGTCCTCCCCCAGCACCGCCCGGATCAGAGGAAAGACCCGGGTGTTTTTGAGATAGACGATATGGAACTCCCGCTCCTCCCCCAGACAGTCCAAATGAAAATAGGCGATATCCTCCCGCCCCTCTGCCACCGGGGCGTAGGCAAAGGTGATCCCGCTTCCCTCGCTGACAAAGCGGAGGAGCAGGGAGAAATTGCTGGCGCAGACCACCCGGGAGAAGATCCCCACTCCGAAGCCGTACTCTGCCAGGGCGTTTTCCAGAATGCCACGGGTGCCGGAGCCCTTCTCCCGGAGGATCGCACTCTGCCCCCTGAGATCCTGAAGAGTCACCGTCTGCCCCGCGAAGGGGTGGTCCGGCCGGCACATCCCCACAAAAGGCGCTTTCCGGTAGAGGCGATACCCATAGCGGCTCTTGTCAAACGCTCCCTCAATGAAGGCGAAATCCAAGGCCTCGTGCTCCAACTGGTGGAGAAGGACCTCCGTGTTGTCCACCTCAATGGTCACGTTGTCCCGACTCTCCCGCACATAGCGGCTGAGCGGACCCGCCAGCACGAACTCCCCGATGGTTTTGGTAGCACCCAGCCGGATCTCCCGCATCGCCGGAGCCGCCAGCTCCTGCCGCAGCTGCCGGTCGTTGTACAGGGCTGACCGGGCGTACTCCGCCAACCGGTCCGCCTGGGCCGTCCGGTGCAGCCGCTTGCCGTCGTAAATGAACAGACGGCAGCCGTACTCGCTCTCCAAGGCGTGGATCTGCTGACTCACCGCCGGCTGACTCAGCCGCAGCTGCTCAGCGGTGCGGCGGTAATGCAGCGTCTCATACAGGGCCAGAAAGGTGTGGATACGGTAGTCCACCATGGCAGTGTCCTCCTATAGTAGTCAATAAGAAAAAACGATCAAATGATAAGAGATTAAAACTTTTTTTTATTGTACCGCAGTAGTATACTGGAAATCAAGAAAGAGCGCCGAAAAACCGGCGTTTCATTTTGTGAGGAGGATGGTTTATGAAAGTGTTGGTGATTGGCGGCGTAGCCGCCGGGACCAAGGCCGCCGCGAAGATCCGGCGGCAGGACCAGAGCGCAGAGGTCAAGATTCTGACCAAGAGCGAGGACATCTCTTACGCCGGCTGCGGTCTGCCCTACTATGTGGGCGGCATGATCGAGAGCCGGGATACCCTGATCGTCAACAGCCCGGAGAAGTATACCGGCCTCACCGGGGTGGAAGTGGTCACCGGCTGCGAGGTCACCGGGGTGGACAGCGCCGCCAAGACGGTCCGCGCCGTGAAGAACGGCCAGGAGGTCACCGAGAGCTACGACAAGCTCATCATCGCCACCGGCGCTGTGCCCTTTGTGCCGGAGATGACCGGCACCGATCTGCCCGGCGTGTTCTGCATGCGCACCCCTGACGATGCGGTGGGCCTCCGGGAGTATGTGGAGGCCAACAACTGCCGCCGGGCCGCTGTGGTGGGCGCCGGCTTCATCGGCCTGGAGATCGCCGAGAACCTGCAGGCCAAAGGCCTCCAGGTCACCGTCATCGACGCCATGCCCCAGATCATGCCCAATGCCTTCGATCCCGAGATGGCCGACTTTGCCCGCCGTCAGCTGCGGCAGAGCGGCATGCGGGTGCTGACCTCCACCTCCATCACCGCCATCTCCGGCACCGACAAGGCCACCGGCATCGTCACCTCCAATGGCTCTCTGCCCGCCGACGTGGTGGTGCTGGCCATCGGCGTCCGTCCCGCCACCGCGTTCCTGGCGGACACCGGCATGGAGATGTTCAAGGGCACCATTGTGGTGGATGAGTACATGCGCACCAGCCTCCCCGACATCTATGCCGCCGGCGACTGCGCCATGGTGAAAAACGCCATCACCGGCAAGCCCCAGTGGTCCGCCATGGGCTCCACCGCCAACCTGACCGCCCGGTGCCTGGCCAAGACCATCACCGGCACCCCCACCCCCTACGGCGGATGCCTGGGCACCGGCGTGGTGAAGCTGCTGCCCACCCTCAACGCCGGCCGCACCGGTCTCACCGAGGCCCAGGCCAAGGACGCCGGCTACGACCCCATCACCATGGTCTGCTCCCTGGAGGATAAGCCCGCCTACTACGAGGACGCCGCCTCCTTCTTTGTCAAGCTCATCGCCGACAAGACCTCCCACAAGCTGCTGGGTATCCAGGTGCTGGGCGCCGGCGCCGTGGACAAGATGGTGGACATCGCCGTCACCGGCCTCACCAAAGGCATGCGGGTGGAGGAGTTCGACACCCTGGACTACGCCTACGCGCCTCCCTTCTCCACCGCCATCCACCCCTTCGTTCAGGCCTGCCATGTGTTGGAGAACAAGCTCTCCGGCGCTTTTGAGACCTTTACCCCCGCCGAGTACGCCGCCGGCGCCGCCAAGGGTTACCGGGTCATCGACGCCCAGCCCGAGGCCAAGATCCACGGCGCCACCTGGGTGAACCTCAGCAAGGTCACCGGCCCTGTGGAGGGTCTTGGCAAGGATGAGAAGCTGCTGCTGGTGTGCGCCAAGGGCAAGCGGGGCTACTTCCTCCAGAACCGCCTGAAGTCCTACGGCTATACCAACACCCGTGTACTGGAAGGCGGCGCTACCTTCAATACCGTGAAGGTCACCGCCCCCGGCGGCAAGCTGTCCGCTGAGGAGATCAAGCGGGTGAAGGGTCTTGGATGCCTCCAGGACAAGCGCTTCCCCGACCGCTTCAACGTCCGGGTCATCACCCGCAACGGTAAGATCACCGCAGAGGAGCAGCGTGTGGTGGCGGAGGCCGCCGAGCGCTTCGGCTCCGGCGAGGTGACCATGACCACCCGCCTGACCCTGGAGATCCAGTGCGTGCCTTATGACAATCTGGAGGACGTGATGGAGTTCCTCAGTCAGGCCGGTTTGGAGACCGGCGGCACCGGCTCCAAGGTCCGCCCCGTGGTCTCCTGCAAGGGTACCACCTGCCAGTACGGCCTGTGCGATACCTTCGCCCTCAGCCAGAAGCTCCATGACCTCTACTATGTGGGCTACCACGATGTGTCCCTGCCCCACAAGTTCAAGATCGCCGTGGGCGGCTGCCCCAACAACTGCGTCAAGCCCAACCTCAACGACCTGGGCATCGTGGGCCAGCGGATCCCCCAGGTGGATCTCAGCAAGTGCCGCGGCTGCAAGGTCTGCCAGGTGGAGAAGAACTGCCCCATCCATGTGGCCAAGATGGAGGGCGGCAAAGTGGTCATCGATCCCGAGGCCTGCAACCACTGCGGCCGCTGCGTAGGCAAGTGCCCCTTCGGCGCCATTGAGGAGGGCACCTACGGCTACAAGGTGTATATCGGCGGCCGCTGGGGCAAGAAGGTAGCCGAAGGCCGGGCGCTCAGCCAGATCATCACCAGCGAGGAGGAAGTCCTGGCGTTGGCGGAGAAGGCCATCCTCTTCTTCCGGGACGAGGGAATCTCCGGCGAGCGCTTCGCCGACACCATCGAGCGGCTGGGCTTCGAGTATGTGGAGGATAAGCTTCTCCACGGCAAGGTGGACAAGGACACCGTCATGAAGAAAAAGGTGGAGGGCGGCGCAACCTGCTGATTCATGCGCTCCCCCTCACAACAGAAAATCAGGCCCCCGGGCTAAGCCGGGGGCTTGAATAAGCCCTAGAAGGGCATAATACAGTCAATGCCCCTCAAGGGGCCGCGAATGGGTTGGTCAACTGCATTGCTGACTCATGGCTGGCCCCTTAAGGGGTATATTTTATGCCTTGGTACTCTTGCTGCCCGCAAACGGGTCGATGAATTCTTCAAGGCCGATCTGATCCGCTATTTTATCCTCTTCTAGCTGATGGCGGATGTATTCCTGTAGTTGCTTTTTATTGCCCCCTACTGTATCTACATATGATACTGACATCTCCATGCTGTATGTCGTAAACTTCCCATATCCTTTCCTTTCTTCATGTTGAATAGCCTCCTTGTAGTTTGTGTTGCAGTTGGCCGACCGCAACTCTATTCTACCGGGAGGCTTTTCCTTATGTAATTTCTTTTACTCTCCCCGATAAAGTCGGGGGTGCCGTTACACTAAAGCGCGAACAAAGGAAGCAGAGCCCCCGTTCATACGAACGGGGGACTCTGCTTTTAGGGAGGGAAATCTGAACCGCGGCAAGAATCACACGGCCAGATACTCTACAAAGCGCATGAGGATGGTCGCAACTTCGGCGCGGGTGGCAGTGCCCGTAGGATCCAGGCGACCGTCATTCTTGCCGTTGAGGAGCCCGGCGCCAACCGCCCAGGACACGGCCTCATCCGCCCAGGAGGAGACCTGATTGGCGTCGGTAAAGACGGAGGTATCCCCCGCGGCCGTGAGGTCATAGCCCTTGTACTTGGCATAGTTGTACAGGATCACCGCCATCTGCTGACGGGTGATGTTGTCCTCCGGGCCGAACCGGCCGTCGCCATAGCCGCTGACGATGCCGCTGGACGCCGCCCAGTTCACTGCATCGGCATACCAGGCGCCCGCCGCCACATCCGCGAAGGCAGAAGCAGCGTCGTCAGAAGCATCCTCCAGATTGTAGAGGACCTGGGCGATCATGCCCCGGGTCAGCTTGGAGTTGGGGGCGAACCGGTCACTGCTGACGCCGTTCATCATACCGCTGCTGCTGGCATACACCACGGCCTCATAGTACCAATCGCTCTCCGCCACGTCGGTAAACGGCAGCGCCTCCACAGCGTCCTCCTCCTGGAAGACCGCCTGGACAGTGACTGCGGCATCCGGCATTTTAAAGGTGTACTTTCCGCTTCCCTTATCGGTGAGGGCCACCTTGTCGCCGCTCTTGTCGGTAACCGTCAGGGTATCCAGCACATAGCCTTCGTCCGCCGAGACGGTCAGGGTGATGCTGTCGCCCTCTTCCGCTCTGGCCTTGCTGGCCGTCACGGTCCCGTTGGCGCTCTTCTGCACCGTGATGGCATAGGTGCTGGACGTACTGCCGCCGCC
>CALXDB010000075.1 GCA_944386955.1 uncultured Oscillospiraceae bacterium
GGCTCCAGGACAGGTCGGAGATATGTACCATCCCGTCCACGCCGCCGATGTCCACGAACACGCCGTAGCTGGTCATGGACTTGACGGTGCCGGTGTAGTGCTTGCCTTCCTCGATGCCCTCCCAAACGGCGGCAGCGGCGGCCTGACGAGCCTCATAAGCAACAGCCCGGATGGAGCCCACCACGCGGCGGCGGGCACGGTTCACCTCAGTGATCCGCAGCTGCACCTTCTGCTTGACCAGCTGACCCAGATCGGCGCCCCGGGGCAGACCGGACTGGGAAGCGGGCACGAACACGCGCACGCCCTTGATAAAGACCACGATGCCGCCCTTGTTCTCCTCGGACACGACACCCTCCATGACGGTCTTGTCCTCCACGGCCTGCTCCAGCACGTCCCAGATCTTGTTGGCATCCAGGCGCTTCTTGGACAGAGTGGCATAGCCCTCCACATCGTTGACGCGGATGACAAACAGCTCCACAGTGTCGCCCACCTTCACCACGTCCTCGGGCTTCATGGTGGGATCGTCCGTCAGCTGATCGATGGGGATGTAACCGGCCTGCTTGCAGCCCAGGTCGACATGGACTTCAGTAGGGGTGATGGCGGTGACCACACCGGTGACCTTGTCTCCTGTATTCAAAGTATTGGTATACTGTTCAAACATTTCGGCAAAATTTTCGGTGCCCTCGCTCATGATTTTTTCTTCGCTCATCGTCTTGTTGACCTCCTTTATGATGCTCGCAGGTGCGGAGGCGCCCGCCGTCAGCCCGGCAATCCGGCAGCCCGCCAGCTTGTCCGGTGTGATCTCCTTGGGATCTTCCACCAGGAAGACCCGGGAACACCGCTCCTGACAGAGCTTGACCAGGTGTCGGCTGTTGGCGCTTTGCCGGTCGCCCACCACCACCATCACGTCCACCCGGCCGGCGATCTCCGCCGCCTCGGATTGGCGCTTATGCGTAGCAAAACATATTGTATCAAACTTTTTCAGATTTGTACACAGTTTTTTTGCGATTTTCAGAGATTCTTCCCAAACCTCTCGGATCTGGGTGGTCTGGGCCGCCATAGTGAGGGGCATCTCCGCCGCTTGGGGACTGGCCTCCAGCCACTGCTGCAGCTCCTCCGGCCCCCGGAACACCAGCACGTCCTTCCCCCAGCCGCAGATGCCCCGGACCTCCGGGTGGCCGGGATCGCCGATGAGGACCATCTGCCGCCCCTCCTCCGCCGCCTGGCGGGCAATCTCCTGGATGCGCCGGACATGGGGACAGGTGCCGTCCAGTACCTGGGCTCCCCGTTCCTCCAGAAGGCGGTAGGTCTCCGCCCCCTCACCGTGGGCCCGGATCACCACCGGCTCTCCCGGTCGGGCTTCCTCCGGTCTATCGATGAGCCGGGCGCCCCCCTCGGTGAGCTGCCGGATAACGGCGGCGTTGTGGATCACGGGGCCCAGCATGGCGGGACGCCGTCCCTCCTCCACCGCTCCGGTGGCCAGCTCCACCGCCCGCTTCACGCCATAGCAGAAGCCGGCGGACTTGGCAAGGATCACTTCCATCTCACGCCTGCTCCTTCAAATGATAGATTCGGTGAAGCAGCTCGTCGGCAAATTGCCGGTTTTCCTCCGCTGTGGGCCGCCGCCCGGCGCTCTCGGGGCTGTAGGGCTCGCCGAAGACAATAGTGCTGCGGTGGAAGAACTTCTCCCGCCCGCCGCAGTAGATGGGCACCATGGGCACTCCGGTGCGGGTGGCGAACATCACTGCGCCGCCTTTGGCGGCCACATCCCCCTCGTTTTTCACCCGGGTTCCCTCGGGGAAGAGCAGCAGCTTCTCCCCGCCCTGGAGACAACGCATAGCGGTTTTCATAGCGGCCACGTCGTTGTTCTCCCGGTTCACCGGAAAGGCCCCCAGCTTCAAAAACAGCCACTTCAAGAAGAAATTTCGAAACAGCTCCATCTTAGCCATGAACCGGATCCCTGAGCTTTTGGGCAGGGCCAGGGCGATGAGGATGGGGTCGATGGCGTTGTTGTGGTTGGCGCAGAGCACCGCGCCCCCCGCCGGCACATGCTCCCGCCCGATGACCCGGATGGGGCACAAAAGGGCGAAAATAGGTTTCACCACGCAGTAGGCCAATTTATAAAATCCTTGACTGTATCCCATTTTCATACGTCCAGCCGCTCCTCAATGGTCCGCCGCAAAAGTGCGCAGCTCTGCTCAAAGGTGTTTCCAGTGGTGTCCAGCAAAACAGCGTCCGCCGCGGGCCGGAGGGGGGCGGAGGAGCGGTGGGAGTCGTTGTAGTCCCGCTCCCGGGTCTCCGCCAGCAGCTGGTCGTAGTCCTGGGGGGTCCCCCGCTCCTGGAGCTCCAGATACCGCCGCCGGGCCCGGTCCTCGGGGGAGGCGGTAAGGAAAATCTTCACGTCCGCCTGGGGCAGCACCACGGTGCCGATGTCCCGGCCGTCCATGATGACGTCGTGCTGCCGGGCCATCTCCCGCTGCATCTCCAGCAGGAAGGCCCGCACCGCCGGGATAGCGGACACCTTGGAGGCGTACATGGAGATCTCCGGCAGGCGGATCTCCGCCGTCACATCCTCCCCGTTGAGGAGCATGTGCTGCAGCCCCTCCCCGTCGTAGGTCATCTCCACCGTCAGCTCCCCCAGCAGGGCCTCAATAGCGGCGGCGTCGGCGGGGTCCAGGCCCCGGCGCTTGGCGGCGCAGCCCACCGTGCGGTAGATAGCCCCGGTGTCCACATAGCAGAATCCCAGCGCCTTGGCCACGGCCCGGGCCAGGGTGCTCTTCCCTGCGCCGGAGGGCCCGTCGATGGCCACGGCGCGTCTCTTCTCACTCATACGCTTCTCTCCTCTATTCACTCATCGCGGACCATGCCGCGTGTTGTCCCGCTGTGTAGCCGGTGGACCAGGCGATCTGGAGGTTGAACCCGCCGGTGTAGGCGTCCACGTCCAGCACCTCCCCGGCGAAGTAAAGCCCCGCCGTCACCTTGGACTCCATGGTGGAGGGGTTCACCTCCCCCACCTTCACGCCGCCGGAGGTGACGATGGCCTCCTCCACCGGCCGTGGGCCCCGGACGTCCACGGTAAAATGCTTCAAAAGCTCCAGGAGCCTCCGGCGCTGCTCCCGGGTGAGGTCGTGGACCTTCTCCCGGGGGGAGATCCCTGAGCGGTCGATGACCACCGGGATCATCTTCCTGGGCAGCAGATCCCCCAGGGCGTTGCCGAAGTCGCTGTTGGCATATTTGGAAAAATCTGACAGGAGGCGGCGGTCCAGCGCCCCCTCGTCCAGAGCGGGCTTCAGGTCGATCTCCAGCCGGTACTTCTTCTTTCCGAACTGCCGCATGTGGGCGGAGGCGGACAGCACCAGGGGGCCGCTGACCCCGAAGTGGGTGAACAGCAGCTCCCCAAAGTCGGTGTAAAGCTTTTTCCCTTCCTCCCACACGGTGAGGGAGACGTTCCGAAGACTGAGGCCCTGCATCCGCTGACAGTCCTCCCCCTCCGTCTCAAGGGGGATCAGGGAGCCCCGGGTGGGCACGATGGTGTGCCCCGCCGCCTTCGCCAGGCGGTAGCCGTCGCCGGTGCTGCCGGTGAGGGGATACGAGAGCCCCCCGGTGGCCACGATCACCGCCCGGGCGTGCCAGGTCTCCCCTTGGCCCTCCGCCCCCTGCACGGCCCCGTCCTCCAGGAGAAGGGCCTCTGCCCGCTTCCGGACCCAGGTCACCCCCAGGGCCTTCAGCCGCCGCTCCAGGGCGGCGCTGACGTCGAAGGAGCGGTCGCTGGCGGGATAGACCCGGTTGCCCCGCTCCGTTTTCAGCGGCACCCCAAGGCCCTCGAAAAAAGCCATGGTGTCCCCGCTGTCCAACTGGGAGAAGGCGCTGTAAAGGAATTTTCCGTTACAGGGTATATTGGCCATCAGCTCCTGGACGGAGCAGTTGTTGGTCAGGTTGCACCGGCCCTTGCCGGTGATATTCAGCTTTTTTCCCAGGCGGCTGTTGGGCTCCAGGAGGCAGACCTTTGCCCCCTGCTCCGCCCCGGTGATGGCCGCTATCATCCCGGCGGCTCCGCCGCCGATTACCAGGATATCCCACTCATTCCTCATTGGATTCACCAAACACTCCGTATTCCTCCCAGATGTGCTCCAGACTGCCAAAGATCTGGGAAATGTCTGCATTTTTCCGCTGCCCCGCCGCCACGATGAGGGCATTGAGCAGGCTGAAAGGGGCCACCAGGGAATCCACAAAGGAGATCATGTCGCTGCGGGCGGTGAGGTTGGCGGCAGCCATAGGGTACAGAGGAGAGCTGGGGCCGTCGGTGACGGCAATGATCTTAGCCCCTCGGTCCCGGGCGAAGCGGACCCCTACGGCGGTGCTGCTGGAGTACCTGGGGAAAGTGATGCCGATGAGCACGTCCTCCGGTCCGATGCGGAGAATCTTCTCCAGAATATCCCCGGCGCTGTTGGCGGTCACCAGCACCACATTGTCGAAGATCAGATGGAAGTAGAAGTGGAGATACCCTGCCAGAAAGGAACTGGACCGGACCCCCAGAATATAGATATGCCGCGCGGCTATCAGCTCCTCCACCGCCACCCGGAAGTCCTCCCGGCTCACCTCATCCACTGCCTGGCGAATCTTCTCCATGTCGGCGTGGAGGACGGTGGTGATGAGGTCCGGACCGCTGAAGCGGTCGGTGGAGGCCTCGATGCGCTGGAGGGAGGTGAGGCGGCCGCGGACCAGCTCCTGGAGGGCCTTCTGCATGGCGGGATACCCGTCGTAGCCCAAGGAACCGGCGAAGCGCACCACCGTGGACTCGCTGACCCCGGTGACGGTCCCCAGCCGTCCGGCGGTCATGAAGGCCGCCTTGTCGTAGTTCTCCAGTATGTAGGTCCCGATCCGCTTCTGCCCCTTGGAAAAGCCGGACAGGTTCTTTTGTATGGTGTGGAGCACGTTTTTCTGCACGCCGCTCCCTCCTCAGCTTCGTTGTTTCTTGCCGGTGAGACGGCGGACCTCCTCCGCCGTCAGGGGCCGCCAGGCCCCCTCCTTCAGGTCCCCCAGGGTCACCCCCTGCTCCGAGACCCGCAGCAGCTTCTCCACCGTCAGTCCCGCCTTGGCGCAGAGGCGGCGGATCTGCCGCTTGCGCCCCTCGTGGATGGTGAATTCCAGGAGGGCCCTGCCGCCATTCCGGCGGAGCACCCGCACCCCGGCGGGGCGCACCGGCTCCCCGTCCAGGTCGGTGATGGACGTGAGCCGGGGGACCGTGTCCTCCTCCATGCCCCGCACCGTCACCTGGTAGACCTTGTCCACCTGGTGGCTGGGGTGGAGGACGGCGTGGGCGAAGTCCCCGTCGTCGGTGAGGAGCAGCAGGCCCTGGGACTCCACGTCCAGCCGCCCCACCGGGTACACCCGGCGGCCGCAGCCCTTCACCAGCTCCGTCACCAAATGGGCGGCGTGGGGGTCCGAAAGGGTGCAGGCGTAGCCCCGAGGCTTGTTGAGCATCAGGTACATGGGCTCCTTCCGCCCGGGCAGGGGCTTCCCGTCCACCCGAATGTCGTCGGTATTCGGGTCCGCCTGGTCCCCTACCTGGGCCCGAACCCCGTTCACTGTCACCCGCCCGGTCTCGATCCAGGTCTCCGCCGTCCGGCGGGAGCACAGCCCCGCTGCGGACAGCAGCTTCTGCAGCCGCTGGAGCATGCGCCCCCTCCTCTCTGTCTTATTTCACCGGTACGCCTACCGCCAGGGACACATCCGCCCCGCACAGCAGCCGTGTCCGGCCGATCTCCTCATTTCCTAGGAAAATCGTCGCCTCTCCCACCACGGCCCCCTTCACCAGGGGGGCCGCCAGGGACTCCGGCAGCTCCAGGCGCACCTCCGCCCGCTCCCCTGCCGCCAGGGGATAGGCGATGGTCCTCTCCGCCTCTATCGCAACGGCTGTGAGGCTCCCGCACTTGACAGGAATCTCCGCCGCCGCTTCCCCTTCTGTCAGTAAGACTGACCGGGGAAAGGCGGAAAACCCGTAGTCCAGCAGGGCCTTGTGGTCCTCCCAGTCCCTGCTGTCCTTCAGGGTCACTGCAATCAATGTCTGTCCATTTCGCTCGGCGGCGGACACCAGAGTCCGGCCCGCCGTCATGGTGTAGCCGGTCTTGACGCCCATACAGCCCTCGTACCAGCCTAAGAGTTTGTTGTGGTTCACCAAAGTCCGCTCCCCCACGGTGACGGACCGGGTGGAGACGATGGTTCGAAACTCCTCCCGCTCCAGGGCCGCACGGGTCAGCACCGCCATGTCCCGGGCGGTGGAGAAGTGGGCCGGGTCGTCCAGTCCGCTGGGGTTTGCAAAGGAGGTGTTGGTCATACCCAGCGCCTTCGCCTTGGCGTTCATGGCGGCCACAAAGTCCTCCACCGTGCCGCTGACGCACCGGGCCACCGCCAGGGCGGCGTCATTACCCGAGGGCAGCATCAGCCCATACAAGAGGGCCTCCAAGGTCAAGGTCTCCCCCGCCTTCAGGTACATGGAGGAGCCCTCCGCCATATCCTCCGCCGTGACGGTGTACTCCGTCTCCAAGCCGCACCGCTCCAGGGCCACCAGGGCCGTCATGATCTTGGTGATGCTGGCGATAGGCATGGGCTGATCCGGGTTGTGGGCGTATAAGATCCGCCCGCTCTCCCCGTCCATCAGCACTGCCGCCGCCGCGGAGGTCTCCACAGCCCTCGCCGGGACCGCCAGCAGCGCGGTGAGAAGGGCCGCCAGCGCCAAGGCGGCCGCTCGCTTCTTCATGGTTCTCTCCCCCTTGTCTCATACTTCTATCAGCATGAACAAAAGGGCGGTGTTTTAGCCTGGAAACTTCCGGAAATTCAAAATTCCTCCCCGGGTTCCGGGATATCCTCCTGCTTTTTCTTCACAAAGCCGGAGACCTTGTCCACCAGATCCGGCACCATCTCCACCAGCCGGTCCACGGTGGACACGGCGGGCACCGCCACCGGCAGCACCCGGACGGTCCCCTCCTTCACCACCAGGAAGGCCACGGGGGTGATCTTCACGCCGGAGGCCACCCCGGCCCCCACGTTCTGAGGGGCGGGAGGATTGCCCTTGCCGCCGTACTCGCCGCCGCCGCCCCCAAAGCCGAAGGAGACCTTGGAGATGGGGATGAGGGTCACATCCCCGGTCACGATAGGCTGGCCTACGATGGTGTTGGCGTCCACCATCTCCCGTACCTTGCCCATGGCGTCCTGCATCACTTCACTGAGCGGATGATTCCTGTTTTCCATGGCTGCTTCCTTTCTCAGGCCCCCTGGGCCTGCCGGGTCTTCTGTTTCTTTGCTGGGGCCGTCCCCAGCTTTTTGTATCCGTTATACCAGCCCAAAAGCCCGCCCAGGGCCCCCAGGCCGATGACCAATCCGTCCCACACCCGGAGATATACCCCGGCCTCGCCGGTCCAGCGGGTGCGCTCCGCCTCAAAATCCACCGACAGTCGGATCTCCGTGTGCCGGAGCTTCACCAGCTCCCCCAGCACCGGCACCAGGCCGTTGGCCAGGGCCTGACACCGACCGTAGAGCACCGCCGTGTCCGCCGGGTCCTCCCCGCCGAACACCGCC
Source organism: uncultured Oscillospiraceae bacterium (assembly GCA_944386955.1). Classification (GTDB taxonomy): domain Bacteria; phylum Bacillota; class Clostridia; order Oscillospirales; family Oscillospiraceae; genus CAJFPI01. The sequence continues at coordinate 7,579 of CALXDB010000075.1, forward strand.
TCCAGCTCCAGCGGGGAAACCACGATCCGCCGCCGGGTCCGGGAGAGGGCCTTGGCGATCACCCCGGGCAGTACCTCCAGGCTGTACCGGAGCTGAGCGGTGTTGGGGCCGGGCTTCTCCAGCTGCTCCTTCTCCAGCTTTCTCTTCTCTTTTTTAGGCTTTTTTTCCTCTTTTTTCTCTTTTCCCGGGTAGACGGCAAAGGAGAGGGGCCCCACGGTCACGTCCACGGTGAGGCGCTCCCGCCGCCGGACCACCGCCCCCACCGGCAGCGCCAGCAGGACGGCCAGCACCAGCAGCACCGCCGCCAGGATGATCCATCCGGTCACCGCTTCCCCTCCTCTCCCCTGGTCTTATCTCACGCCTCCGGCGTCTGGGCCGTCTCGGCCTTGGCCGCCGGGTCCACCACGGTCCCGTCCTCCCCCAGCCGCAGCTGGCCCTCGCTCTCCAGCCCCGGGATCTCCGGCAGCTCCTCCAGGGAGCTCAAGTGGAAGGAGCGGAGGAACTTCTGGGTGGTGCGGTAGAGGATGGGCCGCCCAGGCACCTGGAGCCGCCCGCACTCCTCGATGAGGCCCCGCTCCTGAAGGAGGCCCACGGTGTAGGCGCTGTCCACCCCACGGACCTGCTCCACATAGGCCTTGGTGGTGGGCTGGTAGTAGGCGATGATGGTGAGCACCTCCAGGGCCGGCTGGCTGAGCTTGGCGGGCTTCCGGATCTCGAAGGCCTTGCGGATCACGTCGGCGTAGTCCGGGGCGGAGCACAGCTGCCAGCTGTCCTCCATCCGGATGAGGCGGATGCCTCGCCGCTCATAGGCGTAGTAGTCTGACAGCCCCTGGAGCACCTTCTCCAGGGCCTCCCGGTCCACGTCCAGGGCCATACACATCCGCTTGATATCCACCGGCTCCCCGGCGGCGAAGAGGATCCCCTCCACCGCCGACTCAAGCTCTTTCATTTCCATGGTCATGTTTTCTCTCCTCACAAGGGCAGGGTATCGGACTCGCCGGACAGTGCGGCCACGGTGCAGTCGCTCTCCCCGCCGGCCAGCTTCAAAAGCCGTGCCCGGCACAGCTCCAGCACCGCCAGGAAGGTGGCCACCAGCTCGCTGCGGCTGCGGCTGCCCCGGAAGAGCAGGAGAAATCGGGTGATTCCGCCAGTGCGAAGGCGGCCCAAAATCTCCGCCGCCTTGTCCGCCACCGGGTAGGGCTCCCGCCGCACGATCTCCTCAAAGACGGAGGCGGAGGGGGGCGCTGAGCGCTCCAGCCGCTCCTGGATGGACTGGAAGGCCCGGACCAGGTCGTCGGGACTGTGGTGGTAGAGGAACACCTTCCCCCGCTCCACCGGCTCCGGATTTTTCGTCATGATGTCCCGGCCGAACTCCGACAGGGCCCCCATCCGGTCGAGAACGCCTTTCACCCGCTGATAGGTGTCGTTGTTCCGCCGCTCCTCCAGGGACTTGATGAGGAGGTCCATCTCGCTCTGGGCCTCCTCGTCCTCCAGACTGAGGAGCATCCGGGTCTTGATATACATGAGGTGGGCGGCCATGGCTGCGAAATCGCTGGCCACCTCTAAATCCAACTGCTGCCGCCGGTCCAGATATTCGAGGTACTGGTCCAGAATGAGGGCAATGGGGATGTCCTGAATCTCGATCTTATTCTTGCTCAAAAGATAGAGAATCAGGTCCAGAGGGCCCTCGAAGTCCTCCAGAGTCTCTGCGCTGGGCCGCTGGCGCACCACGCTCTCCAGCTTGAACACAGGGCTGTCCAGATCTGTCACCTCACACTACCATCAGATTCCATAAAAGGGTGAACACCGCCGAAATGGCGTTGCTCAGGGCGCTGCCGCCGATGTCGAAGAACACCAGGAGCAGCAGCACCGCCATGCCGTAACGCTCATAGCGCATCAGCTGTAAGTATGCCCGATCCGGCAGCAGGGAAAACAGCACCTTGGAACCGTCCAGGGGGGGAATGGGAATCAGGTTGAAAAGCCCCAACCCCAGGTTCAAAAGCACCAGGGTGACGAGGAACTGGTAGACCCAGAGGTTTACCGCCGTGGCCTGGGCGTTGTGGTACATCCACCGCACCGGCAGCAGGGCCAGCAGGGCGAAAAGGAAGTTGGACACCGGCCCCGCCAGGGCGCACAGGGCCATCCCCTGCTTAGGCTTTTTGAAATACCGCATGTCCACCGGCACCGGCTTGGCCCAGCCGAAGCCCACCAGAAACATGGCGGCAAGGCCAAACCAGTCGATGTGGTGGAGGGGATTGAAGGACAGCCGGCGCATCCGCTTGGCGGTTGGGTCCCCCAGGGCGTAGGCGGCGAGGCCGTGGCAGGTTTCGTGGACTGTCAGGCACAAGAGCACCGCCAGCAGCCGGGAGGCGGTGCTGGAGATCATGTCCCACCGGATGCTGCTGAGAATATGTTGAAGGGGTCCCACGGCAGAAAGCTCCTTTATCGTCAAAATAACACTTGTATACTATAGCAGATATTTTCACGAAATACAAGAGACGCCCTGGGATTTGACGCCGGGTGACATCTTAGCGGAAATTATACTTGCATTTTTGTCTATCTTTTGATATACTGTTGTTAATTTATATGGAAAGGATTCGGTGTGTCCTGTGGACCAGCCTCCGCCTATAAGTTCATATGTCTGCAATCAGTGGGACAGCCTTAGCCGTGCGGCGTAAGGTTGTCTTTTTGCGCGCAGATGGATTTTTTGAAAGAAAGCTGAGTTGATTTGTTTCTCTATGGAAGGTAACATTCCCCTAATATTGGCCCTGCTCTGTCTGGTGGCCATGTCCGCTTTTTTCTCCGCCACGGAGACAGCATACACCTCCCTCAACCGGGTGCGGCTGAAAAGCCGGGCCGACAACGGTGACAAGCGGGCCGCCAAGACCCTGGCCCTGGCGGAGGACTATGACAAGCTCCTCTCCACTATCCTCATCGGCAACAACATCGTCAACAACGTAGCCACCACCATCGGCGCCGTGCTGTTCATCAATCTTCTGGGCAGCGTGGAGGGCCCCACGGTGTCCGCTGCGGTTTTGACGGTGGTGATCCTGATCTTCGGCGAGGTCTCCCCCAAGAGTCTGGCCAAGGAGTCCCCGGAGGCGGTGGCCATGGCGGTGGCCCCCCTGCTGCGGTTCTTCCTCACCATTCTTACCCCCTTGAACTTCCTCTTCACCCTGTGGAAGAAGCTTCTGAGCAAGGTGATCCGCAAGAGCGAGGACCCGGGCATCACCGAGGAGGAGCTGGTGACCATGGTGGACCAGGCGGAGAGCGAGGGCGGGCTGGAGAAGGAGGAGAGCGAG
>CALXDB010000076.1 GCA_944386955.1 uncultured Oscillospiraceae bacterium
GTAGCGGCGGGGCCGCCCCAGATGGAGGAACAGCCGGTGGCGTTGGAGATGTACATCCGATCGCCGAACAGCTGGGTGATCAGGCGGGCATAGCTGGTCTCGGCGCAGCCGGCGCAGGAGCCGGAGAACTCCAGCATGGGCTTGCGGAACTGGCTGCCCTTGACGGTGTTGTCCACCATGTCGGGCTTCTGGGTGGTCTTGACCAGGTAGTCCCAGACGGGCTGCTGGGCAGCCTCCTGCTCCTGAGGCACCATGGTGATGGCCTTCTCCTTGGCCAGGCAGGCCTCCACGCAGACGCCGCAGCCCATGCAGTCCAGAGGACTGACGCCGATGGCGTACTTGTAGATGCCCTTGCCCTTGCCGGCCTTGATGTCCATGGTCTTGAGACCCTCGGGGGCGTTCTGGACCTCAGCGTCGGTGAGAGCGAAGGCGCGGATGGTGGCGTGGGGGCAGACATAGGCGCAGGTGTTGCACTGGATGCACTTGCTGGGATCCCAAACGGGGACCATCACAGCCACGCCGCGCTTCTCGTAGGCGCTGGCGCCCTGCTCGAACTGGCCGTCCACATGATCGACGAAGGCGGAAACAGGCAGGCTGTCGCCGTCCATGCGGCCCACGGGCAGGAGGATATCCTTGACCATCTTGACCAGCTCGGGCTTGCCCTCCAGGGCGTGCTCTTCCTTGTTGTCCACGGCGCTCAGCCAGTCGGCGGGAACGTCGATCTTCTTGAAGGCGGTGGCGCCGGCGTCAATGGCCTTGTGGTTGTTGGCGACCACGTCCATGCCCTTCTTGGAGTAGGACTTGGTGGCGGCGTCCTTCATGTACTGGATGGCCTCTGCCTCAGGCATGACCTTGGCCAGAGTGAAGAAGGCGGACTGCAGGATGGTGTTGGTGCGCTTGCCCATACCCACCTGAGCAGCCAGGTCGATGGCGTTGATGGTGTACAGCTGGATGTTGTTCTTGGCGATGTACTGCTTGGCCTCCGCGTTCAGGTGGTGGCACAGCTCATCGAAATCCCACTGGCAGTTGATGAGGAAGGTGCCGCCGGGCTTCACATCGTTGACCATCTTGAAGCCCTTGGTCACATAGCTGGGGTTGTGGCAGGCCACAAAGTCAGCCTTGTTGATGTAGTAGGGGCTCTTGATGGGCTTGTCGCCGAAGCGCAGGTGGCTGATGGTCACGCCGCCGGTCTTCTTGGAGTCATACTGGAAGTAAGCCTGGATGTACTTGTCGGTGTGGTCGCCGATGATCTTGATGGAGTTCTTGTTGGCGCCCACGGTGCCGTCGCCGCCGAGACCCCAGAACTTGCACTCGATGGTACCCTCTGCAGCGGTGTTGGGAGCGGGAACCTCGGGCAGGGACAGGTTGGTGACGTCGTCCACGATACCGATGGTGAACTGGTGCTTGGGAGCATCCTTCTTCAGCTCCTCATAGACAGCGAACACGCTGCTGGGAGGAGTATCCTTGGAGCCCAGGCCGTAGCGGCCGCCGATGATGGTCACGTCGTTCTTGCCGGCGTTGGCCAGGGAGGTGACCACATCCAGGTACAGGGGCTCGCCCAGAGCGCCGGGCTCCTTGGTACGATCCAGGACGGCGATCTTCTTGGCGGTAGCGGGGATGGCCTCGATCAGCTTGTCCGCAGCGAAAGGACGGTACAGGCGGACCTTCACCAGCCCCACCTTCTCGCCGTGAGCGTTCAGGTAGTCGATGACTTCCTCGGTCACGTCGCAGATGGAGCCCATGGCGATGATGACGCGGTCCGCGTCAGCGGCGCCGTAGTAGTTGAACAGCTTGTAGTCGGTGCCCAGCTTCTCGTTGATCTTGGCCATGTACTTCTCCACCACGGCGGGCAGCTCGTCGTAGTACTTGTTGCAGGCCTCACGGTGCTGGAAGAAGATGTCGCCGTTCTCGTGGGAACCGCGCATGTTGGGGTGCTCGGGGTTGAGAGCGTGCTTACGGAAAGCCTCAACAGCCTCCATGTCGCACATGTCCTTCAGGTCCTCGTAATCCCACACGGCCACCTTCTGGATCTCGTGAGAGGTACGGAAACCATCGAAGAAGTTGATAAAGGGCACCTTGCCGCTGATGGCGGACAGGTGGGCCACAGGGCTCAGGTCCATGACCTCCTGGACATTGCCCTCAGCCAGCATAGCGAAGCCGGTCTGACGGCAGGCCATCACGTCGGAGTGATCGCCGAAGATGTTCAGGGCGTGGGTGGAGACGGTACGAGCGGAGACGTGGAACACGGTGGGCAGCTGCTCGGCCGCGATCTTGTACATGTTGGGGATCATCAGCAGCAGGCCCTGGGAAGCCGTGTAGGTGCTGGTGAGGGCGCCGACGCCCAGAGAGCCGTGGACCGCGCCGGCGGCGCCGGCCTCAGACTGCATCTCGACAACCTTGACCTGGGTGCCGAAGATGTTCTTCAGTCCGTTGGCAGACCACTGGTCCACCAGGTCCGCCATGGGGCTGGACGGAGTGATCGGGTAGATCGCCGCCACCTCGGAAAACGCATAGGAAACATGCGCTGCCGCGGTGTTGCCGTCCATGGACTTGAACTTTCTTGCCATAGAATACATCCTCCTGTTTTCTATTGATACTGCTTTGACGTTCTCCGGGAAGCGGACGCCGAAAGCCGGTATTCATACAGGTACACTATACCACGAAAGCCTTCTATTGTAAATGTTCCTTTCGGCTTTTTTCCGTTTTTCCAAAAATTTTTACGATTTGGACGGCCGGGCCGCTTTGGGGGCAAAAGGCAGCGGCCGCCCCGGGCTTCACGCCCGGAGCGGCCGGTTTCCCCTTTCACCAGGCCCCTCCCTGAGCCTGGCACTGAAGCCGGGACTTGCCCGCCTCGTAGTAGGCCAGATCTGTCAGCACCCGGTAGGGCGCCAGCCAGACATCCAAAATAGACAGCGTCATTGCGGACAGCATCATCCAGCCCAGGAAGCTGAAGTCACATACCAGCAGCTCCAGCTTCATACCATAGGTCTGCGCCTTGCTGCGGGCGATGGCCTCCGAGGCGGAAAGCGAGGGGTCCTCCAGCAGGTTGTACAGGGCAAAGCGGTAGCGGTAGGCCGCCGCCACTCCAGGGATGATGAACAGCAGGGTCCACAGAAAGACCCGCACGAAGATGTTGATCTGCAGCCAGATAATCCGTCCCAGGATGGAGAAGCTGTCGAACATGGCGGCATAAGGGGGCTCCTCCCCCCGGCGCACCTCCATCAGGAACATGACGAGTCCCGCCCCCACCAGCATGCCCAACAGGTTGAGGAAAATGCTCAGGAACGTCTGCACCGGAGTCTCCTCGGCAAAATACAGCATGCCGTCCACAAAATAGGCGGTGCGCCAGGTATTCCACAGCAAAAGGCCGGTCAGCACCGCCTGAATTGCGAAAAAGATGGCCCCCGCCTTGAGGACCGGGGGCTTTCCCTCCCGAATGATCCGGCGCGCCGCCGCCTTCAGAGCCAGCCGGTTGAGATTGTAGTACATAGGGCGCCTCCTCTCCCGCCGGCTCCCGGTTTCCTTTTTTTCCCAGGAGCACAGGGATAAAAATGCCGAAAATTTGTAAAAACAGTATACCATACCCGCCTTTTCTTTGCAAGCCGCCTTCCAATAAATGCAATTTTTCAGTCGGTTGTCCCACAAATCCTTTGTGAATTGTATGGCAAAAACGGAGGAAAAAGGTCTCTTTCTTCCATAAAAATGCTGGACAGCGAGGCTGCCTTAGGTGTATATTAGAAAATGTAACTTTCTGAAAAGCGGCAGGGCGCCCATCGGGTCCCGGCTGTCTTTTTCGAAGATCTGATCTGAGAGGTGAGAACATGGCACAGTCTTTCTTCGGCGGGATCCATCCCAATGACAAGAAGGCCGCGACCAACAAAAAGCCTATCGAAAAGCTGCCGCCGCCAGCCCAGGTGGTGATTCCCATGTCCCTGCACATCGGCGCGCCCTGCAAGCCGGTGGTCGCAGTGGGCGATCATGTGAATATGGGACAGCTGATCGGCGAGGCCGTGGCCTTTGTGTCCGCCCCCATCCACGCCAGCGTATCCGGCACGGTGGTGGCAGTGGAGCCCCGTCCCCATTTCAACGGCACCAACGTGCTCAGCGTGGTCATTGAAAACGACTATCAGGACACCCTGGACCCCTCTGTCAAGCCGGTGGAGGACCCGGATTCCCTGACGCCGGAGCAGCTGACGGAGATCGTCAAGAAGGCGGGCATCGTGGGCCTCGGCGGCGCCACCTTCCCCACCCATGTGAAAATCAGCTCCGGCATCGGCAAGGTGGACACGGTGATCGTCAACGCCTCCGAGTGCGAGCCCTACATCACCAGCGACCACCGCATCCTTCTGGAGTACCCCGAGGAGGTCATCGGCGGGGCCAAGCTCCTGGCCAAGATCTTTCAGGTGGATAAGGTCCACCTCGGCATCGAGGCCAACAAAATGAACGCCGCCCAGCTCCTGCGCCAGAAAATTGAGGAGGAGAAAGCCCCCGTGGCTGTGGAGGTCCTCCACACCCGGTACCCCCAGGGCGCTGAAAAGCAGCTGTGCCAGTCCATTACCGGCCGGCAGGTGCCCCCCGGCGGCCTGCCCGCCGCCATCGGCTGCGCCGTGTTCAACACCGACACCACCGCCGCCATCTACCGGGCGGTGTACCAGGGGATGCCCGTCATCCGCCGGATCGTCACCGTCTCCGGCTCCGGCGTCATGGAGCCCAAGAACCTGGAGTGCCGGGTGGGCACCCCCATCGCGGAGCTCCTCAACTTCTGCGGCGGCGTCAGCGACAGCACCTTCAAGATCCTCATGGGCGGCCCCATGATGGGCAACGCCCAGCACGACACCGACGCCCCCATCGGCAAGGGAACCAACGCCATCCTGGTCTTCGCCGCCGACGAGGAGCGGACGGTGGAGCACCCCACCTGCATCCGCTGCGGCCGCTGCGCCGACGTGTGCCCCATGCACCTGCAGCCCCTCTTTATGTATCAGTATGAGCGCAAGGGGATGATGGAGGAGCTGGAGGCCGCCAACGTGATGGACTGCATCGAGTGCGGCGCCTGCACCTATATCTGCCCGGGCCGGCTCCACCTGGTCCACAGCTTCCGCACCGCAAAACAGAAGATCAACAACGCCAGAGCCGCCGCCAAGGCGGCCGCCGAGGCCAAGGCCAAGGCGGAGGCCGAAAAGGCCCAGGCGGAGAACAAGAAGGAGGACTGAGCCGTGGTAGACTATAAAGACCTGAAGCTGAAGGCCTCCTCCTCCCCCCACATCCGGGCCAAGGAGGACACCCGCTCGGTGATGCTGGACGTGATCCTCGCCCTGCTGCCGGCCCTGGCCTTCGCCGTGTACAACTTCGGCCTGCGGGCCCTGGTGCAGACTTTGGTGTCCGCCGCCGGCGCGGCGGTATTTGAAGCTCTGTACCGCATCGCCATGAAAAAGCACCAGACCGTAGGCGACCTCTCCGCCGTCGTCACCGGCATCCTCATCGCCTTCGTCTGCCCGGTGACGATCCCCTACTGGATGCTCCTCATCGGCGACTTCTTTGCCATCGTCCTTGTCAAGCAGCTCTACGGCGGCATCGGCAAGAACTTCGTGAACCCGGCTCTCGCGGCCCGTGCCTTCCTCCTGTCCTGGGCCTCCCAGATGAGCACCTGGGCGGTGCCCGGCAGCCGGGCGGCCCTCTTCGGCTCCACCGCCGACGTGGCCACCTTCGCCACCCCCATGTCCTACCTCCACGTCAACGACCTTGGCGGTCTGGAGGCCATCTACGACCTCAAGCGCATGTTCATCGGCACCATCGGCGGCTCCATGGGCGAAACCTCCGCCCTGTGCCTGCTGCTGGGTCTCGCCTGGCTTTTGGGCCGCAAGGTGATCTCCTGGCACATCCCGGTGAGCTATGTGGGCACCGTGGCGGTGCTCACCTTCCTCTTCCCCCGGGGCAACGACGCCGTGACCTGGATGCTCTATAACCTCCTGGGCGGCGGCCTTCTGCTGGGCGCCATCTTTATGGCCACCGACTACGTCACCTCCCCCATCAGCAAAAAGGGCCGGGTGATCTACGGCATCGGCTGCGGCCTCATCACCGTGTTCATCCGCTACTTCGGCTCCTACGCCGAGGGCGTGTGCTACTCCATTTTGTGCATGAACCTGTGCGTGTGGCTCATTGACAAGTACATGAAGCCCCACCGCTTCGGCGTGGCCAAGAAACCGCTGTTTGGGAGAAAGGAGGCGGCTGAGAAATGAGCGAGAGCGCCAAGATCCAGATGGATTACAAGTACATCGCCCGCCTGGCGGGCACCCTCTTCGCCATCAGCGCCGTCACCGCTCTGCTGCTGGGTCTCGTCAACTACGTCACCGCCCCGGTGATCGACCAGATCCAGGCGGAGAAGAAGGCGGCGGCCATGGCCGCGGTCCTGCCCGCCGACGAGTACCCCGCTGTGGCGGACTTTGTCCCCACCGACAGCGTCGGCGCCCTCTATGAGGCCGTCAGCGGCGGCGAGACCGTGGGCTATGTGGCGGAGGTCACCAGCTCCGGCTTCGGCGGCGCCATGAGCATCACCGTGGGCGTCAGCGCCGACGGCGCCGTCACCGGCGTGTCCGTCACCGACAACAGCGAGACCCAGGGCGTGGGCACCAAGGTGGTGGGGGACCAGAGCGTGCTGGACGGCTTCATCGGCATGAGCGGCGTCATTACCGTCAACGAGGGCGACAACGCCTTTGACGCGGTCACCGGCGCCACCGTCAGCTCCAAGGCGGTCACCGCCGGGGTCAACGCGGCCCTGGAAGCCGCCGGGGCCTACTTGCAGTAAGGAAGGGGGAGCAGACATATGAATTTCGGCAGACAGCTGAAGGAGGGTCTTGTGACCCAGAACCCGGTGCTGGTGCAGCTTCTCGGCATGTGCTCCACCATGGCCATCACCACTTCCCTCTCCAACGGCCTTGGCATGGGCGTGTCGGTGCTGATCATCCTCACCCTCTCCAACATCATCATCTCCGCCCTGCGGAAGATCATTCCCGACAAGATCCGCATCGCCGCCTACATTGTGGTGATCGCCGGCTTCGTCACCATGGTGGACCTGCTGCTGCAGGCTTATTTCCAGAGCATCGCCAACTCCCTGGGCGTGTTTATCCCCCTGATCGTGGTCAACTGCATCATCCTGGCCCGGGCGGAGTCCTTCGCCTCCAAGAACGGGGTGCTGGCCTCGGCGGTGGACGGCATCTGCCAGGGCCTGGGCTACACCCTGGTGCTGCTGGTGATGAGCGTGATCCGTGAGTTTTTGGGCAGCGGCACCTTCGGCGGCGGCATCCTCAACGGGGGCGACGGCATCCGCATCTTCCCCGCGGACTACGGCGCTTTGATGATGGTGCTTCCTGTGGGCGGCTTTCTGACCCTGGGCTGCCTCATCGCCCTGATGCAGTGGGCCCAGAACAGAAGTAAGGAGGGCAAGAAGTAATGGATTGGCAAACCCTTTTGACCATCGCTTTAGGCGCGATTTTGGTCAACAACTTCATCCTGGTCCAGTTCCTCGGCATCTGCCCCTTCATGGGTGTCAGCAAGAAGATGGACACCGCCGTGGGCATGGGCTTCGCCGTGATCTTCGTCATGGGCCTCGCCAGCGCCCTGTGCTATCCGGTGAACCTTCTTCTGGTGAAGCTGGACATGGAGTTCATGCAGACGGTGACCTTCATCCTGGTCATCGCCGCTCTGGTGCAGTTCGTAGAGATGTTCCTTCAGAAGACCATCCCCTCCCTGTACGAGGCCCTGGGCGTGTATCTGCCCCTCATCACCACCAACTGCGCGGTGCTGGGCGTGGTGCTGCTGAACGTGCAGGAGAACTACAACTTCATCGAGTCGGTAGTCTACGGCCTCACCGGCGGCGTGGGCTTCCTGCTGGCCATCGTGCTGTTCGCCAGCATCCGGGAGCGTCTGGCCTTCAACGCAGAGACCCCCAAGTGCTTTGAAGGCTTCCCCATTGCCCTGATCACCGCCGGTCTCATGGCCCTGGCCTTCTCCGGCTTCAGCGGCCTGCAGATCTTTTAAGGAGGGGCGAGATGACGACTGTATTGTACGCGGTTTTGGTGCTGGGCGTGCTGGGCGTCGTGTTCGGCGGCGGCCTCGCGGTAGCATCCAAAGTCTTTGAAGTGAAGAAGGACCCCCGTGTGGAGGAGATCCGGGCCACCCTGCCCGGGGCCAACTGCGGCGGCTGCGGCTTTGCCGGCTGCGACGCCTGCGCGGCGGCCATCGCCTCCGGGTCCGCCCCGGTGAACGCCTGCCCCGTCTGCTCCGGGGAGCAGACCACCCACATCGCCGCCATCATGGGCGTGGAGGTGGAGTCGGCGGAGCGCCGGGTGGCCTTTGTGAAGTGCGCCGGCGGCAGCCGGTCCAACAAGAAGTACGAGTATATCGGCATCGAGGACTGTGTGGGCGCCATGAAGATCGCCGGCAACGGCCCTCTGGAGTGCGCCTACGGCTGCCTGGGCTTTGGCAGCTGCGTGAAGGCCTGCGCCTTCGGCGGTATCCACATCAACCAGTACGGCGTGGCGGAGGTAGACCGGGAGAAGTGTACCCTCTGCCGCAAGTGCATGGCCGCCTGCCCCCGCCATCTGATCATCGAGGTGCCCTATGCCGCCGATATCATGGTGCAGTGCTCCTCCAAGGACAAGGGCGCAGTGAGCAAGAAGAACTGTGCGGTCAGCTGCATCGGCTGCAAGCTGTGCGAAAAGAACTGTCCCAGCGACGCTATCCATGTGGTGGACAATGTAGCGGTGATCGACTACGCCAAGTGCACCTCCTGCGGCACCTGTGTCACCAAGTGCCCGCGGAAGGTTTTGCTGAACATCCACGACGACGGGAAGGTCGTCCCCGTGGTGAAGGGCTGATTTCCCGTTCTAAGACAAGCGCCGGGGCCTCCGCATTTTCTGCGGAGGCCCCGGCGTTTGTCTCTTTTTTGTTGGTTCTGCGGCGATGCCGCGAGGGGGGATCGGTGTGAACGCCTACTCGTCCAGCTTGAGGACGGCCGCCGGCCTTTGTCCTAAAGCAAAAACCAAGCCTCGTACGGCGTATACAAGGCTCCCCCTCTGGGGGAAGCTGGCGGCCGCAGGCCGACTGATGAGGGGGCCTGCGCGATATTCCCCTCATCCGCCCCCTCCGGGAGCACCTTCCCCCAGCGGGGGAAGGCTTTTCTTTGCTTACTCGTCCAGCTTCAATACTGCCATGAATGCTTCGGTGGGGAGCTGCACCGTACCGAGGTTCCGCATCTTCTTTTTGCCCTCTTTCTGCTTCTCCAGCAGCTTCTTCTTCCGGGTGATATCGCCGCCGTAGCACTTGGCCAGCACGTCCTTCCGCATGGCCTTCACCGTCTCCCGGGCGATGATCCGCCCGCCGATGGCCGCCTGGATGGGCACCTCAAAGAGCTGGCGGGGAATGTTGTCCTTCAGCTTCTCGCACAGCCGCCGGGCCCGGGGATAGGCCTTGTCCCGGTGGGCAATGAAGCTCAGCGCGTCCACCTGATCCCCGTTGAGCAGCAGATCCACCTTCACCAGATCGCTGGGCCGGTAGTCGCTGAGCTCATAGTCCAGGGAGGCGTAGCCCTTGGTGTGGGCCTTCAGGGTGTCGAAAAAGTCGTAGATGATCTCATTGAGGGGCATCTGGTAGTGGAGCTCCACCAGATTAGTGTCCAGATACTGCATATCCTTGAACTCCCCCCGGCGCTCCTGACACAGGGGCATAATGTTGCCCACAAACTCGTTGGGCGAGAGAATGGTCACCTTCACATAGGGCTCCCGGGCCTCGGCAATGGAGGCGGGGTCGGGGTAGTTGTGGGGATTGTCCACCGCCACCTCGGTGCCGTCGGTCTTGGTGACCTTGTAGATGACGGAGGGCAGGGTGGTGATGAGATCCAGGTCGAACTCCCGCTCCAGCCGCTCCTGGATCACCTCGCTGTGGAGCATGCCGAGAAAGCCGCAGCGGAAGCCAAAGCCCAATGCCACGGAGCTCTCCGGCTCGAAGGTGAGGGAGGCGTCGTTGAGCTGCAGCTTCTCCAGAGCGTCCCGGAGATCGGGGTACTTGCTGCCGTCCTCAGTGTACACGCCGCAGTAGACCATGGGCTGGGCCTTCCGGTAGCCGGGCAGGGCCTCCGCCGCCGGCTCCTCCGCGCCGGTGACGGTGTCGCCCACCTCCGTGGTCTTCACGTCCTTGATGGAAGCGGTGAAATAGCCCACCTGCCCCGCCTCCAGAGCGTCGCAGGGCTCGTACCCCAACGGCCGCAGGAGGCCGCACTCCAGCACCTGGTGCTGGGCCCCGGATGCCATCATCCGCACGTTCATCCCCCTGCGGAGGGTGCCCTCCATGATGCGGAAGTAGACGATGACCCCCTTGTAGGCGTCGTAGTAGCTGTCGAAGATCAGGGCCCGGAGGGGGGCGTTCACGTCGCCGGTGGGGGCGGGGATGTTCTGCACCACGTCCTCCAGCACCGCCGGGATGTTGATCCCCATCTTGGCGGAGATCTCCGGGGCGTCCATGGCGGGGAGGGCCAGAATGTCCTCGATCTCATGCTTCACCCGCTCCGGGTCGGCGGCGGGGAGGTCGATCTTGTTGACGATGGGCCGGATCTCCAGGTCGTTGTCCATGGCCAGATAGGTGTTGGCCAGGGTCTGGGCCTCGATGCCCTGGGAGGCGTCCACCACCAGCAGGGCCCCCTCGCAGGCGGCGAGAGACCGGGAGACCTCGTAGTTGAAGTCTACGTGGCCCGGGGTGTCGATGAGGTTCAGGGTGTAGACTTCCCCGTCGGCAGCCTTGTAGTCAAAGGTGACCGCCCGGGCCTTGATGGTGATGCCCCGCTCCTTCTCCAGATCCATGTTGTCCA
>CALXDB010000077.1 GCA_944386955.1 uncultured Oscillospiraceae bacterium
GTCAACGAGGACGGCCTCACCAGCCGGGAGAGCGTCTATGCCGGCGGCGATGCCGTCACCGGCGCGGCCACGGTGATTCTGGCCATGGGCGCCGGCAAGACCGCCGCCAAGGCCATCGACGAGCAGCTGAGCAAGAAGTAACCTACATAGGAAAAGCCCTCCGCGGCGCGTCTGCGCCGCGGAGGGCTTTCTCTCTTGCTCGTATCCCACACAGGGGGCGGGTCAGTTCCCCGCCGCCTCCAGCTCCGCCAGACGGCGGCCCATGAGCACGCCCATAACGGAGGCCATCATCAGCCCGCGGGTCCAGCCGCTGGAGTCGCCCAGGCAGTGGAGCCCCTTCACGTTGGTGTCGAAGTTCTCGTCCATTTTCACCCGGTTGGAGTAGAACTTCAGCTCCGGGGAGTACAGCAGAGTCTCATAGGAGGCGAAGCCGGGCACCACATGGTCCATGGCCTGGATGAAGTTGATGATGTTAATCATGGCCCGGTAGGGCATAGCGGCGGTGATGTCCCCGGCCACCGCGTCGGGCAGGGTGGGCCGGAGGTTGGACTGGCTCAGCTCCTTGGGCCAGGTCCGCTTGCCGTCCAGGATGTCCCCGAACCGCTGGACCAGGATGTGGCCGTTGGCCAGCATGTTGGTCAGCTCGCCCACCTTCTGGGCATAGGCGATGGGCTGGTTGAAGGGCACGGAGAAGTTGTGGCTGCAGAGGATGGAGAGGTTGGTGTTGTCGCTCTTCAGATCCTTGTAGCTGTGGCCGTTCACCACCGCCAGGTCGTTGTCGTAGTTCTCCTGGCTGACAAAGCCGCCGGGGTTCTGGCAGAAGGTGCGGACCTTGTTCTTGAAGGGCTTGGGGTAGCCCACCAGCTTGGACTCATACAGCACCCGGTTCACCGTCTCCATGATCTCATTGCGGCACTCTACCCGCACGCCGATGTCCACGGTGCCGGGCTGATGGGCGATGTTGTGCTCGGCGCAGAGGCTCTCCAGCCAGTCGGCGCCCCGGCGGCCGGTGGCGATGATGGTGTGACCCGCCAGGATCTCCTGGCTGTCCTTGCCGTTGGTGATGCACACCCCCTTGCACACGTCCCCCTCCAGAATCAGGTTCGTGCACTCGTAGCCGAACAGCAGCTCCACCCCGTTGTTGAGAAGATGCTGCTCAATGGCGTAGTAGAGGCTCTGGGCCTTCTCGGTGCCGAGATGCCGGATGGGGCAGTCCACCAGCTTCAGGCCCGCCTGGATGGCCCGGCGGCGGATCTCCTTGACCTCCTCCTCGTTGCCGAGGCCCTCGATGTGGGTGTCGGCGCCGAACTCCAGGTAGATCTTGTCGGTGTAGTCGATGGTCTCCTGGGCCTTCTCCGCCCCGATGAGGGTGGGCAGGTCGCCGCCCACCTCGTAGCTGAGGGACAGCTTCCCGTCGGAGAATGCGCCGGCCCCGGAGAAGCCGGTGGTGATGTGGCAGTAGGGCTTGCAGTTGACGCACTGCTTGGTCTGGCTCTTGGGGCAGCGGCGCTTTTCCACGGCCACGCCCTTCTCCACGATCATGATGCTCTGCTTGGTACCCTTCTTCAGCATTTCCAGGGCGGTAAAGATGCCGGCGGGACCGGCTCCGATGATGACGACGTCCTTCCTCATGTCGAATCCTCCGTTTCGTGTTCTCATGGCCAAAGGCCGCAAAAAAGCTGCCCTACCTCAGCCTGCAAAGGCGCCCTTTGCAGTGCGGAACGGTAAGGCAGTCCATCTTCCATCCAATTTCACACGTGTCGATGGCGGTTTGCCCCACACGTATTTTTATTATGGGCCATAAAAATTCGTTTGTCAAGCAAATTTTTTGTTTTGCCGTCATTTTACAGCAGCAGATCCCACAGCATTTTAAGAAACAGCATCCCCAGAACCAGGAAGATCATCCCCCGGACCCGTCGGCTGCCGCCGCGGATGGCGTACTTCGCGCCGCACCAGCCCCCCAGGGCGTTGCACAGGGCGGCAGGCACCACCACCGCCCACAGCACCTTCCCGCTGAGGAGGTACACCACCGCCGCCGCCGCGTTGGAAGCCAGATTCCCCACCTTGGCGCAGCCGGAGGCGGAGATCAGATCCCGGTGGAGCAGGGCGGTGAAGGCCATAATCATGAAGGTGCCGGTGCCGGGGCCTACCAGCCCGTCGTAGCCGCCGATAAAAAAGCCGATGAGGAGGCTCAGCACCAGCTTGCGGAGAGGGGGTACCGCGGGGCCGTCCCCGGTCTCCAGGCCGAAGTCCTTCTTCACCATGAGAAACACGGCCACCAGGGGCAGGGCCACCAGCATCAGGCCCTTCAGCAGCGCGTCGGACAGCAGCAGGGCCAGCCGGGCTCCGGCGGCGCTGCCCGCCAGGGCCCCGGCGGCGGCGGGCAGCGCAATGGAGAGATCCACCTTGCCGCTCTTGAGATACCGCACCGAGGCGGTGGCGGTGCCGATGCCGTTGACCACCTTGTTGGTTCCGGCAGCGATGTGGGTGGGGACCCCGGCAAGAAAGTAGGTGGGCAGAGTGATGAGGCCGCCGCCTCCCGCCACGCTGTCCACAAAGCCCCCCAAAAACACCAGGGGGCAGATGAGAAGATAGTGATATAACTCCAGTTCCATAGCGCGTCCCTCCGTCAGCTTTTGGAATTTTACCACAGGGGCGGAAAAAAAGCTACCAAAATCTTTGGGATATGCTATACTGGGAACACTACAAAACGAGACGGGAGAACTGCTATGAACCTCTGTGACATCCGGGAGATCCAGGCCCTCTTGGGCCGCCACGGCTTCCGCTTCAGCAAATCCATGGGCCAGAACTTTCTTATTGAAAGCTGGGTGCCCAGGGACATCGCCGCCGCCAGCGGGGCCGACGAGACCTGCGGCGTGCTGGAGATCGGCCCCGGGGTGGGTCCTCTCACCACGGAGCTGTGCCGTACCGGGGCCAAGGTGGTGGCGGTGGAGCTGGACAAGGCGTTGATCCCGGTGCTGGGGGAGACCATGGCTGGGTGGGACAACTTCTCCCTCATCAGCGGCGACGTGCTGAAGCTGGATCTCCCCGCCCTGGTCCGGGAGCGCTTTGGCGGTCTCACTCCCATGGTCTGCGCCAATCTGCCCTACAACATCACCACCCCGGTGCTGACGGCCCTGGTGGAGGCCGGGTGCTTTGAGACCATCACGGTGATGATCCAGAAGGAGGTGGCCCAGCGTCTGGCCGGGGGGCCCGGCGGGGACTATGGGGCATTCTCCGTGTTTTTACAGTACCACATGGAAGCGGAGGTCCTCTTCGACGTGCCCCGGGAGTGTTTCCTCCCTGCCCCCAAGGTGACCTCGGCGGTGCTCCGGTGCCGGAGACGGAAGGAGCCGCCGGTACAGCCTGCCTGCGGGAAGGACTTCCTCTTCAAGGTGGTCCGGGCCTCCTTCGCCCTGCGGCGCAAAACCCTGGTGAACAGCCTCACTTCCGTCTTCGGCGGTCAGCTGGGGAAGGAGGAGCTGGGGAGCTGCGTGGCCGCCTGCGGCCTCTCCCCCACGGTCCGGGGGGAGGCATTGACCCTGCCCCAGTTTGCCGTCCTGGCCGATGAGATTTTTCAGAGGATCGAACGATAGTGCCGGAAGACCTGCTGCAGCCTCGTCCCGATTTGCAGCGGGTCTTTTCTGCGTCATTCGGCGGCCTGTCCCAGGTCCCCCTCTGCACCGAAGATCTCGTGGCAGTGAGCTACCGCCCGCTCCAGGGAGCGGTACACGCCCTCGGTCACCAGATCGTTCTCTCCGTACTCTCCCAAAGCGCGGTGGGCGTCCAGAAGGTAGTCGGTCTTCTCCCGGCTCCACAGATGGATCATGCAGAAGGGGATATAGCCTGCTCCGGTGATCCGGGTACCGGACTCATCCTTGGTCAGCTCCAGCTGCAGCAGGGCGGTGATATCGGTATATTCCTTGCTCTGGGCGGAGATAAAGTTTCCCAGGGAATAGCAGACGAAGCCCTCCCGGCCGCCGGCAGTGACGGTCTCATAGGGCTGAATCACATGGGGGTGGCTCCCCAGCACCAGATCCGCCCCGTTGGCTACCAGAAATTCCGCCAGGGCCCGCTGGTCGTCTGTGGGGGCGCTGCGGTATTCCGCTCCCCAGTGGATCATCACGGCCACGAGGTCTGCCCCCAGTTCCCGAGCCGCTGCCAGATCCGCCGCCAGCAGCGCCTTGTCGGGCTGGGAGAAGGGGGAGTCCGGGGAGAAGCAGTTCACGGCGTAGCTCTGGTCCGGCGGCAAGGAGCAGCCGCTGAGGCCGTAGGTGTAGGCAAGGAAGGCTACCTGGATGCCTCCCACATCCGCGGCCACTGCGTTGCGGGCGCTCCGCTCCTCCTGGGAGCGATAGGAGCCCGTGTGGGCCAGCCCCGCTTTGTCCAGCACGTCCAGGGTGCGGGACACTCCGTTCGTGCCCCTGTCCAGGGTATGGTTGTTGGCGGTGGAGAGAAGATCAAAGCCGGCTTCCTTCAGGTCATATGCCAGAGCGTCAGGAGCGCCGAAGCAGGGGTAGCCGGTGTAGTCTCCGTCTCCGGGCAGAGTGGTCTCCAGATTGGCTACAGCATAGTCCGAAGCCTCCAGCCAGGGCTTCGCATACTGGAAGACGTGGCCGTAATCATAGGCGTCTGCGGCGGCGTCGTAGGCATCTGCGATCTGGGTATCGTGGTTCATCACGTCGCCCGCTACGGTCAGTGTGGCTACGATGGGCTCTGGCTTCTCAGACTCCCGGTCCGGGGTGCAGCCGCCCAGCAGAAGGAGAGTTCCAAGGAGCAAAATCGGGAGCTTGCGCATCAGTCCTGCCTCCTTTTACGGCGTTGCTTCGCTGGAGTTGTCCCTATCGTATCACAGGTTTCCCTGCATTTCGAGTAGTTTGACTGAGAAAAGCAATCAAAGCCGCTGTTCCTGTCGAAAAAGCAGAAAAGCCCGCCGCGGAGCATTCGCTCCGCGGCGGGCCGCTTCTTGAGGGATCGAATCATTTTACCTGAACGCCGGCTACGAAGACGGCCTTCAGGTTCAGGTCCTTGTCCAGCACCACCAGGTCCGCGGCCTTGCCCACGGCGATGACGCCGGTGTCGGTGAGCCCCACGGCCTTGGCGGGGGCGGTAGAGGCGGCATAGACCGCATCCTCCAGGGGGAGCCCGAAGGACACCACGTTGCGGAGCTCCGCCAGCAGGTTGGAGGAGGAGCCGGCCAGGGTGTCGGTGCCCAGGAGGGTGGCCTTGCCGTTCTTCATCTCGATGGGCTGACCGCCCAGCTCATACTGGCCGTCGGGCATGCCCGCGCAGCGCAGGGAGTCGCTGATCATCACCAGCTTGTCCCCGAAGAGCTTGTGGGTAGCCCGGATCACAGCGGGGTGGATGTGCATCCCGTCGCAGATCAGCTCCACGGTGGCGCCGCTGTCGAAGGCGGCGGCGATGACGCCGGGGGCCCGGTGAAGCAGGGAGGGCATGCCGTTATAGAGGTGGGTGGCGTGGGAGGCGCCGGCCTTGTAGGCGGCCATGGCGATGTCGTAATCCGCCACAGTGTGGCCCACGGACACGGTGCACACCTTGGACACCGCCTCAATGAAGGGGATGGCGCCCTCCTCCTCAGGGGCCACGGTGATGAGCCGGACCTTGCCGCCGCTGGCCTCATTGAGCCGGTGGAACATGTCCACATCGGGCTTGTGGAGGTTCTCAGCCGCCTGGGCCCCCCGCTTGGCAAAGCTGAGGAAGGGACCCTCCAGGTGGATGCCGGCGCACTTGGCCCCGCCCTTGGGGGTAAAGTCCCGGATGACGTGCATGGCGGGGGTCAGGACCTCCTCCTTCAGCGTCATGGTGGTGGCGAGATAAGAGGTGACGCCGTGGGCGGCGTAGTAGTCGCTGAGGGGCTGGAGGCCCTCGGCCTTGCCGTCGCTGAAATCCTCCCCCACTGCGCCGTGGGTGTGGACGTCCACGAAGCCGGGGATCACATAGCCCCCCTCGGCGTCCAGGTCCCCGCCGGCGGCGAGAGCGCCCACTGCGGTGATGGTGGAGTCAAATTCGATGTCCCCGGGGACAAAGGCGTGGTTTACAAAAATCTTGGCGTTTTTGATGCGCATACTTGATTGCCTCCTCAGTGCAGCGCCGGCAGGCTGGCGGCAGCCATGGATTGGCCCACCCGACGGAACTTCTCGTCAGGCAGCTCCGGCAGGATCTTACCGGTGAGCTCGGGATACTCGTCGGCCAGCACCTTCTTGCAGGTGTCCAGAATGATGTCGCCGCCCTTGCCGCTCATGACCCGGCCCAGCAGCAGCACATGCTTGCACTGGTAGAGGTCGTAGTAGAAGGCCAGGGTGTGGCCCAGATACACGCCGATGGACTCGTAGACAGCCGCTGCGTGGGGGTTGTCCTGCTCCATCAGCTTCTGGACTTCCTTCAGCTTCTCAGCGGGAGACAGGCTCTCCGCCAGGGCGATGCCAGCCCGGGGGGCCAGCTTGATGACGCCGTCCTGGGAGAAGTACTTTACGCCGCAGCCGATGTCGCCGCTCCACTCATCCTCCATGGCGTCGGGATTCACATCCACGGGCATGAAGGCCAGCTCGTTGAGCCAGCCGGTGACCCGGCCCTCGCCGTCCACATAGCCCACGGCCTCGCTGGTGCCCATGGCGATTCCCAGCACGCTGTTGTCGTCCATGCACATGGCCCCGGCCAGGGCGGACACGTCGCCGTCGTTGACCACGGCGAAGGGCACGTCGCCGAAGGTGTCCCGGATGGCCCGGATGTAGATATCCTTTACTTTGGCCTCAAAGGCGTCCTTGGGGACCTTCAGGAAGAGGGAGGCCACCATGGTGCGGTTATCAATGTACACGCCGGCGGAGCTGACGCCCACCGCGTCCACACGGGGCATGTGCTCGGCGGCGCTCTTCAGGGCGGCCACGATGCCGTCGTAGTGATAGTCAGGGTCCTCGTTGATCTTGGGGAACCAAACCACCTCCTCGGAGTACACTGTCTCGCCGTCCACCACGGCGGACACCTTCCGGTCGCTGCCGCCGGCGTCAAAGCCGATGCGGCAGCCGTCCAGATGGCGGCCCATGGCCTCGGGAGCGCTCTTCTCCTCGGGCACTTTCTCACAGGACACCACTTCAAAGGGGTGCTCGTAGACCCCGGCCATGAAGTCGGCATCAAAGGCCCGGGCGCCGCCGGCGCAGTAGGTCTCCTTCAGATACTGGCAGATGCCCTCGTCACCGGCCACATAGATCTTGAAGCCGCCCTGCATCCACAGCATGGTCTTCACCAGCCGGTCCATGTAGTACCGGTCTGCCTCCGCCATGTCGGGGGTACCGTGGATGAAGGTGTGCTTCACTGCCACCTGGCCCCGGTCCCGCTCCACCGCAATGCTCACCGGCTTCTTGGCGTTGGTCAGGAAAGCGCGGTTGAACTTGAGGATGGGCATAAATTCCTTATCCAGCTGGGGGATGTGCTTACACTGCACGGGGATTCCATAACGATTCATGGGAAATGACCTCCTTCTCCTCTGTCGCATGCCGCGGATGGCACGCCATCTTTCTGTCTCCGCGGCTCTTATTTATAGTGTACCACAAAGCTCTCGGCTTGTCATCCATCTTAAGAAAAGTTTTTTCGATATTTCCCAAAAATATTGAAAAAATTTTTCGATGGTGGTACAATATCGATGTACATGGGAGCGACCCCGGGTATCCGGGGCAAAAATAAGATTGAGAAGAGAGGTAAATCGCGATGGATCGTGCAAAACTGCAGGCGACCCAGCAGTGGGTCAAGGACCAGCTGGCCATCAGTGCCAACTTCTGGCTGAAAAACGGTATGGATCATGAGAACGGCGGCGTGTACACCTGCCTGGACCGGGAGGGCAAAATCTACTCCACGGACAAGAGCGTGTGGATGCAGGGCCGTTGCGGCTGGACCTTCGCCTATCTGTGCCATGTGTACGGAGTGAAGGAGGAGTGGCTGGCGGCCAGCAAGAGCTGCCTGGACTTCATGGAGGCCCACTGCATCAACCGGGCTGCCGGCAACCGGATGTACTTCACCGTTACCGCTGAGGGCAAGCCTCTGCGCCAGCGGCGCTACTGCTTCAGCGAGGGCTTTTATGTGATGGCCAACGCGGAATATTACGCTATCACCGGCGAGAAGGCCTGCATCGAGCGGGCCCGGGCCGCCTATGACCTCATTTACAAGCTGAACAACGGCCTCATCAAGGACCCCACCGGCATGGGCCCCAAGACCATTCCCGAGACCCGCACCGGCCGGGCTCTGGCAGATCCCATGATCTTCCTGAACATCACCGCCGTCATGCGCCGGTGCGATCCGGAGCAGAAGGAGCTGTACGATAAGTACGCCAAGGAGTGCGCTGAGGCCATCTTCAAGTATCACCGGAAGCCGGATCTCCATTGCACTCTGGAGAGCGTTGCTCCCGACGGCACCCCGGAGCTGTGGTACACCGCCGGCCGTGTGGTGAATCCCGGCCACGACATCGAGTGCTCCTGGTTCGTCATGGAGGAGGCCAACTACGAGAACAACCCCGACCTGCACCGTCAGGCTGTGGAGATGTTCGACGACGCCTTCACCGCCGGCTGGGACAAGGAGTACGGCGGCCTGCTGTACTTCATCGACTGCCTGGGCAAGCCCCCGGAGGCTTACGAGCACGACATGAAGCTGTGGTGGCCCCACAACGAGATCCTCATCGCCTCCATGATGATTTATCGGGATACCGGGGATGAGAAGTACCTCAATTACTTCTATCAGACCCTGGACTACTGCAAGGAGCACTTCGCCGATCCTGAGTTCGGCGAGTGGTACGGCTACCTCCGCCGGGATGGCAAGCCCACCATGCCCTCCACCAAGGGCAGTACCTTCAAGGGCCCCTTCCACCTGCCCCGGAGCCTCATCATGGTGGATACCATGATTGACCAGATCCTCAATAAGTAAAACGCATCCCTACGGGCGAAGGAGTGAACTGCCGCAAATTGTGCGGACAGCATAAAGCGCCTTTGTTGGTTCAAAGCTATCGAAGTTTAGCAGGAGCAGCGCAGCGTCAGCAGCGCCGCTCCTGCTTTGCTTACAGGGAAGGGATTCCTTTCTTCGCTTCTATAATAATATAAAAAACCCCCTGACGTAGTTCTGCTTTCCTACATCAGGGGGGTCTGCTGCCTGCATTTTGGACCGATTCCAAGATTTCTGCGGGCGTTTTATCCGCAGTCAGCCGGGGCGGCGTCCGCGCTTCAGTCCTTCAACAGCTCCACGCTGATCTTGATGACGCATTTGCGGCTGGTAGCCGGCGCGTCGCCCAGCATCAGCGCCGGACGGTGAGCATCCCAGGGAAAGAACAGCCCGAAGAAGCCTGCGGTGGCGGTCAGGATGCTCTCATTCTCCACCGACTCCAGCAGAGAAATGTCGTTCTCCGGATGAGCTTCGTACACCGCCTCCGTGCCCAGATAGGGGGCCACGCCGATGCGCTCGCCTCCCTCCGGCCAGTACATCAGATCGATGTATTTCTGATGGACCTCCGGGTGGGACCCCTCGAAGGGGTGGGTGGTCATGTCCATGATGTTGGCAAACATCTTGTCTCCATCCAGCTCGTGGCGGCCCAGTTCCAGGGCCATGATGTCCGTCTCCTTCAGAAAGGCCAGCGCCTTCTGGATGGCCTTGGCATAGCCGGAGAAATCATCCCCGCCGTTCAGCTTGGAAAAAATCATTGTGTCCTCTCCTTCTCCATATAAATTGCCGGCTGCATTTGCCGACGGTTGTCACAAATAACTTAGCCTATAACACCCCCTGCTGTCAAGGGATTTGTTTGTCTGCCGTGCCGTTTTCCAGACCGGTGGAAATTCCCTGCCCACTGTGGTATGATACCCGGGAGGTGATCCATATGAAGATCTTTTTGGTGGAGGACGACGAAGTCATCGCCGGGGCCGTCTGCCGCCATCTGGAGGGATGGGGCTGCCAGTGCCGGTGCGCCGGGGACTTCCGCCAGGTGACTGAGGAGTTCGTCCAATTCGACCCCCAGCTGGTGGTGCTGGACATCTCTCTTCCCTTTTATAACGGCTACTACTGGTGCGGCGAGATCCGCAAGCGCAGCAAGGTGCCCATTTTATTCCTCTCCTCCGCCGGCGACAATATGAACATCGTCACTGCCATCCACATGGGGGCCGACGACTTCCTCTCCAAGCCCTTCGACCTGGAGGTGCTGACAGCCAAGATTCAGGCCCTCCTCCGCCGGACCTACGACTTTGCCGCTCCCGCCCGGCTTCTCTGCTGCGGCGGCGTGACGCTGCGGCTGGATGACGGCGTGGCGGTACGGGGGGAGCAGTCGGTGGACCTGACCCGCAACGAGCTGCGGATTCTCCAGGTCCTCTTCGCCGCCAAGGGGAAGGCGGTGAGCCGGGAGGCCCTGATGGAGCGGCTGTGGGAGACGGACCTCTTTGTGGACACCAATACCCTGACGGTGAATGTGGCCCGGCTGCGGCGGAAGCTGGAGCGGCTGGGGGCGGGGGATCTGATCGTCACCAAGAAGGGCGTGGGCTATCTGGTGACGCCATGAGGGAGTTTGCGACTTATCTTCGCCGCCATCTGTGGCAGCTCGTGCTGCTGGCGGCGGCCCTGGCTGTCTTTGCCGGGGTGTTCTACCTCTACCGGATGCCCCCGGAGGCGGTGTTCTACGCCGCCCTCCTCACCGCCCTCCCCGGCGCGCTCCTCTTCCTGGCGGGCTTTCTCCGTTACGTCCGCCGCCACCGAAGGCTCCGCTACCTTCTGGAGCAGGGGGTCTGGACGCCGGATCAGCTGCCCTCCTGCCGAGACCTCACCGAGGAGGACTACCAGCAGATGCTGGAGGACCT
>CALXDB010000078.1 GCA_944386955.1 uncultured Oscillospiraceae bacterium
CGGTGCGCTGCAGGGCGGCAGCCCGCTCCATGTCTCCCGCCCGGAAGCTGGTGTAGATCTCCCGGATCAGCGGTGCCATGCAGTTGTAGGTGCTTCCGATGCCGCCGTCGGCGCCCATGGCCAGACCGCTGAGCAGCATCTCGTCAAACCCGTTCCAGACCACCAGCTCCGGATGCTTCGTCTTGATGCGCTCCAGCAGGAAGAAATCCGAGCTGGTGAATTTCACCCCCATGAGCGTGGGAGACTGCCGGAGATCGTCCAGAACATCCTCCGTCAGAGCAAATCCGGACAAATTGGGGAAGTTATAGACAAACATGGGAAGGGCGGAGGCCTCCATGATGTCAAGATAGTACCTCGTCACCTCCTCCTTGGAAAATTTGTAGTAAAACGGACTGATGGCGGAGATGGCATCCGCTCCGCCGGCCTCCGCATGGCGGGCCAGGGAGGCGGCGTGCTCCGTTGCAATGGCACCGACATGGGCGATCACCGGCCGGGCGCCGTTGTTCTCCTCGAGCACCGTCTCCAAAACGGCCCGGCGCTCGCCGTCGGAGAGCAGGAACGCCTCTGCGGTGCTCCCTCCCACATAGAACCCGTCGATCCCCTCACCGATGAGATACCGCACCAACCGGCGCAGCTGGCCGTGTGCGACCGCTCCATCCGCTGTGAAGGGTGTGACGAGCGCCGCGTATACGCCGGAATACTTTTGTTCCATAGTTTTCCTCCTTAACCTTTCACGCTGCCCACCAGGAAGCCTTTGGCAAAGTACTTCTGCAGGAAGGGATAAATGCACATGATGGGAATGATGCTGATCATGATAACCGCACAGCGCAGCGTGTTGACCGGCGGAAGCTTTTCCGCCACAATGGCCAGATCCGTGGCGCTGGCGCTGTTGATGATGCCCTGCATGATATTCTGCAGCGGACGCTGCGACGGCTCGCTGATAAACAGCCCCGAGTAATACCACTCATTCCAATGCCACACGCCGTACATCATGCCCACCGTGGCGATGCTGGGCAGGCTCAGGGGCATGACGATCCGGGCAAACAGCTGGAACTGGTTGCAGCCGTCGATCATAGCGGCCTCCTCGATCCCGTCGGGCAGCTGCTGATAAAACGCCTTCATAATGAAGATATAGACGGAGTTGATGGCAAAGGGAATAATCATGGACCAGAAATTGTTGTAAAGCCCGGTCGCCTTCACCAGCAGGAACAGCGGTACCAGCGGAGCCGGCATCACAATGGCCACATTGATCAGCCCAATGATGAGCTTACGCCCGGGCAGCGAGTTTTTGGACAGGGCATATGCCATGGTGCAGGTGAAAAAGAGCTGTACCACGACGCCCAGTACGACACGCTTGATGGTGATCCAGTAGGCGTGCAGGATGGTGCTGCCCTTCGTGAGCAGAAGCTGATACGCGCTGGGGTCAAACACATCCGGAATCAGGATGAACTGGCCCGCGCGGGCAATGGATTCCTCCTCAGAGACGAAGGACTGCATCAATACGATAAACAGCGGGAACAGAAAGCAGAACGACATGATCGCCAGGATCGTGACGTTGGTTATGTCGAACGCAATGTCGCCTTTGGATTTTCTGGAAAAGAATTTTCGAGTCACCTTCCGCCCCTCCTCAGGAATACATATTGTTCTGCCCCAGCCGCTTGGCCACAACGTTGGAGGCCGTCACCAGGATCAGACCTAAGATGCACTTGAACAGGCCCACCGCCGTGGCGTAGCTGTAGCGCATGCTGCCCGTCATGGCGGAGCGGTACACATAGGTGTCCAGAATATCGCTGACCGAGTAGACCGGTTCGGAATAGAGCAGAAGCGTCTCCTCCCAGCCCTCGTTCATAATGACGCCGATGCGCATGATAAACATGATAACGATGGCAAACGCGATACTGGGCAGCGTGATCTTGAAGATCATCTGCAGCTTGCTGGCCCCATCGATGGACGCCGCCTCATACAGCTGCGGGTCCACACTGGACATGGCCGCCACATAGACGATGGAGCTCCAGCCGATGTTCTTCCAGCCGATGGCCGTCAGCAGCACGCCCCGGAAGCTGTTGGGATCCGTGAGCAGATAGGTCGCCTCTCCCCCAAGGGCCTTCATGATGGTGGGCACCAGTCCGCCGTTGGTGGTCAGCAGGGTGATCACGATGCCGGCCAGAACCACATTGGAGACAAAATACGGCATATACGCCACCGTCTGTACGAAGGTCTTATAGATCTTGCTGTGCAGCTCGTTCAGCAGCAGCGCCAGCAGGATGGGCAGCGTAAATTCAATGGCCAGTCTCCAGGCCGCCAATACGGCGGTGTTTTTGAATACATTCCAAAAATAATAGGAGTTGAAAAACTCCCGGAAATGCCGGAATCCTACCCAGTCGCTGGTAAGCATCTGCTCCAGCGACATAAAGGGCGTCACATCTTTGAAGGCCAGCACATAGCCGGCAATCGGAACAAACCGGAATACAATAAAATAGAGCAGACCAGGCAGCAGAAACAAATAGAGCATCTTATAGCGCCCGATCTCCCGCAGGGATCGCTGCTTCATGATTCATCTCTCCATTCTTCTCCCCCGCCGGGCCGCGGGACGCACAGCGCCCCGCAGCCCGGCGGGAAGGGCCGTCAGCCGTTGGTCTGCTCGAAATAGATCTGCGTATGTACGTCGATCCAATCCTGCATACCGGCATCATAGAGCTGCTCGATAAACTGGTCGAACTCGCTGAGATCCCGGGAACCGATGATAAACTTCACGGTCTCCTCCGCCAACATGCGGTCGATGTCGTCCGCGGTGGGGCAGCCCTCATATACTCTGGCCTGGTCGTAGACCACACCGTCGTCAAAATGCGTCTTCACTCGTTCCAGATTGGTATGCTCCTGGGACAGATACTGCTGGTGTCTCGCCTGCTGGGGATTGTTGCCGGAAACCGAGATCTCCATAGGCAGACCGATGGTCAGGCAATATTCAAAATGATACCCGCTGATTTCGCCGATGGTCTCATAGACGTGGTTCTCCTGATCAGTCCACTTCCAGTAGGTCCCCTCAGGCCCGTACCAGGAGATCATATAGTTGTCGGGATCATAGAGGAAGTTCAGCAGATCGACGACCGCCTCCGGATGCTGGCACCGCGCAGAGATCAGGGCCCCGGTGGTGGACGCAGCGGCAGCGGTCTCCGCCAGTCCGGCGGGGCCGGTCAGCCCCTCCCGGCAGTAATCATAGCCTGCGTCGGGGAAATTCTTCTGGAAGTCATACATGGACAGCGTCAGGTTGGAATACCACACAGCCGCGGAACCGACAATGCCGGACTTGATAAGATCCCGAATGGTGGTCACATCCAGATTGGCAAACTCCGGATAGATATAGCCGGCCTCGTACCAGCGGTTCATGGTCTCCAGGAAATCCTTGAAGCCGGGCTGCAGCTCGGCAGGCTTGATCTCATTGGTCTCCGTATCCAGCCAGTTGGTGTAGCCGTACTCTGTAAACGCTCCCAGGAAGGTGTTGTGCAGGCCCTTGGAGTTGTGCTTTCCGTTGATGTCGGCCAGCAGGGGGATGGTCCCTTCACCGGCAGGCTTTTCCTGTGCAACTTTGGCCAGGTATGCCTCATACTCCTCAATGGTGGAGGGGACCTCCATGCCGAACTGCTCGCACCAGTCGGTCCGCACCCACAGAGGATTTCCGGAAACCGGGGTGGAACGCGGAATGCCATAGATCTGACCATCGGTGTCCGTCATGGCATCCCATGCCTCCTGGGGCCAGGCGGCGACGATATCCGCCCCCTTGCTGTCCAGGTATTCGTTGACAGGAATGATGGCGCCGGATTTGGCGTAGGTGGTCCAGTCGCCCCAGAACAGGTCGATCTGGTCGCCGCCGCTGAGCTTCAGATTCAGCTCGGTGGCGTCGTCCTCCGCGGTGGGCGTAATGATCGTCACGTCATACCCGGTCTCCTCCAGCAGCCAGTCATGCACCTGCTGGATGATCTCCGGATCGCTGGCCTCTGTACTGGTGATCACGCCGCTGTTGTTGTAGACGACCAATTTGATCGGGCCGTCCTCCCCCTCTGAGCCGTTTCCCGAATCGGAGTCGTTCTGCGCGCAGCCGGCCATACAGGAACCCAGCATCATAGCAGCAAGGATCAGTGACAACAATTTTTTCATGTTCGTTCCTCCTCAAACATATTTTTATCTGTTTCACAGCCATCCGGCTGATAAAACGACTTTTTCGGTCCAAGGCAGCTGGCGCGCTCCACGATCTCGGGCTGAAAGAGATAGTAGGGAAATTCCGAGATCGTGGCGCCGCTGATGATCTTCTTCAAAAGCCGGGCAGCCGCCTGCCCGATGGCCGCGCTGGGATACGATACAGAGTCCGCCTCCGGCTTCAGCCGCTGGCAGATGCTGGTATTGTCATAGCCGATGACTCCAACGTCGTCCGAGATCCGCAGCCCCGCCTCCTTCAGCGCACGGTAAGCGCCCTCCATCAGGGAATCGTTGAAGCAGAACACCGCGTCCAGCGGCCCGCCGTTTTTCAGCAGCGCTTTCATCCCCAGATAGCCCGGCGGATCGCTCTCCTCGCCATCCAGCGTAATCAAATGGCGATTGACCTCCAGACCGCTTTCCAGCAGCGCGGTCAGATATCCCTGGCAGCGTTCCTCGCTGGTCCGGTACCGGTATTTTGCCAGATAGGCGATGTGGCGGTAGCCCCGTTCGATCAGGTGGCGCGTAGCCAAATAGCCGCCGAAAAAGCCGTTGGACATGACCACCGGCGCCTGCACACCCTCCACCTGCATATTGCAAAACACAATCGGCCTCTCCGTATCGGTCAGAATGGAATATAGCTGCCTGGCCTCGTTGTTATCCTTGCGCAGTACCGGAACGATGATGACGCCCGCCACGCCCGTCAGGATCAGGCGCCGGATATACTGCTCCTGCTTGCGGGGATCGTGGTCAAAATTGCACAGGATCAAGTTCACATTCATCTCCTGCGCCACGTCCTCCACACCGCGGACCAGCTCCGCATAGATGCTCTCATTGATATCCGGTACGATGATCCCCCAATTTTCCGGCTTCCTGCGGTCATACCCTGCCGGCGCTGCCACATAGGTCCCGCTGCCGTCACGGCAAAAGAGAATCCCCTCCCCTTCCAGCTCCTTGATCGCTTTATCCAATGTGGAGCGCGTCGTATCCAGTTCTTTACACAGCGTCAGCCGGGAAGGCAGCCTGTCCAGCGGACTCATATTTGAAATTTTTTGTAATAACATCAATTTGATTTCTTTATAACGCAGCATGGTCAGCATCCTTTCTGCCTTCGATCAACCTGCCTAATTTTTACACTGCTATACAACTATTATTTTTCGTTTTTGTCAATGTTTTTTCGATTTTTTAGACATATTAGCGCAAAAAACAGGCAGCTTTTTACCACACTAAATTCTCGGTTTTTACACACTTTATTCAAATTTATCACCCAGTTAACGGACGGTTTATCAAGTTTTTTCCCAGGATTTTATTTGCAATGCGTTTTCCTTAAAAAGGCGAATTGGGCAGATTGCTCGCGTCATGAAAATCTGCCGGTTTTTCTCCGGTTCCGCCATTTTTTCAGGCAGATAGTACATCCGCCGAAGAGGCTGTCCAAAGCTTGACGCAAGCGGTTTTCCGGATAGCGCAGAATCATCGCCCCCGCCTGTAAACAGGCCGCCAGCGCACTCCGGATCGCAAAAAATACGGCAGCCGAATCTGCTTCGGCCGCCCAGACACTGCCTTGCTTTATCCTGTTCGTTCCAACTGCCTGCTTTCGACTCCGCCTAGTTATCGGATATCCTGCACAGCCCGCTGCGATACCGAGCGGCAGGAGCACCCATACAAAAAGATCCTGAATTTTTGTAGAAATTCCCGGTGCCAAAATCGGAGCAAAATCCGGTATACTGCAAGTATCTTTTACAGCGCAAATCCGTTTTGGAGGGATAGACCGAACAAGAGGGACGGCTGCTTCGTATGGTTGGCCGGCAATCATTTATGGATGGATGATGTTTCCCCTGGGAGTTTTGATCTTTTGGAAAGAAACATTTAGAGGGCTTTCAATGAAACCAGCAAAAATCGTATTTGGTACCCTGTGGGGACTGTCCGGGTGGTGGTTTTTATCTCCCATCATAAAAATCTGGGACCGCTGCGGACAGATGATGGGACCGGCATTTTCTCTTGCGCTGGCGGGCTATCAGTTGGTTGTCTGCATTCTTGCTTGCTATTTCGTCTATCGCTGTGCGGCCAAAAAGGAAACGATTGCTCTCGTTCCGGCGGTCTGCAATCTCATCGCCTTATTCTCGTTTTTGTCCAGGATCGTCCTTTAGCTCCTGCCAATACAGCACGCCCTGGAACGGCTCTGCCGCCCCAGGGCGTGTCGATTATTTCTCCTCTGCCTTCTCCTCCCGGGGGCCCTCCTTCGCCTCCCGGATCTGCTCCCCCAGGCACTCCAGGGCGTCGCGTAGGCCGCCGATGCGGTCGATGAGCCCCAGCTTCACCGCCTCCTCCCCGTAGAGAACGCTGCCCACATCCGCCGCCATCTCCCCCGTCTTCATCATGAGATTCTGGAACTTCTTCCGCCCGATGCGGCTGTTTTTCGCCACAAAGGTAACGATCCGCTCCTGAATCCGCTGGAAATACTGGAAGGTCTGGGGGGCGGCGATCACTGTGCCGTTCATCCGCACCGGGTGGATGGTCATGGAGGCGGAGGGGACGATCATGCTCACCTTGGGGGCCACCGCTAAGGGCACCCCAATGGAGTGGCCGCCCCCCAGCACCAGGCTCACCGTGGGCTTTTTCATCCCCGCGATCATCTCCGCAATGGCGAGGCCCGCCTCGATGTCCCCGCCCACAGTGTTGAGCAGCAGCAGGATGCCGTCTACCTCCTCGCTCTGCTCCAGATTGGCCAGAAGCGGCATCACATGCTCATACTTGGTGGTCTTGGCAGTCTCCGGCAGCAGCTGGTGGCCCTCCACCTGGCCCACAATGGTGAGGGTGTAGATGGTGCCGAACTCCCCTCGGGTGAGGGCGGACCCCAGGTCTGTCATCCGGTCCATGCCCTGCTCCGGCCGGGTGTCCCGGCTCGTGTCTTCGCTCATACAAAACAGCCCCTTTCGGCCCATAGTCTGCACCGAAAGGGGCTGTATCATGCGAAAAACTGCTATTTTACTACCACGTTTTCCTCCCCCAGCCGCTCCCGCAGCTCCCGGAGGAGGGACTCCCGGAGGACGCAGGTGGTACCCAGCAGCTTCCCTGTGTCCGCGACGCGGACCTTCACCGGGATCTTGCCGGGGAACATCTGCAAAACCAACTGAAGGTGGCGGAAGTCCTTACTCTGGACGGATGGCACCCGGAGGTAGAGGACGCTGCCCAGTGCGCCGCCTTCCCGAGGCGCCTCCTCCTGCCGCCCCTCCGGAATGCCGGTGAGGTCGGCGGTGAGGGGCCAGGCGCTGTCGCACATGAGCTGAGGGGCCTTCTCGTCCCGCACCGACAGCTTCCCCCGGACCACCACCGCCTGGTTCTCCTGGAGGTAGCTGCCGCAGTTTTCCAGGGTCCGGCTGAAGCAGAGCAGCTCCATGGAGCCGGTGTCGTCCTCCACGGTGACATAGGCCATGAGGCTATTGCTGCGGGTGGTCTTGGTCTTGCTGGAGGTGACCACCCCCGCCAGGGTCACCCGCTGGCCGTCCCGGTAGCGACGGGGGCCGTCCTCCCGGGCGAAGTCCTCGTTGACGCCGCCGATGCTGACCGCCCCCACCCGCTCCGCCGCCTTCCGGTAGTCGTCCATGGGGTGGCCGGAGAGATAGAGGCCGGTGGTTTCCCGCTCCATGGCCATCCGCTCCGAGGCGGTGTACTCCGGGATGTCCGGCAAGGAGACCTCCGCGTGGCGGGTGTTCCCGGCCATGCCGAAAAAGTCCATCTGCCCTTCCAGGTTGCTGCGGCGGCTGCCGCTGACACCGGAGAGAATACGCTCGTACACCGCCATGAGCTGGGACCGCCTGGCCCCGGTGGAGTCAAAGGCCCCGCAGCGGATCAGGTTCTCCACCGCCCGCTTGTTCATGTCGGAGTCCGCCATCCGCTCGCAGAAGTCCTGGAGGGAGGCGAAGGGACCGCCCAGCTCCCGCTGGGCCATCACCGCCTGGATGAAGCTGCGGCCGATGTTCTTGATGGCCACAAGGCCGAAGCGGATGCCCCCCTCCTCCACGGTGAACACGTCCTGGGAGGCGTTGATGTCCGGGGGCAGCAGGGCGATGCCGCACTCCTTGCACTCGGCGATGTACTCTGTCACCTTGTCGGTGTTGTCCAGAACGCTGGTGAGGAGGGCCGCCATATACTGCCGGGGATAGTGGTACTTGAACCAGGCCGTCTGATAGGCCACCACCGCATAGCTGACGGCGTGGGCCTTGTTGAAGGCGTAGTTGGCAAAGTCGTAGATCTCGTTGTAGATGGCCTCCGCCGTGGCGGGCGGGATGCCGTTGGCCTCGCAGCCCTTGATGTTTCGCTCCGGGTCCCCGTGGAGGAAGGCCTCCCGCTCCCGCTCGATGTCCTTGACCTTCTTCTTGCTCATGGCCCGGCGGACCATGTCGGCCTGGCCCAGGGAATAGCCCGCCAGCTGCTGGAAGATCTGCATAACCTGCTCCTGGTAGACAATGCAGCCGTAGGTGATGGAGAGGATGGGCTCCAGGGACGGGTGCTTGTAGGTCACCAGCTTCGGGTCGTGCTTGCAGGCGATGAACCGGGGAATGGACTCCATGGGGCCCGGGCGGTAGAGGGCCACGATGGCGGTGAGGTCCTCGATGGACTGAGGCTTCAGCCCCACGCACACCCCTGTCATCCCCGCCGACTCCATCTGAAACACGCCGCTGGTCTTCCCCGCCGTCAGCATGTCGAAGACCTCCTGGTCGTCCTCGGGGATGTCCGAGAGGGAAAAGTCCGGCCGGTCCTTCCGGACCATCTGCACCGCGTCCTCCAGGACTGTCAGGTTCCGAAGGCCCAAAAAGTCCATTTTGAGAAGGCCCAGCTCCTCCAGGGTCACCATGGTGTACTGGCAGACCACCGTGTCGTCGTTCTTGGCCAGGGGCACATAGGTCATCACCGGGTCCTTGGTGATGACCACCCCGGCGGCATGGGTGGAGGCGTGGCGGGGCATGCCCTCCAGGGCCTTGGCAGTGTCGATGAGCTTGCGGACATTGGGGTCCTCGTCGTAGAGGTCCTTCAGGGGCTTACTCAGGCGGAGGGCGTCGTCTAAGGTGATGTGGAGGGCCCCCGGTCCGGCGGGCACCTGCTTGGCCACCACGTCCACATCGGCGTAAGGCATGTTCAGCACCCGGCCCACATCCCGGATGGCCCCCCGGGCGGCCATGGTGCCGAAGGTGACGATCTGGGCCACATGGTCGTCGCCGTACTTCCTTCGGACGTACTCCACCACCTCATCCCGACGGGTATCGCCGAAGTCCATGTCGATATCCGGCATGCTCACCCGCTCTGGGTTCAAAAAACGCTCGAAGTAGAGGCCGTATTTCATGGGGTCGATGTCGGTGATGCCGAGACAGTAGGACACCATGCTGCCGGCGGCGCTGCCGCGGCCCGGGCCTACGGGGATGCCCACGCTGCGGGCGTAGTTCACAAAATCTGAGACGATAAGGAAGTAGTCCACAAAGCCCATCCGCCGGATCATATTCATCTCATACTCCAGCTGTTCCCGGCACTCCTCCCGTCCGGCGTAGTGCTTCAAAAATCCCTTCTCGCACTGCTCCTTCATGTAGGTGAAAGCGTCGTAGCCCTCGGGCAGCTGGAACTGGGGCAGGTGGTACTTGCCGAAGGTAAACTCCAGGTTACACTTCTCCGCGATCCGCTCCGTGTTGGAAATGGCGTCGGGGTACTCCTGGAAGAGGGCCTCCATCTCCTCGGTGGAGCGGACGTAGAAGTTCTGGGGCTCATAGCGCATCCGGTTCTCGTCCTCCACCAGCTTTCCGGTCTGGATGCAGAGGAGCACGTCGTGGGTCTCCGCGTCCTCCTTCCGGAGGTAGTGGCAGTCGTTGGTGCAGACCAGAGGGATGCCGGTGTCCTGATGGAGCCGCAGCAGCCCCCGGTTCACCTCCACCTGGTCCCGGATGCCGTGGTCCTGGAGCTCCAGATAGAAGTCCTCCCCGAAGATCTCCTTCATCTCCAGGGCGTACTCCTTAGCGCTGTCGTAGCCCCGCTGGAGGAGCCGCTTGGGGATCTCCCCGGCGAGACAGGCGCTGAGGGCGATGAGGCCCCCGCTGTGCCTGCGCAAAAGGTCCATGTCGATGCGGGGACGGATATAGAACCCCTCGGTGAAGCCGAGACTTACCATGTAGCTGAGGTTCCGGTAGCCCTCCTCGTTCTTGCACAGCAGCACCAGATGGCGGCTCTCCGCGTCGAACTCATGGACCTTGTCGAAGCGGGACCGGGCGGCCACATAGACCTCGCAGCCGATGATGGGCTTCACTCCCTCCGCCAGGCAGGCCCGGTAGAAGTCGATGACGCCATACATGACCCCGTGGTCGGTGATGGCCACGGCGGACTGGCCCAGCTCCTTCACCCGCTTGGCAAGGCCCTGGATGCGGCAGGCCCCGTCTAAGAGGCTGTATTCGGTATGGACGTGAAGATGCACAAAGGACATAATGGATTCCTTTCTCATGATCGTACAGACAGGTTCCGTTGGAAAAAGAAAGCCCCCTTATAGGGGCTTTCCGCATTCTGGGCAGAAATTGGGGAGCTGAGAGGGTATTCTGCCCCCCAGCATCAGCGACGCGCCGCAATGGGGGCAGCGAAGGCGGCGG
>CALXDB010000079.1 GCA_944386955.1 uncultured Oscillospiraceae bacterium
ATCTGCTTGCGGCGGGAGAGGTTCATGGTGCCGTCCTGCATGGAGCTGACCCAGTCCAGGCTCTTGCCGGTGCCCTCGGCCACGCACTTGATGGCGTCGTCGGCCACCCGGGTGGCGATGCCGGTGCGGGACTCGATGAGCTTGTCGAACCCGTCCACCAGGGAGCCGCCGCCGGTCATGACGATGCCGTTGGTGGAGATGTCCGCCACCAGCTCCGGGGGCGTCCGCTCCAGGACGGAGTGGATGACCTCCAGGATCCGCTCGGTGGGCTCCTCAAAGGCCTCCAGCATCTCCGAGGAGGTGACGGTGATGGTCTTGGGCAGACCGGTGAGCAGGCAGCGGCCCTTCACATCCATGGTGGCCTCCTCCTCCTTGGGGAAGACGCAGCCGATCTGCATCTTCATCTCCTCGGCGGTGCGCTCGCCCAGGAGGATGTTGTGCTTGCGGCGCATGTACTTCACCACAGCCTCGTTGAACTGGTCGCCGGCCACCTTGATGGAGGCGGATTCCACCACGCCGGAGAGGGAGATGACGGCGATGTCGCTGGTGCCGCCGCCGATATCCACCACCATATGGCCATCGGGCTTGGTGATGTCGATGCCGGCGCCGATGGCCGCCGCCACCGGCTCCTCGATGAGGTAGACCTTCCGGGCCCCGGCCTGGATGCCCGCGTCGATGACGGCCCGCTCCTCCACCTCGGTGATGCCGGAGGGCACGCAGATGATGATGCGGGGCTTGAAGAGCATGAAGCCGCTGACCTTCCGGATGAACTCCCGGAGCATCCGCTCGGTCATGTCGTAGTCGGAGATCACGCCCTCCCGCAGGGGCCGGATAGCCACGATGTTGCCGGGGGTGCGGCCCAGCATCTGGCGGGCCTCCTCGCCCACCTTCAGAAGCTTTCCGGTATTCTTATCAATGGCCACCACGGAGGGCTCGTTGAGGATGACGCCCTTGCCCTTCACATAGACCAGAACGGACGCGGTGCCCAGGTCGATGCCGATATCCTTTGCCAACGCACACATTTGAATCCACCTCGCTGATTATATTTGTTCTATTCCGGTGGGGCGGAAAACAAGTGCGCATCGCCGCCCCGTACAGTCTTTTGGTATTTTAAGCAGAAAATCCCGCTTATACTCCCGTTCTTTGATTATAAACACGCCGGAAGGATTTTGCAAGAACATAATCGGTGACCAAATCGCCAAAATAACGGGGATTTTCCGGGCAAAGGATGGGAACTTTGCGGTTTTGGCGCGAAAAAAGGGATAGCCAAGGCCGCTAAAGCGTGGTATACTGCCGGAAAAGCCTTTGGAGAGGAGTATGACCATGACGGAAAACAGGATGTCCTTCCGCTTTGCCGAGGAGGCGGACGCGGGGCTGGTGCTGGACTTTATCCGGCGGCTGGCGGACTACGAGAAGATGGCGGACCTGGTGGTGGCCGACGAGGAGCTGCTGCGGGTGCAGATCTTTCAGGAGAAGCACGCGGAGGTGCTGTTCGTTCTGGAGGGGGAGCGGGAGGTGGGCTTCGCCCTGTTCTTCCACAACTTCTCCACCTTCCTGGGCCGCAGCGGCCTCTATCTGGAGGACCTGTATGTGCTGCCGGAGTACCGGGGAAAGGGCTACGGAAAGGCCCTGCTGTGCCGTCTGGCCCGGATCGCAGTGGACCGGGGCTGCGGGCGGATGGAGTGGTGGTGTCTCGACTGGAACGAGCCCAGCATCCAATTCTACCGGTCCCTGGGGGCGGAGCCCATGGAGGATTGGACGGTATACCGCCTGGCGGGAGAGACTCTCCACCGCCTGGCCCGTCTGGACGCGTAAAAAGGAGAACGGCCCGCCCCGGGAGATCCCTCCCGGGGCGGGCCTGAGCGTGTCGAAAGGGGGCAGGCTCCGCAGGGCTGCGTGCGGACCATCCGGAAAAAGGCGCTTCGCTGTTTTTCCTGGCTTTTCGGGCGCTTCGCAAGTCTTTCAAAGGGGGCTCTGCCCCCTTTACCCCCGCAAGCCTTTTGAAAAAGGCTTGAGCGAAAACTTTCAATTTGCTCTTTGCGCGTTTTCCACAGACTGCGGCCCGCCCCCAAGGCGGGCCTTCGTTTCCTCTGGGACCCTTACACGCGGATGCAGGAGCGGTCGATCTCGCTGAGGGAATGGACGCCGCACATGGCCATGGCGTCCTTCAGCTCCGCCTTCAGCTTCCCGGCGTACACCGCCACGCCCTCCGCCTCAGCGCCGTAGACGGCGGTGACGAAGGGGCGGCCAATGAGCACGCCGTCGGCCCCCAGAGCCAGGGCCTTGAACACATCCATGCCGGAGCGGATGCCGCCGTCCACCAGGACCGTCAGGTCCTTGCCCACGGCGTCGGCGATCTCCCCCAGCACCTCTGCCGTGGCGGGGCACTGATCCAGCACCCGGCCGCCGTGGTTGGACACCACGATGGCCTTGGCTCCGGCGGCGGCGGCCTTCTCCGCCCCCCGGACGGTCATGATGCCTTTGAGGATAAAGGGCACCTCAGCGCAGGCCACGACCTCCCGCAGCTCCTCCACCGTCTTGCTGCCGGCGGGGGGCGTCAGGTTCTGGAGGAAGGGCAGGCCCGCCGCGTCGATATCCATGGCGATGGCGGCGGGACCGGCGGCCTTGGCCCGCTCCAGCTTGGCAAAGAGGGTGTCCCGGTCCCAGGGCTTCACCGTGGGGATGCCGGCGCCGCCGCTGCGGGCGATGGCCCCGCAGGCCGCCTCAAAGACGGCGGGGTTGGTGCCGTCGCCGGTGAAGGCGGCGATGCCCGCCTCCCGGCAGGCGGGGACTAGGATGTTGTTGTACGCCAGATCGTCGTACTTGTCGCCGTAGTGGAGGGTCATGGCCCCCACGGGGGCAGCGAAAATGGGCATGTCAAAGGTCCGGCCGAAGAAGGAGAAGGCGGTGTCCACCGGCTTGTTCTCACAGATGGTGTCCATGTTGACGCAGATCTCCTGCCACTTCTGGTAGTTGCGGATAGCGCCGGTGCCAAGGCCCTTGGCTCCGGGACCGGGGATGGTGTTCTTGCAGCTGAGGCCGTTGCACACGGGGCAGGCCTTGCAGTAGGGGCCGCAGCACTTCCGTGCGGCGGCCAGCACTTCGGGATAGGTCATGGGATGCTTCCTCCTCATACGATCGTGATTTCGCCGGCGACGCCGGCGGGCGCTTCTCCCCCCTATTGTACCAAGGGGGAAAATTTTTGCAAGTCCGCCCGGGCACTTTTTCCCCCGTCCTGCGTCTATAGGGGTAGAAGGAACAAAAAAGGAGGTATGGATGATGAAACGAAAGCTCCTCTCTCTCGCCCTTGCCGCGCTGCTCCTGCTGCCCTTGCTCACCGCCTGCGGCGGCGCCGCCACAGACAGCGCCGCGGGCAGCGACGGCGGCGGCAGCTACTCGGAAAACGGCTGGGCCGCCGATGTGGAGTCCCCCTCCGCCGCCCCCCAGGAGGACGGCGGCAGCTGGGAGGTCCGGACCCAGAAGAAGATCTACACCGCCTATCTGGAGACGGAGACCACCGTCTTTGACGAGGCGGCCCAGGGTCTCAGCCAGCTGGTGGCGGAGCTGGGCGGCTATTTCCAGAGCCAGAGTGTGTCCAACCATGGGGCCTACCGCTATGGGGCCTACACCATCCGCATCCCCGCAGAGCGCTTCCAGGACTTCCTCCTCCAGGTGGGGGACAGCTGCCACGTCCTCTACCAGTCCAGCGCCGAGGATGACGTCACCGACGCCTACTACGACGTAGAGAGCCGTCTGACCACCCAGCAGACCAAGCTGGCGCGGCTCCAGGACCTCCTCAGCCGGGCGGAGACTATGGAGGACATCATCACCATCGAGAGCGCCATCAGCGAGACGGAGCTGGAGATCGAGCAGCTCACCGGCAGTCTCCGGACCTACGACAGCCGCATCAACTACGCCACCGTGGACATGACCCTCAGCGAGGTCTACAAGCTCTCCAGTGAGGAGGAGGCGGCCACCACCTTCGGCGGGCGCATTGCCGACGCCCTCCGGCAGGGGTTCCGGTCCGCTGTGGACTTCGGAGAAAATTTCCTGGTGCTTCTGGCCCGCGGCTGGGTGCTGCTGGCGGCGGCGGCAGTGGTGATCCTTGTGGGGCTGCGCCTGTTCCTGAAGAAGCGGAAAAAGACCTCCCCTCCGCCTTCGGACCAGGTACCTCCTCAAAAGTAATTCCTGTTTGGAATAATTTCGTCAAATGATACGATTTGGAGTGGATTTTTGCCGGTTGGCGGCAGCCGAATCCCTCTCTATCCGCAGGAAAGCCCCCCGGAGCGGCTGCTCCGGGGGGCTTTCCTTTGTCCCGCCTCAGGCCTGCCAGTCCGGGCGGATCGTCCCCGCGCTCAATAAAACCACAAGAAGGCATGGGTCTTCCTGCCGCTGTCATCCCGGATCTCCACCTGGTGCTTTCCCTCGGTGAAGGCGTAGAAGAACCGCACCCGCTCGCCCCGGAGGATCTGCCGCTTGTAGAGGATCTCCACCGTCTGAAGGGGCAGGGCCCGCACCGCCTCCGGCAGGGCCTCCCGGCCCAGCTCCAGGTAGTGGAGGTTGTTGACGTGGTGGAAGGTATCCAGATCCCGGCCCAGGGCCGTGTAGGCGAAGGTCTCCTCCGCCCCCTCCGGGCTCTTTCCCCCTGTGGGGATCTCCCCCTCCACCGCCTTGCGGTCCCAGAGGGCGTAATGGGCGGCCAGCTCCTCGGTCACCCGGGTCACCCGACCGGTGTGTACGTCCAGCAGCAGCCAGCGGGAGGTAGCCGCCGCCACCGTCTCCCCGTCCCGGTCCAGGATCAGGAAGTCCCGGTCGGAGAAGTGGATATCCATCCGCCGGGGCCAGGTCCGCACCGTCAGCTCCGTGCCCCAGGGCACCTTCCGCCCCGCTTGCAGCTTCCAGCCGCAGAGGATCCAGCCCACCCCCATCCGCTCCATCAGTTCCCCGGGGGCGCAGCCCACGCTGGCGGAGTGCTCACAGGCCGCCTCCTGCATCAGCCGCAGCATTCCGGCTGGGGAGAGAAAGCCGTCCTCTCCCAGGTCGGAATACTGGGCCTTGGTCTTGTAATCAAAGAAGTCCATTGGTCTCGTTCTCCATAATGTGTACGTTCAGATGGTTGTAGGTCATGGTGACGCCCCGGCGGTCGAAGGAGGCCTTGATCTCCTCCATGAGGGTGTTCCGGGCATCCCAGTAGGTGTCCACCTTGCTCCAGCAGCGCAGGTGGTACTCGATGGCGCTGGCGCCGTAGTTGGTGACCACCGCCGCCGGCGCCGGGTCCGGCAGGATATTGGGCGTGGCCTCCACCGCGGCCAGCAGGGCGGCGCGGACGGTCTGGATGGCGTCGTCGTAGGAGGCGGTGACAGCCAGGTCGATCCGCCGGGTGCCCAGCTCCGTGAAGTTGACGATCTTGCTGTCGGCCATGGTGCTGTTGGGCATCAGCACCCGCTGGCCGTCGGGGGTGTCCAGCTTGGTGTAGGTGAGATCGATGGCGTAGACTGTGCCGGCCACGGCGTCGGTCTCGATATAGTCGCCGATCTGAAAGGGCTTGGAAAAGAGGATGACGATCCCCCCGGCCACATTGCCCAGCACGTCCTGCACCGCCAGAGATACCGCCAGGGACAGCACGCTGAACAGCGCCACCAGAGAGGTGGTTGGGATGCCCAGGCTCTGGGCCACGATCAGGGCAGTGAGAATATACAGCACCGCCTTCAGGGCCGTCAGAGCGTACCGGTTCATGCGAGGGTCCAGCCGCTTGACCCGGCCCAGCAGCTTTTCAGTCAGGCGGGTAACCACCTTAATCACCAACAGGCAGACCAGCAGCACCAGCACCGCCGCCAAAACCTTCTCCATGGTAAAGGTCTTCAGGTGGCTGCTGAGAGAGGAGAGATCTACATTTGGCATCCGCATCGTCCTTTCTTTCCGGCAAAACACGCCGGTATGTTCCGCCGCGGCACGGCGTCCTCTCAGTCAGTATACCACACTTTTCCCCAAAAGAGAAGAGCGCCCCGCAGAAGCAGCGCTTCCGCAGGGGCGCTCCCGCCCGCTGCTATTCACTTTTGATGGCCTCCAGCGCAGGGATCCGCACCGCCTTGTTGGCGGGGTAATACCCGGAGCCAAGGCCGATGAGGATGGAGAAGAGGACGGCAAACAGCAGCAGCCACGCCGGAATCACCGACACCCGGCTGACCCCCTCCCCGCCCACCATAGCGGGCAGCAGATTGTCCAGGGACGGCCCCAGAGACACCAGATTGATAACCACCGAGGCGATAAAGCTGATGACGCAGCCGATCACCCCGCCGATGAGGCCGATGGCCCCCGCCTCCGACAGGAACATGATCCGGATGTCGGTGACGTAGCACCCCAGGGACTTCATAATGCCGATCTCCCGGGTGCGCTCGGAGATGGACATAATCATGGTATTGGTAATGCCCAGAGCCGCCACAAACAGGGAGATAGCCCCCAGGCCCCCCAGCATCATCTGCTTTTGCCGGGCCTCCTTCTCCATGGGCTTGCGGATGCTCTCCATGGACTCGGTGGAGTAGCCCAGGGCCTTGATCTCGCTCTCCACATCGGCCACCCGGGAGATGTGGGACACCTTCACCAGCACGGAGTCGTAGGGCAGGGACTTTCTCTTGTTCCCCTGGGCCTTGTCCAGGATTTTCCGGAGGTCGCCGAGGCTCATAATGATCCCCTCGGAGGTCTCGCTGCCCTTGGAGTAGTCCTCCTTCACCAGACCCGCCACCTTGACAGGCACCGTGAATTTGCCGCTTTCCGTGGTGATCTCCATGGTGATCTTTTCCTTCATGGGGTCCAGGTAGGGCGGCGGCACGTTGGTGAGGTTCCCGTTTTCGTCCCAGTCGCCGCTCCACCGGTCCACGGTGTTGCGGCCCTCCGGGCGGAGGGTGTCCTTGAAGCTGTAGGCCAGATACTGCCCGGCCGCCACCGTACCGCTGCCCTTGGGCTGGGCGCCGCCGATAAACTGGTAGCCCATCTGCTCCATGGCCTGGGTATCCAGCCCCACCACGGTGGTCCAGTCCGCCACATACCGGTTTCCCGTCCCTGTCAGAAGGCGGATGGACTCCACCTCCAGGCTCTGCTTGGCGGTCACCGCCACCACCCCGTCCAGGGTCTTCAGCCGCCGCACCAGATCCTCGTCCAGCTTGGTCTTGCCCCGGCCCCCCTGGGGGGCGTTGACGGCGATGATGGTGAGATCCCCCATCTGGGAGAGGAGCTTTTCCTGGGATTCCTTCATGCCGATCCCCAGGGATACCATAATCACGATGGAGCAGCAGCCGATGAGGACGCCCAGCACCGTGAGGATGGTCCGGGACTTTCGCCTGAGAAGGTTTTGCAGGCACATCCGAAGGAGATCCTGCCGCTTCATCGGAGCTCCTCCTCCCCGGCCGTCCGGGCCGCCTCATTCGTCTCCGACTCCTGGTCCCACTCCTCCCAGCCGCCGGCGGCGGTCTCCGTCTTCTTCCGCCGCCGCAGCCATACCGCCGCGCCGGCCCCCAGGACCGCCGCGCCGCCGAGGCCAGCCCACAGCCAGGGGAAGCCGCCGCCCTCCTCCGGCAGGTCCTCCATGGGCTCGTCGTCAAACACCGGAGCCTCCTCCGCCTGGAGGTCCACCGCAAACTCCCGGGTCTGGACCTGCTGGTCCGCGTTTTCATAGGAGATTTTCAGCGTCAGATGGACCTCTCCGGCCTCGTCGGGGGTGATGGCAAAGCCGATGTTGCCGCTGGTGCCGGCGGTGATGTTGCCGATGTACTGGGTCCGGGCGGGGGTCTCGATGCCCTCCCCCTCTACGGTGGCCTCCACGTTGGCGATGTCGTCCTTGCCCTTGTTCACATAGGCCAGGGTCAGCTCCGCCTCCTCCCCCGCCCGGAAAAACTCGGGGAGGGTGGGGGCGTTGATCTGGAAGCGGTCGGGCTGGTAGACGGGGATGGAGATCTTGATGTCGGCGCTGCCCTGGCTGCGCTTGTCCTTGTCCACATACTCATACTTGAACCCCACGGTGATGCTCTGAGCGCCGCTCTTTCCCGTGGGCACCACCTGCATGGGCACCGCCTGGGTCTGGGTGGCGCCGGCGGACAGGCTCTTGTAGAAGAAGGTGTTGGTGCTGCCGTCCATGGCGAAGCTCTCACCGCTCTCCACCGTCACCACCACGTTTTCCACTGGCAGCTTCCCGGTATTCTCAAAGGTGAACTCCAGGGGGAACTTGGACCCCGCCGCCACGGAGTCGCCGCCGTAGGTGAATTTCCGGATGATGAGGTTGGGGACGGGGGCGTCGGTCTTGGTCTCCTCAGAGGTGGTGTTGGCGGTAATGTTCACCCGGTCGGAGGCGGTGGCCTGGGTCAGGGTACCGCCGTTGTCGTAGGCGTATTTCAGTTCCGTAGAGAGGGACTGATTGGCTGATGCGATCTCCTTGGCCGCCTTTACCTTTACAGTAACACTGCCGCTCTTGCCCGGCTCGATGTCTCCGAGGAGGAAGGTGGAGGCGTCATTCTGGATCAAGAGAGCGTCGGAGGCGGTGACCGACACCACCGGGGACACCAGCTTGGTGGACCCGGCGTTCTGAAAGCTC
The DNA here is from genome assembly GCA_944386955.1 of uncultured Oscillospiraceae bacterium. Classification (GTDB taxonomy): domain Bacteria; phylum Bacillota; class Clostridia; order Oscillospirales; family Oscillospiraceae; genus CAJFPI01. The sequence goes on from CALXDB010000079.1 coordinate 8,585, forward strand.
ACCGTCACGTCCGCCGTCTCCCCGGCGGAGAGGGGCTTTTCCATAGGGGAGCGGGTGACGATGACCACCGGCTGGGGGATGCTCTCCCGGGCCAGGGCAGGAATGGCGATCTTTTCGGTGACGGTACCCTGGACGACGGAGACGTTGTTGTTATAGTTGAATTTCAGCTCCACATCCAGGGTCTGCTTGGGGGATGGAATAGTGCTGGCGGCCTTCAGCCGGACGGTGATGCTGCCGGACTTTTTTCCGGCGATCTCCCCCAGAACAAAGGAGGCGGAGCCGCTGTCAAGGATCAGGCCATCGGAGGGGGTGACGGTGGCCACCGGGGACTTCAGCCGAGTGTTGCTGAGGTTCTGGAAGGTAATCTTCAGGTCGACCTCCTGGCCCGCCTCCAGGGGCTTTTCGATCTCGCTGCGGGACACCAGCACCATGGGAGCCGGGGCGGGATCGGGGGAGGAGGGCGGGTCCGGTGTGGAGGCGGGAGGGGCCTCGTAGACCACCGCCTCGGTAACGGTGACCTCCATGGTCTGGTAGCTGTCCGGCTGACCGGCGGTGCCGATCTGGAAGCGGAGAGTCTGGCCCACGCCCTTGTAGGTGAGACCGCTGAAGCGGATGGCATAGATGAGAGGGGCGTCCGCGCCGGAAGTCTTTTCCACCGACACGGAAGAACCGGTAAAGCTGTCCTCCAGCTTGGTGATGTCCAGGGCCTTGGGGTCCCCGGCGCCGGTGCCGTCGCCGGTGTCTTTCACAGACACGGTGATATCCGCCTTGCCGCCCTTGGTGACGCTGCCCAGGGGCTTCCCGGCGGCGTCGGCAATGGTGTAGCCGGTGATGTACAGATTGCCCTCCGCCGCCAGGACCCGCAGGGGGACCGCCGCGGCCAGCAGCATCAGCAGCAGGAGGAGGGCGCAGCCTCTTGTGAGGAAATTACGCTTCATGGCAGTGTTTCTCCTTGTCATTGACTTGGTTGCGGACGATTTCTCCGTCGATGAGGGTAACGATCCGGTCGGCGTAGGCAGCCATATCCGGATCGTGGGTGACCAGGATAATGGTCTGGTGGAAATCCCGTGCGAAGGCACAAATCATCTCCATGATTTCCACGGTGGTTTTGGAATCCAGATTTCCGGTAGGTTCGTCGGCGAAGACCACGTCGGGCCGGGCAATAAAGGCCCGGGCAATGCCGGCCCGCTGCTGCTGGCCGCCGGACATCTGACTGGGAAAATGGTCCAGGCGGTGGCTGAGACCTACCCGGGTCAGGAGCTTTCGGGCAGCCTCTTCCCGCTGCCGCCGGGGGACCCCCCGAAAGAGGAGGGGCATGGCCACATTTTCCGTGGCGGTGAGATTGGGCAGCAGATTATAGGACTGGAAGACGAAGCCCAGGTGCTTTTGCCGGAAGGCAGCCAACTCATTTTCACTGAGGCGGGAGATGGGTACGCCGCCGATGCGGACTTCTCCCCGGGTGGGCTTTTCCATTCCGGCCAGCTGGTTGAGCAAGGTGCTCTTGCCGGAGCCAGAGGTGCCGAAGATGCAGCAGATCTCCCCCCGGTTCACTGTGAGATTGATGCGTTTGAGGGCCACCACGGTCTCGTCCCCGATGGGGTACTCTTTGCGGATGTTTTTGACCTCGATAATGGGACGGCTGCGTAAACTCGATCCGTTCACAGGCGTTCCCCCTTTCTGTACAGGAGAATACACCGCCGGTCTTTATTTTCCCCTGTGCGGGCGATAAAGATTTGGAAAGGAAGAGGAAAGGTTCTTTTGGGTACGGAAAAAGAAAAATGGTTAAATTTTAAAAAAGCGGTTGACAAAAGAGGATTTGCCTGCTATAATCACCATTGTTCTGCGGGCGTAGCTCATCTGGTAGAGCGCCACCTTGCCAAGGTGGAGGTAGCGAGTTCGAGCCTCGTCGCCCGCTCCAGCTTTAAGAGGACATCCAGGTCTGGATGTCCTCTTTTCATCTTCAGAAGAACGAACTCGCTGCCTCCACCTGTGCCGAAGGCACGTTCAATCCGAGGTCCGGCAGGGTTCCTGCGAATGGACTTCAGGCCATTCGCGGGATGCCGGTTGCGAGTTCGAGCCTCGTCGCCCGCGTCCCCAACAGGACCGCATGGCGGTCCTGTTGGGGGCCCCACAGATTAGAAATGCTCGGGCGGAATGAATCCGCCCTCCGCCGAGGTTTTGGGCCGCTGGCCCAAAACGCTCGT
>CALXDB010000080.1 GCA_944386955.1 uncultured Oscillospiraceae bacterium
ACAACCATGAGCGCATCCAGCTAAAGACTGGAGAGGCGCCGCGACAGCGGCGCCTCTCCATCTTAATCTTAATATTTCCTACCAAAGGCCCTTTTTGTGCTGTCCGCACAATCCGGGGCAGTTCAATGCACGCCCGGGTCTTTTTGCCGCTGTTACAAAATCTCCCGCAGCCGGTCGATCACCGTCCGCATGGCCTTAATCCGGGCGTACCGCTTGTCCACAGACTCCAGGATATACCAGGGGGCATTGCGGGTGTTGGTCTTCTCCAGCATCTCGTCGATCGCCTCTTCGTAAGCGTCCCATTTCTCCCGGTTGCGCCAGTCCTCGGCGGTGATCTTCCACTGCTTCTCCGGGGTATTCTCCCGCTCCCGGAACCGCTCCAGCTGGGTTTGCTTGTCGATCTGCACCCAGAACTTCAGTACCACCATCCCGGCATCGGTGAGTTCCTTCTCAAACTCATTGATCTCATCGTAGGCTCGCTGCCATTCCGCCGCCGAGCAAAAGCCCTCCAGCCGCTCTACCATCACCCTTCCGTACCAGCTGCGGTCGAAGATGGCGATGTGGCCCGTCTTGGGGAGCCTGGTCCAGAACCGCCACAGGTAGTGACGGGTGATCTCGTCGGGGGCAGGACTGGCGATGGGCAGCACCTCGTAGCCCCGGGGGTCCAGTGCGGAGGCCAGGCGCTTAATGTTGCCCCCCTTCCCCGCCGCATCCCAGCCCTCATAAGCGATGACTACCGGTACCTTTTTGCGGTAGAGCTCGTTGTGAAGATGCTCCAGCTGCTGCCGGCAGTGCTTGAGCTCCTTTTGATACTGGTCGTCGTCCAGCCGCTTGTCCAGCCGCACCTGGCTCAGGCGGGGGATGGGCTCCAAAGGCCACCGGTAGGCCGGCAGCACCGGCTGAGGCCGGAACCGAAGGGCGGCGGTAATGCGCTCGTGGAGCCACTGGGCGGCCTCCAGCTGGGAACGGACCGCGTCGGTGCCGTCCACGATCTTCCAGGGTGCCCAGGGCTCATCGGTGGCGGTGAGGTACTCTTCAAAGGCCTCCAGAGCCTTGTCGTAGTTCTTGTTCTGCCGCCGGTCGTTCTCCCCCACCCGCCAGGCGGTGTCCTTGTCCGACTCCAGGCGGCGGATGCGCTCCCGCTGGGTCTCCTGGCTGATATGGAGGAAAAGTTTCACCAGCAGGTAGCCCCCCGACGTCAGCTGCCGCTCAAACATGCGGATGCTCTCGATGCGCCGGTCGTACTCCTCATCGGAGAGATCCCGGCACAGCCGCTCCCGTACCGTCTCGTCCAGCCAGCCGGAGTCCAGGAACAAGATCTTTCCCTCCTGGGGGATGGAGGCGAAATAACGCTTCAAAAAGGGCCAGCGCCGCTCCTCCTCCGTGGGCATACCCACGCTGAGCACCTTGAAAAACCGGGGGTCCAACTCCCGGATCAGGGAGTGGATGGCGCTGCCCTTCCCCGCCGCGCCCCAGCCCTCCACCAGCACGATCACCGGCAGCTTCGCCTCCTTGATGGGCTGCTGCAGCGCCGCCAGCTCCTGGCGCAGAGTTTTCAGCCGGCGCTTGTCCTCCCCGTCGCCCCGGCCGCCCTTGAATGTCCAGTCCTTCAGCATCACAACTCCTCCTTTCCCTGTCTTCCGCCGTCCCGGCGGATCAGATGTTCTCTCCGGCTCCCGCGGTCAAAACCAGACGCTGATGTTGCCGGACACCCGGCGCAGCAGCTCCAGAAACGCCGCCTTCTCCTCCGCCGACATGCCCTGGGTCATCCGACCGACCCAGGCGTCCCCCGCCTCCTTCAGTCTGGGATAGACCGCCCGGGCCTTCTCCGTGGGGTAGACCACCACGGACCGGCCGTCCGCCTCGTTCTCCTCCCGGCGCACATACCCCTGCTCCTCCAGCTTGGCCAGGGTCCTGGCCGCAGTGCCCTTGCTGATGTCCAGCAGGGTGCAGAACCGGTTCTGGGGCATCTCCCCGTTTTCGCAGGTGAGCATCACGAAGGGCACCATGCCGCTGGAGAGGCCGTAGCGCCGCCCCGAGCGGGTGATGTGGATCTGCATCTTGCGGTAGATCAGGGAGATCATTTTCAGCATGTCCCCGTGATAAAAGGGCTCCATTTCCGCCTTCCCCCCGTCCTTTGTTGCTTTTGATTGTATCGGTCCCTCCGGAAAATGTCAAGGCCGATCTTGACAAGAGAAGGGGAATAGGATATAATGCCCATGCCTTTTTTCGAGGTTTCTTTTTTTGCCGCAAAATGGTTTCGCCCGAAACTATTTTGCAGACAATATGCTCCCCCGCTGTGAGAGGGAAAAACGGAAGGAGAAACGCCCATGGAACAAGAAAATAAGATGGGCACCCAGCCGGTCAACCGGCTTTTGGTGTCCATGTCGGTGCCGATGATGATCTCTATGCTGGTCCAGGCTCTTTATAATGTGGTGGACAGCATGTTCGTCTCCCGGATCAACGAAAATGCCCTGACGGCGGTGTCCCTGGCCTTCCCGGCCCAGAATCTGATGATCGCCGTGGCGGTGGGCACCGGCGTCGGCATCAACGCCCTCATGTCCAAGAGCTTAGGGGAGAAAAACTTCGACCGGGTGAATAAGTCCGCCAGCAACGCCGTGTTCCTGGCCGCATGCAGCTATCTGGTCTTCGCCCTGCTGGGTCTCTTCTTCTCCCGCTTTTTCTTTCTCTCCCAGATCCAGGTGGAGGAGATCGTAGACTACGGCACGGACTACCTGCAGATCTGCACCATCTTCTCCTTCGGTATGTTCGGCCAGATCACCTTTGAGAAGTTCCTCCAGTCCACAGGCAAAACCTTCTACTCCATGCTGACCCAGGGCCTGGGAGCCATCATCAATATCATCTTTGACCCCATCTTCATCTTCGGCTACTTCGGCTTCCCCAAGATGGGGGTGGCCGGGGCCGCGGTGGCCACGGTGATGGGGCAGATCCTGGCCTTCCTCCTGGCGGTGTTCTTCTGTCTCACCCGCAACCCCGAGGTGCACCTGTCCCTCCGGGGCTTCCGTCCCAGCGGGCGGATCATCCGCTCCATCTACGCCATCGGCATGCCCTCCATCATCATGACCGCCATCAGCAGCGTCATGACCTTCGGCATGAACAAGATCCTGGTGACCTTCTCCTCCACCGCCACGGCGGTGTTCGGCGTGTACTTCAAGCTCCAGAGCTTCGTGTTCATGCCCATCTTCGGTCTCAATAACGGCATGGTGCCTATCGTAGCCTACAACTACGGGGCCAAGAAGCCGGACCGGATCGTCGCCACCGCCAAACTCAGCATTTTCTATGCGGTGTGCATCATGCTCATCGGACTGGCGGTGTTCCAGTTCCTTCCGGACAAGCTGCTGCTGATCTTTGACGCCTCGGAGAACATGCTGTCCATCGGCATCCCCGCTCTGCGGATCATCAGCATCAATTTCATCTTCGCCGGCTACGGCGTGGTCTGCTCCTCTCTGTTCCAGGCCCTCGGCCACGGCGTGTTGAGCCTCTGGGTATCCCTCCTCCGGCAGCTGGTGTTCCTCCTCCCCGCCGCCTTCCTGCTGTCCCTCCTGGGCGAGGTGGGCTATGTGTGGCTGGCCTTCCCTATCTCCGAAGTGGCCTCGGTGATCTTCAGCTCCATCTTCCTCCGCCACGTCTACCGCAAGGAGATCCTCCCCATGCGGCAGGCGCTGTAAATCCAGATCCCCTCCGGGCAGGATCGTCCTTTGGACGGCCCTGCCCCTTCTTTTTTCCCCGAAGCGCCTTGACAAATGCACTCTACAGCTGTAGAATACAGACAGAACTACTACAATTGTAGAGGAGTGATCCTATGGCGTCCAACATCCGCCGCCTCCCCGACGGGGAGCTGGAGGTGATGCAGGCCCTCTGGGACTGCACGCCCCCTGTGTTCCGGTCCGATCTGGAGGAGATCTTGCAGAGGTCCCATCCCATGGCCATGACCACCCTTCTGACCATGCTGACCCGGCTTGGGGAGAAGGGGTTTTTGACCATCGAGAAGCGGGGCCGCCGCAGCGTCTACACCCCCGCCGTCAGCCGGGAGGACTACCAGGCCGCCCAGAGCCGCAGCTTCTTTGAGAAGGTCTGCGGCGGGAGCCTGCCCGCCTTTGCCGCCGCCCTGTCCGGCGGGGGGCTCACCAAGGAGGAGCTGCGGCAGCTGCGGGAGCTTTTGGAGAGGGACGAGCTATGAGCACAGAGATCCTGATCCGGCTGATCTTCTCCGCGATTTTCGGGGGGATCCTCGCCTGGAACTTCTACTCCCTTAGCGACCGGGAGAAAAGAGTGGAGCTACAGGACAAGCAGCGCCGGTATCTCTCCTACCCCGACCCCTCTATGCTGCCTACGATCCTGCTGATGCTGCTGTTGATGCTGCTCATTTTGGACGGGTGGCGGAGCGCCGGGCAGTTTTTCCTGGGGCTGTATGTAAACCTCTTTTTCCAGATTTCCCTCTACTATGTCCTGCTCCTCCTGTTCCTGCCTCTGCTGCGTCGGTGCTTCCAGGCCAGGACCTGTGCCGCTCTGTGGCTGCTGCCCACCATGCTCTACTGCACGGTCTACAGTTTTATGGAGCTGCCCCGCCCGGCATGGGTGATCCGGCTCCCGGAAGGGTGGCTGCCCTGGTTGGCCCTTTTGTGGGCCGCGGGGTTTTTCGCCGTGCTGCTGGGGCGGACCGTCTCCCACCTGCGGTTTCGCCGGGAGATTTTGAAGCCCGCCCGGCCGGTGGAGGAGCTGGAGGCCTGGGAGGTCTCGCGGCTGTGGGACCGGCTCCACCGGGAGGCGGGCTACCCCAAGCGGCGGTACCGGCTGGTGGTGTCTCCGGCGGTGCGGACGCCGGTGTCCATCGGGCTGTTCTCCTGGAGCATCCGGGTGGTGCTCCCCCGGCTGGACTACAGCCTGGAGGACCTGGAGCTGATCCTCCGCCATGAGCTGGTCCACATCGGCCGCCGGGACTGCTCCGCCAAGTTCTTTTTCACCTTCTGCACCGCCCTGTGCTGGTTCAATCCCCTCATGTGGCTGGCCATGGGCCGCAGCGCCGACGACATGGAGCGCAGCTGCGACGAGACGGTGCTGCTTGACGCGGACGACCGCAAGCGGCGGCGGTATGCCTCCCTGCTGCTGGAGACCGCCGGGGATGAGCGGGGCTACACCACCTGCCTCTCCGCCTCCGCCGCGGCCCTGCGGTACCGGCTGAAGAGCGTGGTCCACCCCGGCAGACGCCTGGGAGGCAGCCTTTTGGCGGGGCTGCTGCTCTTTGCCCTGATGATGACCTCCGGGTATGTCGCCCTCACCGATCCGGCGGGCACCGGGCGGGAGGTGCTGTTCGGGGGAGATCCCGCCGGATATACCATCAGTTATGTCAGCTGGAAGGATGGATCCGGCGAGACGTTCAGCGGATGCGATAACCCGGAGGAGGTCCTCCGCCTGCTGGCGGACCTCCCTATGGAGCACACGTCGGGGCTGTTCAGCTTCTCGGGAAGCGGCACCCGGCTGTATCTCAACTGCGGCGACACGGAGGGCAGCTTTTCCGTCACCATATACGACGAATTCCTCACGGTGGTGCCGCGCAACGACCTGCGGAACACGGAGGTCTACTACCTGCCCCAGCCCATCCCCGAGGAGACGCTGGCGGCGCTGTTCCGGGAGGGAACGCCCCTGCCCTTCTGAGCGCAATGAAGCAGTTTTTATCAAGGATCAGCAAGAGGACCGGCCTTTATAGCCGATCCTCTTGTTTCTTTTAAAAAGGGAACTCCGGCTTTCGCACGCCGGTGATGTGGAGAAACCGGATCTTTTGGAAGGAATAGGTGCTGAGGGGCCGGTTGTCGCTGTCGTAGCTGTGGGCGGCGATGAGGATGTTGGACAGCGTTCTGGGCTGTCCAACGGACACCACGACGGGCGTGTGGGCAAAGGTCCTGCCGTCGAAGGAGAGCTGTATCACATCTCCGGGCAGGATCGCGTCAATGGGGCCCTCACGGGCCGCCGGTCCCACCGACATTTCCGCCCTGGTCAGGAAATTGTAAAAATATTCCACCCCCGTCCAGGCCGGAGCCTTTCGGTTGGCGTCGATGTAATACCAGCCCAGCTCCGGCGTGAAGTTCATAATGCCGCTTCCGGCATATACGCACTGGGAGGCGAAATTGGTGCAGTCGCCTCCGATCTCCTCATAGTCGTAATATCGTGGATTGCGCCCATAGGCCCAGCGGTGGGCGTATCGCACCGCCGCCTCCCGGTCGTAGGGCTGCAAAGTGATGGGCATAACAAGACCTCCGCTCTCTCATGGAGATTCCTGCTCCATGATATGAAAACGGAGGTCTTTGGGTTCCTCAGCGCTTCCCGTTGAGCCGCAAGGCGTTGAGAATGGTGATCATACAGACGCCCACGTCAGCGAACACCGCCAGCCACAGATCCACCAGATGCAGAGCAGCCAGGACCATAATAACCACCTTCACCGCCACGGAAAAGATGATGTTCTCATTGGCAATGGCCACCGTCTTCCGGGCCAGGCGGATGCCGTCGGCCAGCCGGGAGGGCTCGTCGCCCATGAGTACCACGTCGGCGGCCTCGATGGCCGCGTCGGCCCCCAATCCCCCCATGGCGACGCCTACATCGGCGGCGGCAAGGACCGGCGTATCATTGATGCCATCTCCAGTGTAAAGGAGTTTCCCCTTTCGGCTCAACCGGCCACGCAGCTCCTCCAACGCCTCCAGCTTTTCCTCCGGCAGCAGCTGGCTGCGGACGTCGTCCAGTCCCAGCTGTTCGGCAATGGGGGCAGCGGCCTCCCGGCTGTCGCCGGTGAGCATGACCTGCTCCTTTATCCCCAGGGCCCGCAGCTGCTCCACCGCCTTTGCCGCATCCTCCTTTACCGTATCCCCGAGAACCAGCGCCCCAAGATACCGGCCGTCAGCGGCCACAAAGACCTGGGTGCCCGCCGCCGCAGCTTGGGGAACCGCCACGCCGCTGTCCTCCAGAAAGGCAGCCCGGCCCGCCAGAATTCGGCGGCCCCGCCAGAGCACCGACACCCCACGGCCCGACAGCTCCCGCACCTCATCGGCATCCGCCAAGGCGTCGGGACAGGCAGAAAGGATCGCCCGGGCTACAGGATGGTTGGAGCGACGTTCTGCCGCCGCGGCGGCCTGCAGGAGCTCTTCCTCAGAAACCCCCTCCGCTGGCAGGACCTCCGCCACCGACAGCTGTCCCTTGGTGAGGGTACCAGTTTTGTCGAACACGGCAATCTCTGCCCGGGCCAAAGCGTCCAGGAAGTTGCCGCCCTTCACCAAAATCCCCCGGCGGGAGGCGGCCCCCACCCCGGCAAAAAAGCTGAGGGGCACGGAGATCACCAGGGCGCAGGGGCAGGAGATCACCAGGAAGCACAGGGCATTGTAGACGCTGTCCCCCCAGGGGTAGATCCCCAGCATGGCCGGGGCCACGGCGATGACCACCGCCAGGGCGCAGACGATGGGTGTGTAGATCCGGGCGAAGCGGGAGATGAACTTCTCGCTGACTGCCTTGTTTTTGGAGGCGTGCTCCACCATCTGGAGGATCCGGCTGGCAGCGGAATCCTGGAAGGCACGGGTGACCTCCACCCGGAGAACGCCGGAGAGATTGACGCAGCCCGCCAGCACCTCCTCCCCCGCCCCGCAGTCCCGGGGCAGGGACTCGCCGGTGAGGGCGGAGGTATCCAGCTGGCTCTCCCCTTCCAGCACACGGCCGTCCAGAGGAACCCGGTCCCCGGGGCGCAGCAGGATGGTCTGGCCCACCGCCACGTCCTTGGCCTCTACCGTGCGCTCCACACCATCGCTCACCACCCGGGCGTGGTCTGGGCGGATGTCCATGAGGGCCCGGATGGACCGGCGGGACTTGGCCACCGCCAGACCCTGGAGGTACTCCCCCACCCGGTAGAGCAGCATCACCAGCACCGCCTCCGGCAGTTCCCCGATGCAGATAGCCCCGATGCTGGCCACTGCCATCAGGAAGTTCTCATCAAAGATCTCCCCCCGAAGGATGTTGGAGACCGCCTCCCGGAGGATATCGAAGCCCACCAGCAGGTAGGCCGCCAACAGGAGGACCACAGGCAGATAAGTCCCCGGCGCCAAGACGCCCGCCGCCAGCAGCGCTGCCGCGCCGCCGGCCAGAATCAGGTCCCGCCGGCCCTCGCCGCCGTGGTCGTGGCCCTCGTGCTCCTCCGGGTGGCAGCAGGCGCAGCCGTGGTGCGCATGGTCGTGGTCATGATGGTCATGGTCCATATGGCGGTCGTGTTCGCGGCAGGCGCAGCCATGATCGCAGCAGGCCGCCTCTTCTTCCCGCGGCATGGTCAACCCTCCTCTTCCTCTGTCACATGGTCAAAAGCCATGGCGAAAATCTTTCCGATGTGCTCATCGTCCAGGGAGTAGTATACAACCCGGCCCGCCTTCCGGTTCTTTACAATCCGGGCGGCCTTCAGCACCCGCAGCTGATGGCTGACGGCGCTCTGTGTCATATTCAGCAGTGCGGAGAGATCGCACACGCACATCTCCTCCAGATTCAGTGCACAGATGATCCGGGCCCTGGTGGAATCCCCAAAAACCCGAAACAGCTCCGATACCTCGTACACCGGCTCCTCCTCCGGCATCCGCTCCCGGACCCGCCGCAGCACGTCCTCATGGATCACTGTGCTCTCACAGATCTCCATGTTTTCCTTCTGTCCCATGGCAGAGACCTCCGTTTCCCTCCGTGTAATATATGAACAATTGAATATATGAGCATTTGTTCATAAATTCATATTATAGCCATCCTCCCTCTTTTGTCAAGAGGATCCTGCCGTTTTTTCTGAAATTTTCTGCAGACGGTTTTTTCCTTCTCCAAAAACCATAAAACGCCCGGAGCGCATAAAAAGAAACGCCCGTCCAAAACTGGACGGGCGTTTTTCAGAAAGAGGAAATACGATCAATCAGGCCTTGCCATTGCAGCCCAGCACGTCGATCATCTTGTGCATGACCATCTCCTTGATGGCGGAGCGGGCGGGCTTCAGGTACTCGCGGGGGTCGAACTTGTCGGGATGAGCATTGAAGAACTCGCGGATGGTGCCGGTCATGGCCAGGCGCAGATCGGAGTCGATGTTGATCTTGCAGACGGACATGGTGGCAGCCTTGCGCAGCTGCTCCTCGGGGATACCCACAGCGTCAGGCATCTGGCCGCCGTTCTCATTAATCATCTTCACGAAATTCTGAGGCACGGAGGAGGAGCCGTGGAGCACGATGGGGAAGCCGGGCAGACGCTTGGAGACCTCCTCCAGCACGTCAAAGCGCAGCGGCGGGGGAACCAGGATACCCTTCTCATTCCGGGTGCACTGATCGGCGGTAAACTTGTAGGCGCCGTGGCTGGTGCCGATGGCGATGGCCAGGGAGTCGCAGCCGGTCTTGGCGACGAACTCCTCCACCTCCTCGGGGCGGGTGTAAGAAGCGGCGTGGGCAGCCACCTTCACCTCATCCTCGATGCCGGCCAGAGTGCCCAGCTCAGCCTCAACGACCACACCATGATCGTGAGCGTACTCCACGACCTTCTTGGTGATCTCGATGTTCTCCTCAAAGGGCTTGGAGGAGGCGTCGATCATCACGGAGGTGAAGCCGCCGTCAATGCAGCTCTTGCAGGTCTCAAAATCGGGGCCGTGGTCCAGGTGCAGGGCGATGGGGATGTTGGGGCACTCGATCACAGCAGCCTCCACCAGCTTCACCAGATAGGTGTGGTTGGCATAGGCACGGGCACCCTTGGAAACCTGCAGGATCAGGGGAGCGTTGACCTCACGGGCGGCCTCGGTGATGCCCTGCACGATCTCCATGTTGTTGACGTTGAAGGCGCCGATGGCATAGCCGCCGTCGTAGGCCTTCGCAAACATTTCTTTGGTGGTAACAAGGGCCATAATTCGTATCCTCCCAGTTTATAAAGAATCTTCTTACATGATAGCACTTTTTTGTGAAAATGCAACTGTTTACAAAAACAAATCGAAATGTTAATATTAGAACAGATTTGTTGATTTGGAGGTAATCACCAATGAAAGAACTCAAAGGCGCATGCATTATCGGTCAGTCCGGCGGCCCTTCTTCCGTTATCAACTCCAGTGCATACGGCGTGATCCGCACCGCTCTCGACAACCCCATGATCACCAACGTCTACGGCGCAGAGCACGGCATCAAGGGCGTTTTGAACGATCGCCTCTTTGATATGAGCAAAGAGGACGCCAAAGAGCTGGAGCTCCTCATGTACACCCCCTCCTCCGCTCTGGGCTCCTGCCGGTACAAGATTGCCGATCCTGATGTGGACGACACCGATTACAAGCGCATTCTCGAGATCTTCAAGAAGTATGACGTCCGTTATTTCTTCTATAACGGCGGCAACGACTCCATGGACACCTGCAACAAGATTTCCAAGTATATGATGAAGGTGGGCTATGAGTGCCGTGTGATGGGTGTGCCCAAGACCATCGACAACGACCTTTTCGGCACCGACCACTGCCCCGGCTTCTCCAGCGCCGCCAAGTACATTGCCACCTCCTGCATGGAGGTCTATCAGGATGCCCGGGTGTATGACACCGGCATGATCGCCATCATCGAGATCATGGGCCGTCACGCCGGCTGGCTCACCGCCGCCGCCGCCCTGGC
>CALXDB010000081.1 GCA_944386955.1 uncultured Oscillospiraceae bacterium
GGACACGGTGATCCGCACCCCCCGTGCCTTGTTGCTGGCGTATTCCCGCCAGCAGTGGAGGACATGGTTGGCCATCTCGGCGATGCCGATGATGTCCTCGTCGGTCTCCGTGGGGAGACCCAGCATATAGTAGAGCTTCACCGCGTTCCAGCCGTTGGAGAAGGCCCGCTTCAGGCTCTCCATCAGGTCCTCCTCGGTGAGGTTTTTGTTGATGGCGTCCCGCAGGCGCTGGGTGCCCGCCTCGGGGGCGAAGGTGAGGCCCGCCTTTCTTCCCTTGCTGAGCCGCTCGGTGAGGCCCATGGAGAAGTTGTCCGCCCGAAGACTGGGAAGGCTCAGGCTCACATGGTGGCTGTCGCAATAGGCCTCCAGGTCGTCGCACAGCTCCAGCAGCTGGGGATAGTCGCTGGTGGAGAGGCTGGAGAGGGTCATCTCCTGGTAGCCGGAGTCCTCGCAGGCGGCGGCGCCATACTCCGCCAGCAGCTTCTCGCTGCGGCAGCGGACGGGCCGGTATACATACCCCGCCTGGCAGAACCGGCAGCCCCGGATGCAGCCCCGGAACAGCTCCAACGTCACCCGGTCATGGACGATCTCCGTGGAGGGGACGATGGACTTCACCGGGAAGGGGGCCTTGTCCATGTCCCGGACGATGCGCTTCTGCACCCGCTCCGGCGCGCCGTCCTTGGGCGTGATGGCGGCCACGGTGCCGTCGTCGTGGTAGGTCACGTCGTAGAGGGAGGGGACGTAGATCCCCTGGATCTGGGCGGCGGCACGGAGGAAACGGGGCTTGTCCCAGCCCTCCCGCTTGGCCTCACGGTAGAGGGTCAGCAGCTCCGGCAGCTCCTCCTCCCCCTCGCCGATGCAGGCGAGGTCGATGAAGTCCGCCAGAGGCTCAGCGTTGTACATGGCGGTGCCCCCGGCGATGACCAGGGGCTTCAGGCCGTCCCCCCGGTCCTCGGCCCGGAGGGGGATGCCGGAGAGGTCCAGCATGTTCAGCACCGCCGGATAGGCCATCTCATAGCCGATGGAGAAGGCCACGATGTCGAAGTCCCCCACGCTGTCGCCGCTCTCCAGGCCGTAGAGGGGAATGTGGTTTTCCCGCAGCTCCGCCTCCATGTCCCCCCAGGGGGCGAAGACCCGCTCGCACCAGACTCCCTCCATGTCGTTCATGATCTGGTAGAGGATCCGCATGCCGAGGTTCGACATGCCGATCTCGTAGGTGTCGGGGAAGCAGAAGGCCACCCGGGTGTCCACGGACCCCTTCTCCTTCACCACGGCGTTATATTCTCCTCCCACATACCTTGCGGGCTTTTGCACCCGGGGGAGGATCCGCTCCAATCTCTGATCCAAAAGGTTGTTCTCCTTTGTGTGGTAATATCCCGTTTATTCTACCCTTTTCTTCCCCTTTTGGCAACCCTGATTTGATGGAAAACCAGTCCCAGGGCCCCCAGGAGGCAGAAGGCCCCGCCCCCGGTGGACCAGAGGAGGGCCGCCGAGAGGCCCACCAGCACCGCCAGGGTCACCGCCCCCACCAAAGAGGCCAGGCGCTGGGCGGCGAAGGGGTCCGTGCACCACGCCGCCCCCAGATAAAGAAGGCGGCTGCCGTCCAGCCCCGGCACCGGGAGGAGGTTGTAGACCCCCAGAAGGAAGTTGGCCCCCGCCAGGAGGTAGTCCTCCGACACCCGGGCCAGCACGAAGGCCAACAAAAGATTCACCGCCGGGCCCGCCGCCACTGCCAGGATCTCCCGTCCGTAGCTGAGCCGGGCTTGGCCGGGGGCCTCGATCACCGCTCCCATAGGGGAAAGGGTAAGACGCTGCACCGGCACACGGAAGAGCCCCAGCATCCCCAGGTGGCCCAACTCATGGCACAGAGCCGCCAGCAGCACATGGGGCAGCACCGGCCCGGCCCCCGCCAGCACCGACAGTCCCAGGACAATGAAAAACCCCGGGGATATGTGAAACTCAGTGGACCTCCACATAGTAGATGGGATTGAGATAGGTATCTCCCCGGTGGACCTCAAAGTGGAGATGGGGCCCGGTAGCAAGACCGGTGGCCCCCATGGCGGCGATGGTCTCCCCCATCTCCACCTCCTGCCCGGTGGACACCGAGACGGCGCTGCAGTGGGCGTAGAGGGTGGTGATGTCGTTGGGGTGGTCCAGCATCACATAGAGGCCCAGGGCGTCGCTCTCCCCGATGGCCTTCACCGTTCCGTCGGCGAAGGCGGAGATGGCGGTGCCCTGGGCATTGGCGATGTCCAGGCCGTAGTGAAAGCGCCGGTCCTGGTAGATGGGGTGAATGCGGTACCCGAAGGCGTCGGTCATAGTCCCCTGGGCGGGGGTGGTGTAGGCAAAGCCCATCACCGCCTGCTGGAAGGACACGTTGGCCGGGGCGGCGGCGCTGAAGGACACCAGAGTCTGGCTCTCCGCCGCCTGCCGCTCCGGCTCCGCTTCCTCAGAAGTCCCGGTGTCCGGCTCCACCAGGTCCGCCAGCTCCTCCCGCAGCCGGTCCGCCGGAGCCGTCACCGTCTCCGTGGTCTCCAGCACGGCGCTGGCCCGGGCGGCGTGGTAGGCGGCGGGGGCGAACACGGCGGTGTAGGCCTCCTCCAGGGACTCCCCCACCTCCTTCTCTCCGGCGATGGCCTCCCCCACAGCGGAGAAGGCGGCCCTGAAGTCGGCGTCCTGGCTGAGAAAGCCCCGGATGCTCTGGGCCAGAGCGCCCACCGCCTCCGGCAGCAGCAGCTTCCCCATGGCCAGCAGCACGAAGATGGCCCCCGCCACCGCCAGCTGGATGGTCCGCCGCCGCTGGGCCCGGGTGGTCTGTCCCTTGGATGATGCCGGACGATTCCTGGGGGCCACCCGTCTCCCCCGGTACGCCCCCCGCCGCCCTCGCTGTGCCGTCGTCATAAGCGCCCCTCCTCTCCCGCTTTGGTGCCAGTATATGGGAAGAACCGGGGGGATAGACATAAAAAATCGCGCCGGCAGAAAACCGGCGCGACTTTTCTTTCCTACTTGGCCGAGAGGTCCCGGGCGATGCGGAGGATAGTCATGGGGGGCACCGCCCTGGGAAGGCGCATGCGAAACTCCAGACCGGGCTTCCGGGGCTCCCGGAGGGGAAGGCCGTCCAGGTCCTCCATAAGGGGCACCTCGAAGGCGAAGGGCCGCAGGTCCGGCCCCACCGCCTCCACCGTCTCCCCGGCGGAAAACTTGTTGTTGAGGGTCAAAAGGGCGTTGCCCGCTCCGTCGCACGCCTGGACCATGGCCACCACCTGCCAGTCCCGGATGTACCGGGAGCTCTCTACATACTGGCCCGGCTGGCCGTAGTAGAAGCCGGTGGAGTAGCGGCGGTGGCTCACATGCTCCACCTCGTCCCGCCACACCGGGTCCAACGGCCGCCCGGCGGCAATGTCGTCCAGACAGTGGCGGTAGGCCCCCGTGACGATGGCGGCGTAGTAGGCGCTCTTGGCCCGGCCCTCGATCTTCAGGCTGTCGAGGCCCGCGTCCATCAGGTCCTCCAGGTGGTCGATCATGCACATGTCCCGGGAATTTAAGATGTAGGTGCCCTTCTCGTCCTCAAAGACGGGGAAATACTCCCCGGGCCGCTTCTCCTCCATGAGGGCGTACTGGTAGCGGCAGGGCTGGGCGCAGGCCCCCCGGTTGGCGTCCCGGCCGGTCATGTAGTTGCTGAGGAGGCACCGGCCGGAGTAGCTGACGCACATGGCCCCGTGGACAAAGGCCTCGATCTGGAGGTCCGCCGGGGTCTTCTCCCGGATCTCCCGGATCTCAGAAAGGCCCAGCTCCCGGGCCAAAATCACCCGCTGGGCCCCCAAATCGTACCAGGCCCTCGCGGTCTCGAAGTTGGAGATGCTGGCCTGGGTGGAGATGTGGCGCTCACAGCCGGGGGCGTACCGCCCCGCCAGCGTGAATGCCCCCAGGTCCGCCACGATGAGGGCGTCCACTCCGGCATCCTGGAGACGCTCCAGGTGCTCCGGCAGGCATACTACCTCGTCGTTCCGGGGCATGGTATTCACGGTGCAGTGGACCCGGACGCCGCGGCTGTGGGCAAATTCCACCGCCTTGGGCAGCTCCTCCGCCGTAAAATTCCCGGCGAAGGAGCGCATGCCAAAGCTGGTGCCTGCGAGATAGACCGCGTCCGCTCCGTAGAGCACGGCCATCTTCAGCCGCTCCATATCCCCCGCCGGAGCCAGCAGCTCCGGCTTTTGTCTCTGCTCCGCCATCATCACTTCAGCCCCGCAATGACCTGCTGGTGCTGGGCGTAGGTCTCGCTGAAGATATGCTTGCCGTCGTTGCCCAAGACATAGTAATAATAGTCGGTATCGGCAGGCATGAGAGCGGCCTTAATGGATTCGATGCCCGGATTGCCGATAGGCGTGGGGGGCAGGCCCTTGTTCTTATAGAGGTTATAGGGGCTGTCCAGCTCCAAGTCCTCCTCTGTCAGCTCGTTGTGTCCAGTGGCGTAGACCAGGGCCGCATCGATCTGCAGAAGGCCGGCAGTCTCCTTGGAGGGATTGTTCATGCGGTTGTAAATCACCGAGGCAATGAGCTGGCGGTCGGTGCCGTCAGTCTCCTTCTCGATGAGGGAGGCGATGGTGAGAATCTCATGGAGGCTGTAGCCGGAATTCTCCACCAGCTCCATCATCTCCGTATCCATCTGGCGGCCAAACTCCTTGAGAAGGCGGCCAAGGGCGCTGGATGCCTTCTCCCCCACATAGAAGTCGTAGGTATTGGGGAAGAGATACCCCTCCAGGCGGCTGATGCTGCCCAGATTCTCGTTGTCCACGAAGTCATAGTCGTCGTAGACGTAGTTCATGGCGGCGTCTTCCAGATCCTCCTTGTCGCTGACTCCCTTTTCCGCCAGCAGATCGATGATCTGCTGGACGCTGTAGCCCTCGGGAATGGTGACCCGGACGGTGTCGGCCGTCATGCTGCCGCCGCTCTTGCTGACCATGCCGGTGATGAGGGCCCGGTAGTCCATATCGGTGTTCAGGGTATAGGTGCCCTCGCCGATCTTCTCCTCGGCGTTGGCCACGGCGCAGAAGAGGCGGAAGAACCACTTGTACTCAATGAGCCCCGCCTCCTTCAGCTTCTTGGTGACGCTGCCCATGTCGTCGTCCTGAGTCACCTCGATGGTGGCCTCCTTGTACTCCTTGTTCAACGCACACAGGTCGTTGGCCAGAAGCCAGCCTACTCCGGCCACGACAAAGGAGGCCGCTACCACAAATACCAGATAGAGAAGTACGCTCACAGGAGACTTTTTCCTCTTCTTTTTCTTTTTGGCGGTGCTGCCGGTATTTCGGCGCTCCGCCTGCCGGCGTACCTCGTCCCGGTCCCACCCTGTGGTGCTGAAACGATCTTCGCTCATCTCTGTCTATCGCTCCTTTCCCGCCTTCAGCCTCTCAAAAAGGCCGGGCGCTTCGGGCCCCGGCACCGCCGGCCCCGTCTTTTGGCTGCAAAATTTCCGTTCCGGGTTCCCACCGCCCGCCCGCCGGCATAGGATACACCAGAATACGGCAAGCGAGGTGACAAGAATATGTGGAACAACGGCAACGACTGCGGCTGCCTGTGGATCATCCTGCTGGTCCTTCTGCTCTGCTGCTGCGGCAGCGGGATGGGCGGCAGCTGCAATTGCGGCTGCGGCCACGACGACAGCTGCTGCTGACATCCGGCACATACGGGAACTATCAGGCCGCGCTGCGGCCTGATAGTTTTTTTACAGCAGAGCGGCCGCCAGGGTCCAGATCTCCTCATGAATCTCCTCCGGCGTCCGCATCCGCCCCCCGGCGGCGCAGTCGATCCGCCGCCAGCCGGCGTAGTCCGCCACCTGCCGCCCGCTGTCCCGGCAGCGGCGGAGATAGGCCTCGTCGGCCTCATGGATGTCGGCGTGGGTCCCGGTCCTCTCCTCCCTTAGACGGCGGAGGGCCGCGGAAAGTTCCGTGGGGACATCCAGATAAAGTACCAGAGCCGGGGCAGGCAGTCCCATGAGGCGGTACTCGAAGTCAAAGAGCCAGTCGAGATAGGGCTTTTGCTCCCCCTCCGGCAGCTTGGAGGCCTGGTGGACGGCATTGGAGGTGGTGTACCGGTCCGTAAGGACAAGCCCCCCCGCTTCATAGTATGCCCCCCAGTCCTGCTTGTAAGACGCGAAGCGGTCCACGGCATAGAAGGTGGAGGCGGCGTAGGCGTTGACGGCCCTGGGATCCGTGCCGAAGGCCCCGCCCAGATACATCCGCACCAGCATGGAGGAGTCCTGGTCATATCGTGGAAAGGACAGCTGCCGCACCTCCCGGCCCATGCTCCGAATCCGATCCGTCAAAAGGGCGGTCTGGGTAGCCTTGCCGGACCCGTCGGTTCCCTCCAGCACAATGAGCCGTCCCCTCATTTCTTCTTCCCCTTCTCCCCGGCCACATGGACCATGAACAAGGGCAGCTTCATCATCCGCCCGATGCGCTTGGGGTCCTTCATCAGGCGGTGGAGCCACTCCAGCCCCAGCTTCTGGTAGACCTCCGGCGCCCGCTGGACATTGCCGGAGAACACATCGAGACACCCGCCGAGGCCGATGAGCAGGTGGGCCCCGGTGGCCTCCCCGTTTTTCGCCATCCACAGCTCCTGCTTGGGCGCCCCCAGACACACGAATACCACCTCTGCCCCGCTCTCCCGAATGGCCTCCACCACCGGCTCGTCCTCCTTAAAATAGCCGTCGTGGGTGCCCACGATCTCCAATCCCGGATAGCGCATCCCCAGCTTGTGGGCCGCCTCATCGGCATAGCCGGGTTTGGCCCCCAGAAGGAACAGGCGCTTCCCATCCCGGGCCATGGCGGCCATAAGGGCCTGGGCAAAGTCGATACCCGGCAGGCGCTGCTTGAGGGGGGTACCCAGCATCTTGGCGCCGTAGATGACGCCGATGCCGTCGGGCAGCACCAGATCCGCCCCGTTCACCACCGCCCGGACCTTCTCGTCCTCCCGGCAGATTTCCACGATCTCGGGGTTGGGAGTCGCCACATAGTGGGCCCCGGGGGTATTGATAAGGCGGATCGCCTCCGCCACAGCCTGGTCCATGGTGATATTATCAAATCCCACGCCCAGCACATCGATTCTCATGATGGTTCTCCTTTATCTGCTCCCCCCGCCTGATCGCAGGAGGGATAAAATCAATGTAGTATACCACAGAATCCACTGCTTGTCTACGCTCACTCGCCGCCGCCCCGGTCCTCCAGCCGATCAAAGAGCCAGTCGATCCGGCGGCGGTTCTTGGCGTGGACAGAGCGGGCAAAGGCGATACCCCTGCAAATGTCGTTCATCCAGGCAAACAGCTCGTCGTTCCACTCGAAGTGGCGCTCAGTATGGCCTCGGCGATAGCGGTCCATCACCACCTGATAGCGCTGGAAGGCAATCTTGACACTGTCCTCCCAGGAGATGTAGATCTCCTGAAGCGCATGCTCCCCCACCTCCGCCATTCGCTGGCGGGACATGCCCCGGAGAGCCGCCCAGAGGCTCTCGGCGTCCTCCTCGACCAAAATGCCGTTTTGGCCGTCGGCGATGTCCTCGGCGGCGCAGGAGCCCCGAATGAGAATGCTGCCCAACCCGCAGGCCGCCGCTTCCCGGACCACAATGCCATTGGTGTCATAGGTACTGGGAAAGAGGAACAGGTCCGCCATGGAGAAGTAGGTCCGGAGCTTCTGCCGGTCCCGGACGGCCCCGGCAAAGACGCACCGCTCTCCGATGCCACGCTCCGCTGCATACTGCTCCATCTCCTGCCGCTCGGTACCGTCTCCCACAAAAACCATGCGGAAATCGGCCCCCTCCCCCTCGCCCTTGGCCAGGGCGTCCAGAATGAGGCGGATCCCTTTGTACCACATCATCCGGCCCACAAAGAGGAATACCGGCACGTCCATGGGGAGACCCAGCTCCATCCGGAGGACGTCGGCATCCGCCTGGGGCACCGGACCCCGTGGAAAGTCCACCCCGTTGTGCATCACTACATAGTCCCCCTGATAACCAAGGCTCCTCAGGTTCTCCCCCGCTCCGCTGCTGACCACCCACACCTCGTCACAGCTCTCGATACTGTTGACAAGGAGTCGGACGGCGGCGCTCTGGAGGGTCTTGGATTCGATGGCGTGGGCGATGTCGATGTCGAATTTGGTGTGGTAGGTAAAGATAAGGGGCACGTCCAGCTGCTCCCGCAGGGTCCGGGCCACCATGTTGGACATGAAGGGGCAGTGGGAATGGATCACCTCCGGCCTGAACTCCACCAGCTTCTCCAGGGAGCGGGCGCTGAAGGGGTACCCCGCCCGGTAGCCCACCAGCTTGGTGGTGTTGAGGCTGGGGTAGCGGACCACGGGAAAATCGTAGTGGTCCTCCACATCGGGATATTTGGGAGTGGCGACAATCGCCTCCCCCAGCTCCTTCTGGATAATAGTGGCGTAGTTTACCACCGTATTGGCTACGCCGTCGATCACCGGCGGGAACGAATCGTTCAGCAAACAGACCCTCGTCTTCTGGTCCATAGTACCCTCCTTTGTCAGCGGCTGGAAAAAGGCCGGAGCCTCCGTGCTGCTGCGACAGCTTATTATAGCACAAATTTCCAGGGAAGTTGAAAAATCTTTGTAAACCCCGGACCGCCCCGCTTCCCGGCCGCGGGAATTGAAAAAGCAAAGCATCCATGATAGAATACTACCAAAGAGGTGAGGAAATGGCAAGACTGACCGGGGAATTTTACGATCGGGATACCTTGACAGTGGCCCGTGAGCTGGTGGGCTGCCTGCTGGTGAGAGAGACGGCAGCGGGGCGGCTGCTCTGCCGCATTACAGAGACGGAGGCCTATGTGGGAGCCGTAGACAAGGCCTGCCATGCCTACGGCGGCCGCCGTACGCCGCGGACGGAAACCCTCTACGCCGCCCCCGGCACCACCTATGTCTATTTCATCTACGGCATGCACCACTGCCTCAATCTGGTGACAGAGCCGGAGGGAACGGCCGCAGCGGTGCTGATCCGGGGGGCGGAACCCCTGGAGGGCCTGGATGAGATTGCCCGCCGCCGGTTCAGCGCGGACTACGGCAGCCTCACCCCCGCCCGCCGCCGGAATCTTCTCAACGGTCCCGGTAAGCTATGTCAGGGACTGGGGATCACCCGGACGGACAATGGTCTTCCCGTAAACAACGGTAGCCTCTACCTCTGCGACAGCCTCCCCGGCTGGCCCGACCTTCGGGCGGCTTTGACCGTCTCTTCCGGTCCCCGGATCGGCATTGACTACGCCCAGGAGGCGGCGGACTTCCCCTGGCGGTTTTACACCACGGAGCTCCCGGCAGCGCCGGGATGGAAATAAAGGAGTGTTTTTATATGGAAACCAGGAAAAAATTGGTGCTGGCGGTTCTCCAGGAGAGCGACTACGACGCCACAGTGGAGGTTCTGAGCAGCCACCAGATCTTTGTCACCAAGCTCAGCTCCAGCGGCGGCTTTCTCAAAAAGAAAAATGTGACGGTGATGATCGGCGTGGAGGAGGATCGGCTCCCCCAGGTGCTGGAGATCTTAAAGACCTGCGCCGGCCGCCGGCGGGATACCATGTACACCGTGGCTGCCGCCTCCCCCGACTCCCCCTGCGCCAGCACCACTCAGGCCATCCCCATCCCTGTGGAGACCGGTGGCGTGACGGTGTTCGTCATGGATCTTGACAGTCTGGAAAAATTCTGACAAATCGGAGGAGCCTATGCTGCTTTTTGACCTGGACGGCACTCTTATCGATTCCAACGGCGTGTGGGTGGAGGTAGACAAGACCTTCCTCGCCCGCCGGGGAGCGCCCTATACCCGGGAATATTACGAGGGGGTGGCCCACACCATTTTGCCCAACTGCGCCATTTTCACCAAGGAATTCCTCCATCTGGAGGAGTCCTGCGAGGAGATCATCGCTGAGTGGATGACGCTGGCAGCGGGGAAATACGGGACGGAGGTCCCCCTCAAGCCCCATGTGAAGGACTATCTGGACCGGTGCCGGGAGGCGGGACACCGGATGGCGGTGTTCACCGCCTGCGTGCCGGAGCACTGTCAGGCCGCCATGGACCATCTTGGCCTTACCCCCTACTTCGAGCGGGTGATCTACGCGCAGGAGCTGGGGGTGGATAAGAAGGACCCGGAGATTTTCCGCCGGGTGGCGGAGTCCCTTGGGGTCCGGCCCCGGGACTGCGTCCTCTTTGACGACTCCCTCACCGCCTGCAAGGCGGCCAAAGCCGCCGGGATGACGGTGGTGGGGGTCTACGACGACTATTTCCAGGACGCCGCGGCGGACCTGCGAGAGCTGTGCGACCAATATATTCGGGACTTCGGCGAGCTGTTGTAAAGGAGAAATGGCGGGGAAATTTCCCGTTGTCCACTCTGGTTGCGGCCCTGCAAGCCAAAGCTGGTGGACGGTTTTCTCCCCCCGGGCTACACTGGGAGCATCTCAGTCAAGGAGGTCCCTTTTATGACATTTGGTGAAAAGCTGCAGCAGCTGCGGCGGGAGCGGGGCTGGAGCCAGGAGGAGCTGGCCGCCCGGATTCCCATCTCCCGCCAGGCGGTGAGCAAATGGGAGAGCGGCAGCG
>CALXDB010000082.1 GCA_944386955.1 uncultured Oscillospiraceae bacterium
TTTATGGTGACCCGTCGGGGATTCGAACCCCGGACCCACTGCTTAAAAGGCAGTTGCTCTGCCGACTGAGCTAACGGGTCATAGACGATCCAAGCCTATCCCGGCTCGGATCATCACGCTCTGGCTGGGATGGTTGGACTCGAACCAACGAATGCGGGAGTCAAAGTCCCGTGCCTTACCACTTGGCTACACCCCAATGTCTCTTGGTGCGGGAAAGAGGAAAGGGCCGGAGCGGACGCTCCGGCCCTCGCCTGATCTGGGGTGGGTAATGGGACTCGAACCCACGACCCTCGGAACCACAATCCGATGCTCTAACCAACTGAGCTACACCCACCATATCAGGCTGCTAAAGACTCCTCAAATGGAGTTGGCACGCCAGAAGGGACTCGAACCCCTGGCCTACTGCTTAGAAGGCAGTTGCTCTATCCAACTGAGCTACTGGCGCGTATGGAGCGGGTAACGAGAATCGAACTCGCATCCCCAGCTTGGAAGGCTGGTGCCCTAGCCATTGTGCTATACCCGCGAATACCTTCCGAAACAAATCGTCAGCCTGGAAATAATACCATGATTTTTCCCATTTGTCAAGCCCACTCCCCCCTATTTTCTAAAAATATTTTAATCCCTTATCCCAAACACTGGTCGGTAAACCAGTTAAACAGACGCCCTCCGTCTACCGTGTCGCGATATCGTCCCCCCTCCGTCAGCCGCTCCGGATGCCACTGGACCCCCCAGAGAGGCAGAACGCGATGTTCCGCCGCCTCTACCACCCCGTCTGCTGTCCACTGGACGGCCCGCAGCCCCCGGCCCAGACGGCCCACCGCCTGGTGGTGGGCCGTGTTGACGGTGAAACGGGAACCATAGAGCGCCTGGAGAAACCCGGCGGCCCTGGTTGCATGGAGACCGTCAGCTCCGCAGACCTGACCATGGCCCTCTACATGCTGGCGCAGATCGCCGCCCAGGGCCACATTCAGCACCTGGAGTCCCCTGCAGATCCCCAGCACCGGCTTCCCCGCCGCCAGAAAGCGGGCCAGCAGTTCCAGTTCCATTCTGTCCCGGACCTCGTCCACGTTCCGGCAGTCCTCCCAAGCTCCGCCGTAAAACCGGGGATGGACGTCGCCGCCTCCGGGCAGCAGCAGTCCCTCCGCCGCCTCCGGCTGCCAGCAGGGAACCGCGCCTGCCCGCAGCAGGGCGTTTTCATAGTTTGGAAACTGTCCCGGTATCCCGGGCAGCAGGATATAGACCGCCATTGCATCCCCTCCCCCGCCAGCATATGCCGGCACATAGGCGGGCATGCCCTCTTTACAGGAAGAGCGACACCGCGCAGCAGACCAGCAGCAGGGCCATAACAGCGTTGGTGATCCTGGCATACCGGCAAAAGAGCAGCTTGAACGCTGAACCGAAGAGAGCCCACAGCAGAGTGAAGGTGAACCCGATGAAGGCCAGCAGCAGAGCAAAAAACACCAGCGCAGCCCAGCGCCCCTGGTAGAAGGGCAGGATATAGGCCTCCAGGGACACCACACCGTAAATGTAGATCTTGGGATTCACAAACTGAAGCAGCATGCCGGAGACAAAGCCCCCACCCCGCGGGTCCTCCTCGATGGCCGAGGCGCTGCGGAAGGTCTTCCACGCCAGCCAGAGCATATAGGCCGCCCCGATGAACAGCATGGGCATCTTAATCTTGGGGATCAGGCTGGAGAGCGTCCCGCAGAAAAGGGTGCACAGCAGCATCACCAGAGAAAACCCCGCCCAGATCCCCAGATTGAAGGGGAAGGACCTCCGAAATCCCAGCCGCCCGGCGTTGGACATGGACATAATATTATTGGGGCCCGGCGTGACGGCGGTCACCACCGCGTAAGAGAGAAAGTGCAGCCAGCTCATCCCATTGACCTCCTCTGAATTTAACGGTATAATCATCATACAGTCCAATATATTGGTTCCTGTATAGTATACTATCAGTCCAATATATTGTCAACAGGAGGCGCCATGGAATTTCAGCAGGCGGTGGCCAGGAATATCAAAGAGATCCGAGAGGGCAAGAAGATCACGCTGGACGCGGCGGCAAAGCTGACCGGCGTGTCCCGCAGTATGCTGGCCCAGATTGAGCGGGGGGACGTGAACCCCACCATTTCGGTGCTATGGAAGATCGCCAACGGCTATAAGACCTCCTTCACCTCTCTCCTGGAGGTCCGGGAGGCGTCTCACCAGCTGATCCGGGGGGCGGAGGTGACGCCGCTCCTGGAGGACGGGGGGCGGTATCGCAACCGGCCGGTTTTCCCCTTCCGGGAGGACACCCGGTTCGAGACCTATGTCATTGAGATCCTGGCGGGCGGGGTGCTGGAGGCCCAGCCCCATATCGGCGGAACAGAGGAGTTTTTAACGGTGTTTGACGGGCAGGCGGAGGTGTCCGCCGGCGGGGAGACCTTTTCTCTGGGGCCGGGGGATTCCCTGCGCTTCCGGGCGGACAGGGCCCACAGCTACCGCAATGCCGGGGAAATACCGGTCCGCCTCCACATGCTGATCTACTATCCGGAACGGGGATAAAGGAACCGCCGCAGGGCATATCCTGCGGCGGTCTCACTTTTTGAACCGAAGCGGCTGCACGGCAGCGTCTCAGGACTCAGATACCGAAAAACCGGCGGCCATTCTCCAGAGTGATCCGGGCCGTCTCCTCCACGGTAAGGCCCTTCAGCTCCGCCAGCTTCTC
This sequence comes from uncultured Oscillospiraceae bacterium, assembly GCA_944386955.1. Lineage (GTDB taxonomy): Bacteria > Bacillota > Clostridia > Oscillospirales > Oscillospiraceae > CAJFPI01. The sequence continues at coordinate 2,705 of CALXDB010000082.1, forward strand.
GCAGACGTGGAGCACATATCCCGAATCGTTCCGCTTCCCCCGGTGGGGCACCGGGGCCATGTAGGGACTGTCCGTCTCAATCATCAGCCGGTCCATGGGCACCGCCAGGGCCGCCTCCACCGCCTTCCGGGCGTTCTTGTAGGTCAGCACCCCGGTGAAGGAGATCATCCACCCCAGGTCCACCAGCTGCCGGGCCATCTCCGCGCTGCCGGAGTAGCAGTGGAACACCCCCCGGACCTTGGGAAACTCCTTGACGATGGCGAGACTGTCGCCGTGGGCCTCCCGGTCGTGGACGATCACAGGCAAATTCAGCTCCTCCGCCAGGGCCATCTGACGGCGGAACACCATCTGCTGGAACTTCCGGGGCGGGTTCTCCTCCCAGTAGTAGTCCAGGCCGATCTCCCCGATGGCCACCACCTTGGGCCGGGCCGCCAGAGCCCGCAGCTTCTCCAGATCTTCGTCGGTATAGGGGGCACAGTTCTCCGGGTGGTAGCCCACGGCGGCGTAGAGGAAGGGGTATCGCTCCGAGAGGGCCGCAGCGGCCCGGGAGGAGGGCAGGTCGCACCCGGGGTTCACCACCAGGGACACCCCCCGGCCGGGGAGGGCGGAGAGCACCGCCTCCCGGTCGGCGTCGAACTGCTCGGCATCGTAGTGGGCATGGGTATCAAACAGCATAGCACAACTCCTTATCTGAAAATGGCGTCACTCCGCCAGGCTCCCCCGCCGCTTCCAGCGGCCGGAGAGGAAGTACAGCACCGTCACCGTGGCACCGAAGATCCAGCCAAGGCCGAAGCCGTAGTACATGTACCGGGGGCCGAAGAAGTGGGCGAAGAGGTAGACGCCCGGCACCCGGAAAAACACGTTGGACAGCATCACCACCGCCATGGGCACCACGCTCTCCCCGGCGCCCCGCATGATGTTGCACATAGTGTACTGTATGGCGAAGAGCGGATAGAAGGGCAGGATGCACTGGAGCATCAGAGCCGCGCCCTCGATGGCGCCCTCGCTGCTGGTAAAGAGACCGGCGGCCAGGAACCGGGCGGGGTAGAGCACCGCCATAATGATGGCGCACCAGATGACGGCGTAGAGGAGACTCAAAAACACCCCCCGGCGGACCCGGTCCTCCCGCTTGGCTCCTACATTCTGGCCCACGAAGGCGGTGGCCGCCGTGGCCAGGGACTGCACCGGCAGAAAGCCGGTGTTGTCCAGTTTGTGGCCCACGTTGTATCCGGCGGCGTAGGAGGTGCCGTAGACGTTCACCTGGCTCATGACGGCGATCATGCCGATGGACACGGTGGCCATCTGGAGCCCGGCGGGCAGACCGATGCCCATGATCTTTCGAAGAAGCTCCTTGTCCATCCGCATGCAGAAGGGGTGGATGGCAAATTCCGTGTAGAGGCGATTGATGTAAAAGATTCCGAAGACCCAGGAGGCGAACTGAGCCACGATGGTGGCGATGGCCACTCCCGCCACCCCCATGTGGAACATCAGCACCGACACCAGGTCCAGCACGATGTTCATCACCGCCGAGATGGCCAGAAACAGCAGGGAGGCCCGGCTGTTGCCCAGGCCCTGGAGGATGCCGGCGTTGGTGTTGTACCCGATGGTGCCGATGAGGCCGCCGCAGCAGATGAGGAGGTAGAGCCGGGTGTCGGAGATAGCGTCGGGCTGGACCCGCATGAGGGCCATCAGAGGTTCGATGATGAGAAGGGCCAGGGCCGTCAGGGGGATCACCGACAGCACGAAAAAGGTGTAGGTGGTGTCCACCACATCCCGGACCCGGTCCATCTTCCCCGCCCCGTAGTACTGGGCGATGACCACGGTGGTACCGTTGCTCATGCCCATGAACAGGGAGGTGAACATGAACACCACGGGAAAGCCGATGCCCACCGCCGCCAGGGCGGACTCGCTGACATACTGCCCCACCACCCAGCTGTCCACCATGTTGTACAGCTGCTGGAGAAGGCTCCCCGCCAGCAGGGGAAAGGCAAAGCCCAGCAGGTGGCCGGACACGGGACCGGTGGTCATATCCCGCAGGGCATGGCGCTTTCGCTCCATAAGATCTCCTCTTTTCTTCTCTTTCTCTCCTTCCAAGATACCGGGAATCGGGGAAAAAAGCAAGCCCTACTTTCCCCTCCCGTCTGATTCCATTGACAAGGACCTTTTCACCGGGTATGATGGGGCAAAGCGCAGAAAAGGAGCCAATGTGATGAAACTGATTTCCTGGAACGTCAACGGCCTGCGGGCCTGCCTCAAAAAGGGCTTTGTGGACTACTGCCTCCAGGAGGGGGCGGATGTCTACTGCCTGCAGGAGACCAAAATGGAGGAGGGCCAGGCGGACTTCGACCTCCCCGGCTACCACCGCTACTGGAACAGCGCCGACAAGAAGGGCTACTCCGGCACCGCCGTGTTCACCAAAACCGAGCCCCTCTCCGTGACCTATGACTTCGGGGAGGATATTCACCGCCACGAGGGCCGGGTCATCACCGCCGAGTACCCGGACTTCTATCTGGTGTGCTGCTACACCCCCAACGCCCAGGACGGCCTCAAGCGCATCGACTACCGGATGCAGTGGGAGGACGACTTCCGGGCCTACCTCATGGAGTTGGATCAGAAGAAGCCGGTGGTCCTCTGCGGGGACCTGAACGTGGCCCACCAGGAGATCGACCTCAAAAACCCAGGCCCCAACCGGGGCAACGCCGGGTTCTCCGACCAGGAGCGGGAGAAGATGACGGAGCTCCTGGCCTCCGGCTTTGCCGACACCTTCCGCACCCTCCACCCCGATGCCACCGGGGCCTACAGCTGGTGGAGCTACCGCTTCAACGCCCGGAGGAACAACGCGGGGTGGCGCATCGACTACTTTATCGTCTCCCAGCGCCTCATGGACAAGGTCACCGACGCGGCCATCCGCTCGGAGGTGGAGGGCAGCGACCACTGCCCCGTGGTGCTGGAGCTGGCCCTGTGATTGCATGGATGAAAAGAGACAAGCGGCAGAAAGCCCGCTTGTCTCTTTTCTTGTCTGACAGCTTTTGTTGAATACAACAAAAACAGAGAAATTTTTGTAAATTACTCTTGACAATCAAAAAATATGTCCTATACTCTTATATAGTTTGGATGCAAACTAAACGGAAGGACCGGTGAAGGATATGACCGACCGGAATCTGCACTATCTCCTGCTGGTGGGACACCAACGGGCCAATCGCCGCATTGTAGAGACAGTATGCAGCCAGGGACTCCCGCCGGGGCAGCCTAAGATCCTGGAATTTCTCCGCGAGAATCAGGGCTGTACTCAAAAGGAGATCGGCCGGGGCTGCGTGCTGGACAAGTCCTCGGTGACGGGGCTGCTCAGCCGCATGGAGGAGGCAGGACTGGTGCGCCGGGAGATCTGCCCCCAGGACCGGCGGGCGGCCCGCATCTACCTCACCAGCCGGGGCATGGAGCTGGCCCAGTGGGTCAGCCAGGTCTGCGACAGTGTGGACCAGCTGGGCTGGGGAGACATTCCTCAGGAGGAGCGGGAGCAGTTCATGGCTACCTTCCGAAAGATTATCCGCAATTTTGAAAATCAGGAGGAATTGGAATGAACGCAAAGCTCCGCCGCTGCATCTGGTTTGTACTGGGGATCCTGCTCAACTCGCTGGGCATCGTACTGATCACCAAGGCCGCTCTGGGCACCTCGCCCATCTCCAGCCTGCCCTATGTGCTCAGCTTCGCCTTTCCCCTGACGCTGGGACAGTTCACCTTCCTGGTGAATCTGCTGTTTATCGCCGGCCAGATGGTGCTGCGGCGGCGGAACTTCGCCCCCATTCAGCTGCTTCAGATCGTGGTGAATGTGATCTTCAGCGGGTGCATTGACATCAGCATGTCCCTGTTTGGCTGGCTGCAGCCCAGTACCCTTCCCGCCCAGGGGCTGTCTTTGCTGGCAGGCTGCGCCGTGCTGGCTCTGGGCATCAGCATGGAGGTAGCGCCGGATGTGCTCACCGTCCCCGGCGAGGGCATCGTGAAGGCCATCGCCCAGACCACCCACCACAAGTTCGGCTCCACCAAAATGGCCTTTGACGTGACGCTGGTGGCCACGGCGGCGGTGCTGTCCCTGCTGTTTTTCCACCGGCTCCAGGGCCTGGGGCTGGGAACGGTGATCTCCGCCCTGCTGGTGGGTCGGCTGGTGAACCTGTGCAACCGCCGCATTCCCCTGATCTCCGCCATTGCCCGGCTGAAGGAGGCCGTCTGAGAGGAACATCCCCCGAAATATTTTATAGACCGGCGGAGGCACTATGTGCCTCCGCCGGTCTTTTTTTCCATCTTTTCCTTCGCGTTTTTCTCCTGCTTTTCGCGGTCCCTAAAAAATTTTATGAGGGGCAAAAATTTTTTGTCATTCTTATTGACAAATCCCGGTGGACCCGCTATAATGAGCGCCGCTTAAGGCGGTTACATTTTTGAAAAATATGCGCGAAATTGGAGATAACATGAAACCAAACAGACGATTTGCAGCACTGACCCTGGCAGCACTGACCATGGCAGGGCAGCTTACCCTTCCGGCCGCAGCAGCGGATCAAGCTGCGCCGGCTCTGGAGGGAGATCTTACGATCACAGAAATTTTTTCGGATCAGAATCTTCGATCCTGGCTGCGCAGCGGCGGCTTAAGCGGGATCGGCACAGATGGGATTCTCACCGAGGAGGAGCGGAACAGTGTGACGGAACTGGATCTGTCCGGCTTGGGGCTCACCAGCCTGGACAATCTGTCCGCTTTCCCCAATCTGAAGACCCTCAACTGCTCCAACAACCGGCTGACGACCCTGGATGTGACCGGCAATCCTCTGCTGGAGAGCCTCTCCTGCGGAAATAACCTGCTGACGGAGCTGAATGTGTCCGCAAACAAGAAGCTGCGGTACCTCAACTGCAATTTTAATAGAATCCGGGATCTGGATCTCACCGGTCTCAGCGCCCTCGTTGCGCTCTACTGCGAGATGAACCAGATGGAGAGCCTGAATCTGTCCGGCTGCACGGAACTTTTGACCATGTACTGCCGGAACAACCAGCTGACGGAGCTGAATCTGAAAGACAATGGCAAGCTGGTGTTCATCGAGACCTTCGACAACCGGCTGACAGAGATCGACGTTACCCATCTGACCGATCTGCAGTTCCTTCACATCGACCATAACAAGCTCACGGAGCTGGATATGCGGGGAAATCAGAAGCTGGAGGGAGGCGGCTTTGTGGCCCGGAACAACTTCGTGGAAAAGATCTATCTGCCTGTTCAGCCCAGCCTCACCGTTTACCTGGATGACTACAATGAGCAGGACCCCATCGAGGGCGCCGACCGGGTGAAGTGGTATCTGGATAAGGAATTCCAGCAGGAGGCGCCGGAGGAGTTGACGGCCAACGGCCAGGCCCTCTACAGCAAGCGGATCCCCAACCAGTACACCGTCTATTTTGCGGCCAACGGCGGCAGCGGCAGTATGGACAAGGTGGGCAGCCAGTGGGGCGAGACCTTTGAACTGCCCGCGAATGAATTTACCCGCACCGGCTATACCTTTTCCGGATGGGGTGAATACGGTGATACGTCTGTGAAATACAGGGATGTGCGACACGTTCGTGACTGAAAAGGTCACGCGTTGATAGACAAAAGAAACGCCCTCAAATGAAGGCGTTTCCTGTGAACAAATGTCAAATATAATACTCTGATCACCAATGAAAGGTACTGGTACTTATAGTGCCATCGCCCATGTGGTGGGATTGGCCAAAAGCGGACAAATAAGCTGACAGCTCAGAGGTCAAATCTGAAGGCACGGAGTAGCAACACTCGGATACAGTATGTGCAGCGGCATAGCCATTGTGTGCAATGGCAAGGCCCTCCGCATATAACTCAAGAATCCACCCCTCTGCGAATCGAAAGATGATGAGGGGACTCTTGGTAGGCTGGGTACCCACAACGGACCAGTCCTGAAAGGAGAAAAGCTCAGATAATTCATCAGAACCTCCAATTTCATAATAGGAAAATTCTGAGGAATCGGAGCTACCGTCAGAAACGGCGGCTAATATGTACTCTTCACTGGCAGTCACGCTGGATAAGCGTGGAATGGTTACTAAATCATCATAGGGCCGGTGTAGAAGGGAAAAGAGTGCAAAACCGAGTGCTACAAGGATAACCGCAAGTAGGATTAGGCGAAAAACCCGCTTGGACAATATAAATCACCTCATCTAAATTGAGTGTTTGTAGTAAGTATAGCCTAAACAAAAATCTAATCAAGGTGACATTTGTGAACAATTCATCAACAGAACTATTAAGGCAAAGGATGGAATGAAGGGGTAACGCCCGGAAACGTCCTCTTTAAGACTGCGACGTGCTAAGAGGCAGCAACAGCCAAATGGTACGAAGCTCGCAGAAGGATAGCCTTCTACGGAAAGGGAGGGAGACGTCTGAAAGAGGACGTCTCCCTCCTTTGTTTGTTGGAGGAGCGGCTTCCCTTGCCTTTCGAGAAAAAAGTTGGTATAATACTACCTTAGAATTAAGCTGGCGGAAAAGCCGCCAAATGGAAGCAACCCCAGGAGGACGATATGGCAGCAAGCAAAAAATCCTACGGCAACACCTCCATCAGCGCCCTGAAGGGGGCGGACCGGGTCCGGAAACGGCCCGGCGTCATTTTCGGCAGCGACGGCCTGGATGGCTGCGAGCACGCCGTGTTTGAGATCCTCTCCAACTCCATCGACGAGGCCCGGGAGGGCCACGGCAAGGTCATCACCGTCAAGCGCTTTCTGGACCACAGCGTGGAGGTGGAGGACCAGGGCCGGGGCTGCCCGGTGGACTGGAACGAGAAGGAACAGAAATACAACTGGGAGCTGGTGTTCTGCGAGCTCTACGCCGGCGGCAAATACGGCAACAACCAGGGGGGCAACTACGAGTACTCCCTGGGGCTCAACGGCCTGGGCTCCTGCGCCACCCAGTACGCCTCCCGGTATATGGACGTCACCGTCTGGCGGGACGGCTATGAGTACGCCCTCCGCTTCGAGCGGGGCGAGGTGGTGGGGGAAAAGGGGAAGGAGCTCCAAAAGACCCCCCTTGCCAAAAAGCGCACCGGTACCAGGACCAAGTGGCTCCCCGACCTGGACGTGTTCACCGACATTGACATCCCCGCCGAGTATTTCACCGATGTGATGAAGCGGCAGGCGGTGGTGAACGCCGGCATCACCTTCCGGTTTCAAAACGAGGTAAGCCGGGGAAAATTCGAGACCACGGAGTTCCTCTATGAAAACGGCATCGCCGACTATGTGAAGGAGCTGGCGGGGGAGGAGAGCCTTACCACGCCGGTGTTCTGGGAGGCGGAGCGGAAGGGCCGGGACCGGGCGGACAAGGACGAGTATAAGGTGAAGCTCAGCGTAGCCTGCTGCTTCTCCAACCGCACCCACGTCATCGAGCACTACCACAACTCCAGCTGGCTGGAGCACGGGGGCAGCCCCGAGAAGGCCACCCGCTCCGCCTTTGTGGGGGCCATCGACGGGTGGCTGCGCCAGAACAGCAAGTACCAGAAAAATGAGAGCAAGGTCACCTGGGCGGACGTAGAGGACTGTCTGGTGCTGGTGAGCAGCAACTTCTCCACCCAGACCAGCTACGAGAACCAGACCAAGAAGGCCATCACCAACAAGTTCATCCAGGAGGCCATGACGGAGTTCCTCCGCAGCCGCCTGGAGATCTACTTCATCGAGAACCCCGCCGACGCCGAGCGCATCGCCGGCCAGGTGCTGGTGAACAAGCGCAGCCGGGAGCGGGCGGAGCAGACCCGGCT